>DAOUVJ010000007.1 GCA_030667705.1 Promethearchaeota archaeon | reverse complement strand
TCTTTTTTCAATCTGATCCTTTTGTTTATATTAATAATAAACAAAAACTCAAAGAATTGAGATATTTATTTTTACAGTTAATCTATACGCTTTATTTAAAAAAAAAAAAAAAACCTTATTTAAATGAAAACAGCGATGAGAGAAAACCCAACGAGTAGCATAAAAAAAATATTAATCATGGGGTTAGATAATTCCGGTAAAACATCTATCGTATTATGCTTGAAGGGTGTGAAGAATCTTTCGTCGTTTTCATCCTTAAATCCCACGAGAGGGGTTAAGATCAATAAATTCCAAGCTTTAGGCTCAGAATATACCATTTGGGATTTCGGTGGTCAAGAACAGTTCCGAGATAGCTATTTAAACAACTTTCAAACCCATATAGAAGGAACTAAGAAATTTATTTATGTCTTAGACATCCAGGATCGGGAGAGGTATGACATTTCATTAGAATACTTGGGTAAAATCGTAACTCTATTAAGCAAACATAAGATTCCTATAGATTTTTCTATATTTTTACATAAATATGATCCCGATTTGGAATTCAAAAATTCCAAATTTAATGAAAACGTGATTTCTGATTTGATCAGAACTATGAAAAGATTAATTCCATACAATTTCACTTACCAAATTTACAAAACATCGATTTATACGGTTTTTCAAAAATTGGCTATATAAAAAATGGAAAAAGGAAATGATAAATAGTGCTTAACAATGGAGATATTCTTAACATGGAAAATGATTCAGAAGCATCGAAATTTCGTCGAGATTTAATTGAGTATGTAATATTAATAGGAGGTTTGTTTCTCACTTATCTAATAAGTCTTAACAATTATCTCCTCTTTCATTCTATTACAGAATTAATTAGTATTATTATTTCAGGAGGTATTTTTCTTATTGGTTGGCACTCAAGAAAATACATGAATAGCTCCTTCTTTTTGATTTTAGGGATTTCTGTTCTTTTCATAAGTGCAATCGATTTAATTCACACCTTAGCTTACTCAGGAATGGGTGTATTCCCTGAATTTGATAAGAATCTTCCAACACAACTATGGGTTGTAGCCCGATATTGGCAAGCACTCTCATATTTATTTGCTTCCTTAATGATTAATAAAAAGATAAAAGTCAGTTATTTATTCGTGAGCTATATCATTATCATTTTTATTTTATTAACCTCAATTTTTCAGGGTTTCTTCCCTGTCTGCTATATCGAAGGTCCGGGGCTAACTCCGTTTAAAATAATTAGTGAATATGTAATTGATATAATTCTTTTCGTTACACTAATAGTTTTATATAAGCATAAAGACGAGTTTGATCCAAAGACATTTCTTTTAATTGTAATATCCATAATTGCCACAATGATTTCAGAATTAGCGTTTACATTCTATATTGATGTATTTGATTTCTCAAATTATATTGGTCATATTTTTAAAATAATTGCCTTTTTCTTTGTCTATAAGGCAATAATCGAATTGGGTATAGAAACCCCCTTTGATTTATTATTTAGGAAATTGAAGCTGAGTGAGGAAGCTTCGATTGAAAAAGCGAACCAATTAGAACAAGCATATTCTGAGTTTAACCAAATGTTTAACGCATCTCTACCATTAAGGGTGATTAGTAATGATTGCGAAATCTTGCGGGTTAATGAAACATACGCTTCTCTTTTCCGCTTATCCAAGGAAGACCTTATAGGTAAAAAATGTTACGACCTTCAATTAGGGTACGAACATCGATGTAATACCGAATTTTGCTCAAGGAATCAAATACAACAAGGAAAAGACCAGTTTGAATACGAATTAGTTACTAAATTCGATGACGGTACTAAGATTGTAAGTCTTGTAAGAACAGTTCCTCATAAAAACACCAATGGCGAATTCGTTGGAATTATACAAAATTATACCGATATAACAGAACGTAAGATCGCGCAAGAAAAAGTTGAGGATATGGCAAGGTTTCCATTGGAAAATCCTAACCCCATATTAAGAGTAAGTAACAAATATATTCTTTTGGCAAATAAAATGAGTCAAGATTTATTCTTAATCGGAGAAGGGAGTATAATCCCTAAGGATTTACAGGAACACGTCAAAAATTCCCTTTCTGAGAACCTAAATTTAGAAATTGAGTTGATGATCAATGATCAAATTTATAATCTTTTCATTGTTCCAATAAAAGATAGGGGATATGCAAATATATATGGTAGGAATATAACAGCTCGGAAAAAAGCGGAAGATGACTTAGGCCGTTTTGTTTCTACTGTTTCTCACGAATTAAGAACACCAATTAGCGTATTAACGCTATCGATTGAATTTTTAGAAAACCACTCTGATAAAATTACTCCAGAAATCGAAAAAAAATTGAGAGAAGGAATCTCAAGAAATATTTACCTTCTAAAAGACTTGATCGAAGATATTCTAACGCTTTCAAGAATAGATGAAAGGAAAGCTAAAATGGAATGGAAAGAATATCAGCCATCTCTAGTTGTTAAGGATATCTTAACACTGATGGAACCAATTGGAAACGAGAAAGATATAACTTTTAAAGTAGGCATTAGTGAAGACATCAAATTATATGGGGATAGTAAGAAAGTTGATCAAATATTTCGTATATTTATTGACAACGCTATAAAGTATTCAAAAGAAAAGAGTATTATCGAAATTAAAACTATTAATCACTACAAAGGTAAATATAATCCTAATGCCAAGGATGGAGTTTTATTCCAAATTGAAGATAACGGAGTTGGAATTTTAGAAAAAGATATTACATCTATATTTCAGAGATTCTTTAGGTCAGATCAGGTAAGTGATATCCCCGGAACTGGCCTGGGATTATCTATTGCGAAAGAATTGATTGAACTTCATAATGGAGAAGTGTATGTTGAAAGCGAATTTGGAAAAGGGGCAATTTTTTATGTTTTTTTTCCGAGAATTGAAAAAGAAATATATACTAACTAACCCTAGTTCTATTGTAATAGAAATTTAAAATGAAATTCCATTAGATTCGCCTTGAAACCTCTTATACTTGTAGTTGAAGATAATGTAGATTTGTTGTATAACTTAAATTTAGTGTTAAAATCGAACAATTATAACCCAATTACAGCAAAAAACGGAAAAGAAGCTCTAAAAATTCTTTCGGAACTTGAACAAGTTCCTGATCTTATCGTTAGCGACATAATGATGCCAGAAATGGATGGTTATGAATTTTTTAGAGCGATATCTAACGAATCACGATGGAATCGAATTCCTTTCGTTTTTCTTTCTGCGCGTACTACTCCCAAAGATATTAGGTTTGGAAAAATGTTAGGAGTAGACGATTATTTAACAAAGCCATTTGACGAGAAAGACTTGTTAGCTATAATATCTGGTAAAATTTCACGTATTAACCGAATAAACACTTTAAATAACAAAGTGGACGAAGTCTTTTCAACCATAAATATCGAAGTGGAGATACCACCTACTAGTGAACAAGGAGAATTTATGTGCCTATTACTAACAATTTGGGACGACAAGTTTGGTCACCAATTAAATCGTCATTATCCTATAGAAAAGAATTTTTCCATATCCTTAAACGACATTGCAAATCAATTGTTTACGGTAGCAACTTCCATTTACGGTCACGACAAAATTACTAAGGCTGAAGGCGTTTTATTAAATATTGACAATTTAAATAGTCGAGGATATCTTTTTTTTGATTCGTATCCTGATAAAGAAGAAAGATTTGGAGAAAAACAATACATGATTGCAATTATCGCTCCATTAATAAACTATTTTCACACTTTGAAGATTAAAAATATATTTGCTGATATATCTAATAAGATTAAAAACAAATTGAATTGGAACATCGAGGAATATTGGAAAAGAATTCTTGATATCTTGTTGACAGAAACAATACAAATTAAAAGAAATACTTAAACTACTTTTAGATTCTTGTATTTGTTAATTTACTTAAATGCGATATAATTCAGTCGACAAATATTTCTCTCCTCCATCGGGTAAGAGAACAACAATATTTTCATTTTCATTAAAGTCTTTTGAAGCTTCATAAATAGCCGCCCATGCGCTTGCACCAGATGAGATGCCTACAAATATGCCTTCCATTCTTGCTAATTTTCTAGCGGTTGCTATAGCATCTTCATAATCAACTGTAATCACTTTTTCATAGATATTAGTATTCAATACTTCCGGAATAAAACCCGCTCCAATCCCTTGAATTTTATGAGGACCAGGAGATCCCCCTGATAAAATTGGAGAATCTTTAGGTTCAACGGCATAAATCTTCATTCGTTCACCAACATTTTTTTTTAGAATTTCTCCTACACCCGTTATTGTACCACCAGTACCAACTCCACTAACGAATGCGTCAACATGACCTGCTAAATCATTAAAGATTTCCTTTGCTGTAGTTTTTCTATGAATATCAGGATTGGCTTGATTTTTGAATTGTTGAGGAATAAAGACATTTCCTTTCTCTTTTGCTAATTCTTCAGCTTTAGCAATCGATCCCTTCATTCCTTTTTCTTTAGGTGTTAAAATCACTTCTGCACCATATGCTTTAAGGATCTGAATTCTTTCAATTGTAACACTTTCAGGCATTACTAAAATTAATTTATATCCTTTTGCAGCACTTACTAGTGCCAATCCAATTCCTGTATTCCCTGAAGTAGGTTCCACAATAGTTGTTTCTTTAGAAATTAGTCCTTCTTCTTCAGCCTTGAGCACCATATTCATGCCAATTCTATCCTTTACACTTCCACCAGGATTGAAATATTCCAATTTAGCATAAATCGTTGGTTTAACATTTTCTGCAATTTTATTTAATCTAACCAGTGGAGTATTTCCAATGGTTTCAATGATATTGTTTAACGCACCCATTACTATATTCCTCCTCCTTGTTCTCCATAATAGATTTCAATATATTCATCTCCCTTAGAAGGTTTAATATTTAACTTGCTTTCCATTTCCCTTATCCGTTCTTCTAACTTAGAAATTGTAATAGATAGAGGATCAGGAAGATCACCATGCCTTAAGTCTATTTTTTTAATTTTTTCTCCTTCTCGAGAGACTATTCTCCCGGGAACACCTACTACAACTGAACCCGCAGGAACGTCGTTAATTACAACAGAATTAGCCCCAATTCTTACATTATCGCCTACAGTTATAGGTCCAAGAACTTTCGCTCCTGATCCAATCACCACATCATTACCAATAGTTGGATGTCTCTTTACTTGATTTAAACTTGTACCACCTAATACAACTCCAGCATATATTGTCACATTATTGCCGATAATGGCTGTTTCTCCGATTACGACTCCCGCACCATGATCAATAAAGAACTCGCTTCCAATTTCTGCACCTGGATGAATTTCAATAGCTGTTAGCTCCCTTGCTATATTTGCTATATATCGTGGGACAAAAGGCATGCCTAATTTATGAAAGAAATGTGAAATCCGGTGTAATAAAACTGCTTTAATTCCGGGATAACTTGTTAACACTTCAACGAGCGTGTGAGCTGCAGGATCTTTATGAAACACGCAATTTACATCAGATATGAAGAAATCAAGTATTTGTTGGAGAGGTATATCCACTTGTTCTTGGTTAATTTCTTGAGTTTTAAAATCAAGCTTCATTACACATTCAGCGCAAATATTATGTCCTTCTTGAGCTTTCGTTCCTAATTTTTTTCCACAATTAAGACAATTTAAAAAATCGTTCATATCCAGAGAAATTCACCATATATTATTTCATTAATAGTGCTAATATGGAATGTTTATATTCTCATAAAATTGTTGATTATAAATCATAAAATTTCTGACTATAAATTCTACTAAATCTTCACTCAAGAATCAAGAATTAATAATAAAAAAAAGAATTTAATCTGTAGTTAATATTATTATGGGGCTTCTAATCCTATTATTGGCATGCCTTCCACGAGATCGTTAGCAATATGAATTTCATATCTAAATCCATCTATGGATGTCGCCATCATTAATAATCGTTTCATTGCAAGATCCATGGATTCTTTAACTTTTCCGGGCTGAATAGCACTAATCATTGTACTAAACGTGCCATCTTTAACAGCCCATATTGCAGATCGTAAAGATAGAATTTTCTGATTCTCCATCTGGCCACCAATGTTTTTTTTTTTAATTTAATTTTTACATTTTTATCCAAAATATTATTGATTATAAATCATAAAATCCATTTAGTGAAGTGATTTACTTAGACGAATACGTGTAAAATATACCAATATATAAATACCAGAAGAATATGCATTTATAAGAAGAATATGCATATTCTTGTAGGCTTATGAACAGCAATGATTTCTAACAAAAAAGATTTAGAAAATCTCGAAGCTCAAAGCGATATTTTGCTAAATTCGATAAGTGACTTAATCATAGTTGTGAAGAACGAGCCAAACTATTTAATAGAATTTGTTAATCAATGTGAATTGCTTAATTATTTGGGATATTCACAAAATAAACTAATTGAGAAATCATTCTTAGAATTACTACATTCTGATTATTCAAAAGAAATCAATAAGATTTTAAAAAGAGATCACGGACTAGAAAACGGTGTTCATGAAGTTCAACTTAAAGATGTTAAAAAAGATTATATCTGGGCTGAATTAAGAGCAAAAAGCTTTAGGAACGATCTAAATGAGCAACGTATACTAATAAGTTTAAAGGATTTATCAAAAATAAAAAAATTGGAAGAAGAAATTAAATTTAATGAAGAAAGGTTCAAAAAAATTACCAATACAATCCCAGAAATCCGCTTTTGGAAACTATTTAATCCTAAAAAGTTTGAAGAGGCACTAAAGAGCTCCTATGAGATGTTAGAAACAGTCACGGAGAATATTCCTCAATATATATTCTGGAAGGATAATAATCTTAATTATCTTGGTTGTAACGATAATTATGCTAAACTCGTGAACATAGAACACCCTGAAAATATCATCAATAAAACAGATGCGGAAATTTTATGGAATTCGGATCAAATTAAATATAACGAGGAACAAGAAAAAAGAATAATCGAAAGCAAGAATACTAAATTTCATATCATTGAATCTTGGATCTTGAAAGATGGAAGTACAATTTGGGTCGATACTAATCGCCTTCCTCTCCATGATTCAGATAACAATATTGTCGGAATATTAGTTACATTCGAAGATATCACTGAAAGAAAAAAAACAGAAGAGAAATTGCAAAGAGAACATCAGAAGCTAGAAAGAATAATGGAAACAAATCCAGTGGGAATAGTTTCTATTGATAAAACAGGAACTGTCATATATATGAATTCTCAAGCCGAGAATGTTTTAAAAGTCCCTAGAGATCAAATGGTCGGTACTTTACTTAAAAATAGTCACTTTAAACTATTAGACAATAAGGGTAATATAATGTCTGATAAAACTCGTCCTTACCAACGTATATTGAAAAACAGAAAGCCAATAAAAGATATGATCATAAATTGTAAATTACCTAGTAAGGAAATTATACTTATATCCTTAAATGCAACTCCACTAACCTCTCAAGATGGAGAAATTGAGAATATCATTTTTACAGTTGCCGATATAACAGAAAAAGTTCAAGCTGAACAAAAAATAAAAGAATCTGAAAGAAAATATCGTGATTTACTCGAAACCTCTTCCGTAGGGATCTTAGAAGTGGATGTTCTTAACGAAAAAATATCGTATGTTAATCCAACGTTAATTGACATCATGGGCTATCAAGAAACAGAATTTATATATGACAACTTAGCAAATAAAATCATTCATCCTGATGATTTCTTGAAAATTTTAAGATCCTCCGAAGGCATGGATTTAGAAATCCGGATAATAACTAAAAAAGGTAAACTAAAATGGCTTCATGGAAAGCGTTCAGATCAGTTCGATGACGAGGGAAATTTAATTCTTTTCAGATTATGGGTCGAAGATATTACTGAAAAGAAAATGTATGAAGAATTAATATATGAGTTAAACATAAACTTCTTGAATTTTACGACGAATACCCATAAAAACATTCAACTCCTCTTGAATACTTGCTTAAAACTTTTAGATGGGAATTTAGTATTGTATATTAATAAGTTTGTAGGGGAGGACAAAGAAGAATACAGGATTACCACAAATACAGGAGATATTCACGCTTATAACGCTTCAGAATTCAATACCACTCTTTTTTGTTCCGAAATATTTAAACAAAACCATGATTTCCCTCAAGAATATTTTGATGTCGACCAAATGGAATTTGCCCAAACTGATTTATATATAAAAGAAAACGATATTAAAACATGCTATGGTAAATTAATCATAACCGGAAATGAATTAAATAACGCAATTTGCGTCTTATACAAAAGTACACCCATCATCAGTAATCAAAATAAATTAGTTTTATTTTTAATATGTGATGCCTTAGAAATTGAACAAAAGCGTTGGCAAGCACAAGAGCACTTAGAAGCGCAAAATATAATGCTCAGTGAAATAAATAAGTTGAAATCCGATCTTTTTTCAAGAACTTCACATGAATTAAAAACCCCATTAATCTCCATTAAAGGTTTTACAGAACTCCTATTAAAATTCCATGCGAATAAACTGGACGATGAAGTCATTTCAATCTTAGAAGAAATTAAGAAGGGAAGTAAAAGACTTGAAAATTATGTTAATGCTATCGTTGAAAGCTCTCGATTAGAACAAGGATTGATTAAATTAAATAAAACTAAAGAAAACTTATCATTTCTCATTAAATATTGTGTTCGTCAACTTGAAGGAATGGCAGAACTACGTAATCAAAAATTTGAATTCAACGTTGATGGAGATATTATCATGTTCTTTGATAAAGAAAGAATTTATGAAGTAGTTTCCAATCTCGTTCTAAATGCTGTTAAGTACACTCCTGAAGGTGGCACGATAGTAGTAAGTTCCAGAAAGGAAGATGATTTTTACATTATTTCCGTGGATGATACGGGTATTGGTATAACTGAAGAGGAACAAAAACTATTATTCACCCAATTTGGAAAAATAGAAAGATATGGTCAAGGATTTGACGTAGGAATTGAAGGAACTGGTCTTGGTCTCTATATATCAAAAGAAATTGTAGAACTCCATGGTGGAGAGATTTGGGCAGAATCAAAAGGTAGAAATAAAGGAAGTACCTTTGCTTTTTCACTTCCAATTAAGGAAATTTAGAGATTTTGTCCTATTCCATTATATATTAGCAATCCAGCAGGAATTACAATTAAAGATACAATACTCCATATTACACGAAAAGTTGGATCATGCCATGTATTATATAGTACTAATCCATAAAAAATGACTAGCATGCTGAATATCCCAATCAAGAAGATAAAGAATTTCTTTCTCAAATCCCTGTCTTGAAAAGACATTAATAATTTGGTTAGTAAATAAATCGTTGGAATAACAATAATTAGAGAGAAGAAAATATAGAATATTATTAAAAACATCCAACTATATTTTGGAATCCAATTTGTATGAATGCCAACATCAATTCCTCCCGGTATTAATAATATTATTAATAGACATCCTAATCCATAAAATGAAGTGAGTAAAATATACGATTTAGATGAGAAATCTTGTCGTTTAATTAAAAAAAGAAATATTACGAGAAAAATTGGCGAAAAAATTACGAGAAAACTAGATATAAAATATAGGATAGATGGAATTAATGCTAGCTCAACTGGTAACAATGTACCCATAATAAAGAATATATTAAAAATAAATCCGGCTACGATAAGGATATAAAAAGCACTTAGAGTTATTGTTAATAAATTTCTATTTCTTTTTAGAATTCTTATAACAATATAAGTGAAGATTAGTATGACAATCGGTTGAATGATGAATATTCCGAAGATTCTAGTTTCAATTTGATGTAGCATCTTATTTTCTAATTTATTTTTCTCTGTTAATATTTAATCTTACATATGTAAATTTATATTACCAATAGAATGTAATTTAAATTATATAAGATCAATCAAAATTATAAAGTTTATGGAGTTATTGAATGACGTAATCTAAAAGTACGTGAGTTCGAGTTTTAATAGCCCCTAATCTTTTTATACCAAAATCCGTGTTAGCCTTATTTTGGTTACTAACCATCCCAGAACCATAAACGATATTATTCTCCCATAGTAATTCTGTTATTTCCCCATACATTAAATAAGCAATACCCTTCCTTCTATATAGTTTATCAACAACCCAAGTATATGAATAAACGGAGTCGAAATTACCTTTTTCATTCCTTCTAAGAGGATTTGGAATATAAGCACCACAAGCAATTAATTTATCTTTTGAAACATCTCTAATAAAAAAAATCATAAAGTTAAATCCATATTTAAACACAAAATCAATGTAATTATCTATAACTCCAACCACATTTGGGGTCACGGATGCAGAAAGGGGTAAATTTTCAGCATGTAACTTTAAAAAGGGGACTTTATAATTTTGATTAAAATCATCAAGATTTTCAGGGAATTCAAACTGGTAATTATCAAAATTATATTTTTTAGATTTTCGAGGGTTATAACGAAGCATTTGATCTCTCTCCCAACTTACAATTTCATTTACAATCTCAAAACCACTTTTACAAAATAGATTTAAGTAATTAGGAGAATCAACAGATCGACCTATATATAAATTAGTTTTGCTTCCCTCAACCATAAAACCATAGCCAAAAATAATCATGGGTATATTGATGGGGCCTCGAACACCGTTAAAATTATTCTCCCTAGCATATTCAATAAGTTGATCAATTAGAATAGAAATTTTATCATTTGAATGAGAAATCACTCCAAAGTATCCAAAATTTAGGTAATTGTCAATTCCAGGAAAAACTAAAACGTGCCCTAGTATATTTCCACTTTCTAATAGCAGTATTGATTTTGCTTTGAAGTATTTCAAATCAAAAATGATATATTTATGAAATTCAGACCAGAGTGGTATTCTTGTTCCAATTTGCATGTATGAGAGAATTTCATTATAATCATTAATTATTCTGAAACTTATTTTATCTAAATTTACTGAAATATTATTTACCTCCTTTTAGTATTAGGTAAAGCTCAAATTTATTTTTTTCATTTCAAAAATATCAAAAGCAACCAATTTGGGTGCAAGAATTTTTGGTTTATAATTTAAAATACCTGAAAATATTACTTCAAAAGCTAAGAAAGATGCATTTAATCTCACAATAGGGGCAAATGAGATTGGGGGAATTTGTCCTGACATTAGTGCTTCTAATGCTCCGGGTTCTCTATCATATTTTTCCTCTATGTTTGGAAATTTTGTTAGTTTCTGATAAAAATTCGATTTTAAATTAGTAATGATTTCTTGAGAGCTTTCCATTTCTTCTAATGTCATGTGATTTGTATTTAGCCCATAAAATGTTTCATAATTCATGCTTTCATTAGTAAACCAGCAGTTATATATAAAAGGAATGGCCCAGGACTCGAGAAGGGGTATTTTTCTTTTTTTACATTCTCTAGCTATAAGAATTGATGATATAGGGTCATCTAATGCTAAAACTACCAGTGATATCTTGTCTAATAATTCATGTATATTACTCGAATTGACTTCATAAAATTTACGGACCTCTATATTAGGATTAATATTTTTTAATTGCGTTTCAAGCACATCTACTTTAAATTTTCCGATATCGCTTAAAAAACAGGTCTGGCGATTTAAATTGGATAACTCAAATTTATCATTATCACATATTAATAATTTTTCACATCCTGAACGAGCTAATTGTTCCACTAAGGGACTACCGAGACCTCCGATTCCAAAAATGGTTAATGGAGTCGTTCTTATTTTTTCTTGATCTTCAAAGGATACTAATCCTATATTTCGATTAAATGAATCCCAATATAAATTCGACCAATCTTTAGGAATTTTATTTCTAAACAAATTCTCAGCTTGGTTTTAGGTATTTATAAAATACTACTTTGAATGAGTTATATAAAAAAAAGGTTGCTTAATTCTCTATCAGATCTAAAACATCCTTTAACATTTTTTCTTGAGGATTGATTGATAATTCGAGGAGTTGTTTTGTCTCAGCAATAATGCGAGGATTTTCTGCGATTTCACCACGATAATAATTGAAAACAACTTGATCTTCGAATTTTCCAGTAATTTTATTATAATACCAATATGGTACATATCCCCGGGGTCTAAAACCGGCATTATAAAAGATTTTTTGGTATGTAGGTTCATAACCACTAATAAAACATTCAAAATAATTTATATTCATAGTGTTAACTAAATCTTTCACTTTTTCTATAAAGGAGTATAATTCTTCTAAACATGAAACTTTAAAATATGTTTTCTCAAAGTTTCTGCTATGTGGATTATGAATAAATTCCATAAAAGAATCAATACCTTTGAAAGATATTTTAATAATTTGGTTCCCATATTGAACTTCTTGAATGTTGAGAGTTATAATTTCGCTTAATTTATTGATTTTACTTTCATTCAGAGTAATACTAGGGTTCTCGATTTGGGGGTTCTGCAGAGAATATCTTTTGCTTGAATAAGCATACCAATTTAAAACTTGTCGAATGATACGTGGTGCTTCTTTTTTTCGATATTTATTAAAAACACTCTCATCGTATATAACATGCAATACATCAGATTCAATTTTAGAATTGAAAATGTCCTTGTTAGGTAGGAATGCGATTGGTTTTAAGCCCACCATTGAAGTAAAAAATTGCGAAGTTGATTCGTTTGTTCTCATCTCTCCGTACCATTGCAGTATTCTATCCTGATAAGTTTTCCAGATGTGAGTAACACATCCAATGAACGCTTTAGGTGCATCAATTATTTTGTGATATTTCTTTTTTAAAACAAATCCATAAAGAAAACCTCTTTTTTTCTCAAATTCCAATTGAGTTCCAAAACAACCAACCGTTTCATTGTTCTCCAATTTAAATAGAAACCATAAATAATCATTGCTATTTATCATCTCTCTTACCCCTTCCGCGTGCTCCATTTTTTTATAGGGATAAGTGTTTTGGTAAATATCTTTAAAGATTTTTGAAATCTCTTCTGCATCCTCGGATTTTGCCAAATGAACTACCGGACAAATTCTTTCTGAACTAAAATAATTTTTAAGGAGGCTGTAATCTAAATTAAAATCAAGATTTAATATCTCTGAACTAATGATTTCAGAAGAGAGATCTAAAAAATCATTAATTGACAAAATCGATTTATTATTCAAAATTATGCTTTGAATTACCAAGATTCCTACCTATTAACCTAATTAAAGTTAAACCTAATTTTTTTATGAAATAATATAATATATCCAATTACTATTTTAAAAAATGTCAAAGATATATATATAAATTTTGATAATTATATTTAAGATAAAATATAATACAAGTATTATGGAATTAGAAAGTATAAATCTTGACGGACAACTAAGCCCAGCAAATGAGTTCTTAATCAGTCAAGAGAATGACAAGGCGATCAAGTTTTTAAATAATATATTAGACGATGATCCAACTATAGATAATGCGTGGTTGCTCTTAGGCATTGCAAAACGACGAATAGGAGAATTTAGAGATGCCGTTGAATGTTTTAAATCTGTTACTGAGTTAAATCCCTCATTAGAAGAGGCTTGGGGTTTATATACTGTAACAATTCTCGATATAGGAAATAATTCCGCTGCAGAAGCAGTTATAGAAAAGGCATGTGAATTAAATCCTACTAACGAAAAGATTAGGTTTTATAAAGAGAATTTAATACGCATATATAAGAAATTCGGTCCCTTCTTTTAAAGAAACTTAGTTCCGGTTAAAAAAACTCGGGATGTTTCTTTTCTATATTATTCAATGTCGACACTAGATCAAATAGGAGTTTTTCATTCCGATATTCGTTAATAGTTTCAGAAAGTTTATCTAAAATTTCATTTGCAAGCCTTAAATCGTTCTTTGTATAATTGTGTGTTTTATTCCTGAAGATCATGTCAAATTCCTCTTCAAACCAATCTAATTTTTGTTTGAATTCTCTCTTATTGAGATTTTGATCATCAAATTTAAGATTCAAGATGTCTCCTCCAATACCTCAACCACTGTCAAGAACGACTAAAAAACTCTTGAACTAACATTATAGTTTAACTGCCTTTATTTAAACCTATTTAAAATCCCACTTTTTCTACTTATTACCGGGAAAAAAAGGACTTTTATATTAGTATTGAATTAAATATTTGGGGGGTTTAATCATTTATAAAAAAGGATAGGGTGATGATTTTTTTATGTCGTCTTAAAATGACAACGTTTCTTCTTGATAATTCATAACTGATTAAAAAATTCTAAATTTCATTGAAAAAAAAAAAGAAGAATTGGTCTACACTTTCTTTAATAATTTTAAAGACCTCATTTAATTAAGAATACTTTTTAATATCATATATTGGTGATGACTATTAATGAAGATGGAGCGGCTTTTGATAAATTAGATTTAGTAAAAAGATACTTTTCACGTATTTTTAATACGTTATCTAAAGAAGTAAGAGAAGAACTTTTTGAATTAGAGTTGACAAAGGAAGAATTTAAAGAAATTAAAAAAGAATTGGCATTTTTACCTGAAAAAAAACAAAAAGACTATCTAAAAGAATTGAAATCAGAAAAACAACAAAAATCTTGAAATCTTTTTCCTATTGATTAAGAAAAATCAAATATTTTTGATTAGCTCTTTCAGTACTTAAAAATCTATAAGATATAGGAATAAGTTAAATTCCCTCTTCTGATTATCATGGAACAATAACAACTTTTTTATTAATAATTTCTTTTCACTTCTTAAGATTACAAATTAAATTGTTTGATCAAACAATCAAAAAGTAGAATCTGTACTTTTTTATGCAATTACTTATCAATTTTAAAACTATAAAAGAGACTTGTATTTATAATGAGCGATAATATAGAAAAATATATCAAGCGCAAGGTTTATAAAGGCACGACCTCTAAAATTGCTCAAAAATTTGTTGACGCAGGATTAGAAAAGTTAAGAGCTTGTATTAACTGTGGAACTTGCACAGGTTCATGCCCATCAGGAAGACGCACAGCATATAGAACGCGTTCTGTTCTCAGGCGCGCGTTAACAGGAGATGAGTCGGTATTAAGTGATATTGACATCTGGCTTTGTAGTACTTGTTATTACTGCTATGAGCGATGCCCTCGAGACATACCTGTAACCGATATGATTATAAAACTTAGAAACATTGCTGTTGAAGATGGCTATATTCTAGACTCTCACTTTAGTTTGGCTAATAGTATTTTCTATGAAACTGGTCATGGTGTACCAGCTAATGGTGAAAACAACAAAAAATGGAGAGACCTACGTGAATCTTATGGATTACCTCCATTACCTCCAACAGTTCATTCATATCCAGAAGCTGTGAAAGAATGTCAAACTTTAATGAAAGAAGTTGGTTTCAGGGCTTTAATGGATAACGCGAAAGAAATAAAGGATAAAAGAAAGCTAGCAGAAGAAAAAAAAGAAAATGAAAAGGAGGGTAAATAAAGTGAGCGATTGGAGATACGGTTTATTTTTAGGTTGCGTTATTCCAAATAGATATCCAATGATAGAACGTAGCATACGCGACGTTTTCGAAGATCTAGGAGCAGAATTACTGGATATGCCGGGAGCGTCATGTTGTCCAGCCCCTGGCGTATTTAGGGGTTTTCATATTCCTACTTGGCTCGTTATTGCAGCTAGGAATATAGCAATAGCAGAAGAGTTGGGCGTAAGTCTAGTAACAGGGTGTAATGGTTGTTATGGTACGCTACGAGACGCTTGGTGGGACTTAGAACATAACAGTGAAGAAAAAAAACACGTTAACACACTCCTTGCTAAAATAGGGAAAGA
Source organism: Promethearchaeota archaeon (assembly GCA_030667705.1). Lineage (GTDB taxonomy): Archaea > Asgardarchaeota > Lokiarchaeia > Sigyniarchaeales > SOKP01 > SOKP01. Next base: position 25,435 of record DAOUVJ010000007.1, on the reverse strand, counting down.
ATATAAAGGTAATTTTGAGCCAAAACACGTCATTCAAGCTTTATACCTAGATATGGGAAAAGAATACATTAGAGGTTTTATTAAGCACAAATTTAAGGATTTAAAGGTTGCAGTGCATTATGGATGCCATATCGTTAAACCTAGCGATAAACGTCCTTGGGATGGAGAATACGAGAACCCTACCTTCCTTGATGAGATAGTTGAGCTTACTGGGGCAACTAGTATTGAATATAAGGAAAAATTCATGTGTTGCGGAGCTGGTGGAGCCGTAAGAACAGCCGTAAAAGAAGTCGCAGCCGATTTTACACGTGAAAAATTAGTTAACATGAGAGAGGCAGGCGCAGATATCATAGTAAACTGCTGTCCCTTCTGCCACCTTCAATTGGACCTCGGACAGGTCGAAGTAAATAACTTTTATAAAGATATAATTGGAGAACAGTTCCATATTCCTGTAATTTATATTACGCAGTTGCTAGGTGTCGCCATGGGAATGGATCCTAGTAGACTTGGACTTGTAAAGCACCACGATTTAAAAGGCGTGAGCCCATTTATTTCCATACAACCCTTTTTAGATATGGTAAAGGAGCAATTAATTTAGGAGGAAAGGAAAATGACGGAAAGTGAAAATAAAATAAAAGTTACAAGAAAAACGAGACCCAAAATTGGAGTTTATGTATGTCACTGTGGGATTAATATAGCGGGCGTTGTAGATGTTTTCAAATTGAAAGATTATGCATTAAGTCTTCCAGATGTCGTTCTCGCGCGTGAATATAAATTCATGTGTTCAGATAACGGTCAAAATCTTATTAAAGAAGATATTGAAGCGGGTTTAATCAATCGTGTAGTTGTTGCTGCATGTTCCCCTAGAATGCACGAACCGACATTTAGATTGGTTTGTAAGGAAGCTGGGTTGAATCAGTTTTTATTCGAACAAGCGAATATTAGGGAACACGCAACTTGGGTAAATATGAATGACCCTGAAGGTGCTTATAAAATTTCTGAAGATCATATCCGAATGGCCGTAGCGAAAGCAAGGATGTTAGTACCTTTAGAAGTTCAAAGAGTAAGTGTAGAACCTTCATGTTTAATTATTGGAGCAGGGATCGCTGGAATGAATTCTGCGATAGATTTAGCTAAAGAAGGATATAAAGTTTATCTTGTTGAAAAGACTCCAACTATCGGTGGCCATATGGCCCAACTTGATAAAACTTTCCCAACAATGGACTGTTCGGCTTGTATTATCACCCCACGAATGGTTGATGTTGCCCGAGAAAAAAATATCGAACTTCTTACCTATTCGGAGGTTGTAGATGTCGCCGGCTATGTTGGTAATTTTGAAATTACAATAATGAAAAAACCACATTACGTTGATCAAGAAGCTTGTACGGGGTGCGGAGCTTGCGTCGAACCTTGTCCAGTATCAGTAGGTAATGAATTTGAACTTGGATTGGCTCCTAGGAAAGCTATTTATATTCCATTTCCGCAAGCGGTACCAGGAGAATACACTATTGATATGGAAAATTGTATTCAATGCGGGATTTGCGCGCGTCCTGATGTGTGTGAACCAGACGCAATTAGATACGATGATAAACCAGAGTATCTTAATGTAAAAGTAGGCACTATAATTATTGCCACAGGATGGGATCCTTACGACCCAACTCCACTTAAGCAATACGGATATGGTAGATATCCTAATGTTATCACGGCGTTTCAGATGGAACGGTTATTAAGTTCATATGGACCTGTATTAGGAAAGCCAGTTAGACCTTCAGATCTCAAGGCTCCGCACAGTATTGCCTTTCTCCAATGTGTTGGAAGCAGAAACTTTAGAGAAGGTGGAAATAATTATTGTTCGAGAGTTTGTTGCATGTATGCGACAAAGCAGGCCAGGCAATACAAGGAAAAGCATCCAGAAAGCGATGTTTATATATTCTACATGGATATCCGGGCATTTGGTAGAGGGTATGAAGAATTTTATGAATCCGCTGCAGAAAATTACGGTATAAATTATATTAGAGGAAGAATTGCTGAAGTTTGGGAAGATAAAGATCATAACATTGTGATTAGAGCTGAAGACACTTTGATGCAGACACCAATCGAATTAAAAGTCGATTTGTTCGTTTTATCGGTGGGTCTTGAAGCAGTTGCTAATGCTGCAGAAATTTCCTCCTTATTGAGCGTTCAAAGATCAGCAGATGGATTTTTTATGGAAGCACATCCAAAATTACGTCCTGTAGATACATTGACTGAAGGAATTTTTATCGCAGGTGTAGCCCAAGGTCCAAAAGACATTCCAGATACGGTCGCACAAGCGAAAGGTGCCGCTTCTAGTGCAGCAGTTTTAATGTCTCAAGGAGAAGTTGAGATTGAACCTTATTATTCAGTAGTACTGGATCATCTCTGTTCCGGATGTCGCAGTTGTCAATCTTTATGTCCTTTTAGTGCAATTGATTTTGATGAATTTAGGAAAATTGCTATTGTAAATCCAGCACTTTGCAAAGGATGCGGTACTTGCGTATCAGCATGTCCTTCGGGTGCGATGGTTCAAAACCATTTTACAGATTTTCAATTAAACTCAATCATTAATGTTGCCGTAAAACAGTCCTCCGTTGAAAATGGAAGCAAATAAAAATTTTATTTCTTTTTTAATTTCTATAACAAAATTTATCTAATCCAAGTCTTTTTCTAATTCAATTCAATCCAAAGTTATCATAATTGAATAGCCTTTTGATAAGAAATATTATTTTTGATTTAGGAAATGTACTTCTGTCATTTAAACCTGATGAGTTTTTATTAAAGTTTACAGAAGATCAAGATTTGATTCGATTTTTAATCCAAAATATTATTAGATCTAAAATCTGGTTAAATTTAGATCGAGGTAGCATTTCCATTGAATCTGCTCGACATATTTTTTTGGAGCAATTTCCGGAAAAAAAGCGCATAATTAATTTGTTTTTTGATGATTGGACGGATATGTTAATTCCAATTCAAGAAAATGTCCAGCTTGTCAAAGATCTCAAGGACAATGGGTATGATTGTTATTTCTTATCAAATTTCATTGAAGAAGCATATACGATCGTAATTAAGAAATTTGATTTCTTTTCATTTTTCAATGGAGGGATTATATCTTCGTTAGTGAAGGTGATTAAACCAGAAATTAAAATTTATTCATGTTTATTGAGAAAATATGAGTTAAAGCCCGAAGAGTGCCTTTTTATTGATGATGTCATTGGCTTCTTACTCCCTGCGCGGAAATTAGGCTTCACAACAATTCATTACAACCCAAAATCCGATTTAAGACAAGAATTAAATAATTTAGGAATAGTAATCTAAACAGAGATATAATAATGTTGGATCACTGGTTATCAAGCTCCAAGTTTAAGGAATCCTATGAAAAATTTGTACAGAAATTATTTAAAAACAAAATTTCAGCAAACCAATTAACTATTATTGGTTTAATTATCGGATTAGTTAGCGCATTTTTTATATTCTTGAGTAGAATAATTCAAGATTATTTTCTTCTACTTTATCTAAGCTCAATCATGTTAATGATTATATCTTTTATTTTCGATACATTTGATGGTCCCATTGCTCGGTCAGAAGGTGCAACCGAGTTTGGTGGAGTTTTAGACATTTTTTGCGATCGTTTTGTCGAAATATCAATAATTATAGCATTCGTGAGTACAGATCCAATCAAATTAATTTACCCCGGCTTAATCTCACTTGGAGCAATGGTTTTATGTATCTCAATGTTCCTTCTTACCGGTATTTTAATGAATGTTAGTGAAAGAGAGAAATCTCCGAAAGTTATTCCTTTTAGAAAAGGGTTCATGGAAAGGTCTGAAACTTTCGTGTTTTTTCTTTTAATCGATATTTTTTTTACTTTGCGGATGATTCTATTATGGACGTTTGCTATATTCGTATTAGTTACTGCTTTTTTACGCTTAATTGATACATATCGAATTTTTAATGCGTGATCGTTTCATTCCTATTATTGTAAAAAGAGCATTTATTTGGATTTGTAAAGAAAGATACTTGTAATATTTTTAAATAATAATATTTTAAAACTAAAAAAGAAATATTATTTCTATGAGTAATCAAGAAATCTTAAATAAAGTTTTACAAGAAAATGAAGGAAAAATAGGCATTATATGTGTCAATTGTCTTATTGTTAGAACTCGATTTAAAGAATTAGAAGAATTCGTGTCTAAAAATAACATAAATGTTCCTTCTGATAAAGAATTATCAAAATTAGATTACCTTGATTCTATTACAATTCATTATTTTGAAAAGATGAAAAATGAACCTGAGATTAAAGAAAAATATTCTAATTGTTTATCCTTGATTGCTGATGAATTGTTAAACGATGAGAATATTAAGAAATATCTATCGCGTTTTGATTTTATTGCATTCCATGAATTAATCGAAGTTTTCGCCGATTATTGCGCAGATATGGGAATCTCTGTTTATGATACATCATACATTGAAGATGATAAGTTTAATACAGACTTATATCTTATTAAAAAAAAACCTCTTTTAAAAACTGAAGCTGTTTTTATACGTACTGGTGCTCAAATGACAAAAGAACAGTATAAAAATACTTTCTATTTATTAAATGAAGCTTCAAAGATTGCAGCATGGACCGTGTTTGTTACTACCCCAAAAGGAGTTTATAATATCGGTCTTGAAACGCTAATATCCGACATGGAAAAATTAAACGTATGGTTGTACGTTGTTGATCCGATTCATCAAAGAGTATTAGGAATTACAAAGGGGAAGAAATCGAAAGACCATGATACTGAATTGCGAGATAAATACATTAAAAAGGTTCCGAAAGAACCCATTAGAGCACCATCTCGATTAGCAAAGATTTCAGATTATGAGTTTAGTGAATCTGATTCATATAATCCAAAAAAATTTTCATTTTATGAATTATTACCTAAGGATGTAGCTATTGAAAGAGAGAAATCAATTGTTAGAAAACCTAAATATAAAAGCATTTTTAGGACTCTCTTGGTTATAGATAAAAACTCGGGATTACCATTAATCACCCATTCCAGAGAAGATTTAGGATTAGATAAAGATTTGATTTCTGGATTTCTTAGCGCCATGGATTCTTTTATATCAGAACTTAGTGGAGCTGGTGGAATGTCTGAAATTAATTACAAAGGATTTTATATTATTGGAGAAAGCGGGAATTTAGTAAAAGTCGCTTTAATTCTGACAAAACCTGCAAATAAAAGTTTAAGAGAAAGATTAGTCTATTTTCTTAAAGATTTTGAAGATCGCTATGGACAAGAAATAAAAAACTTTGCTGAAGTAGGAAACACGAGACTATTTGACAAAGATATTATTATTCCTGATATTAAGGATATTTTAGATGTATAAACTAATATTTTAGTTAGTGAAGAGAAGATATACACTTAAGATTATTTAAATTTAGAAAGAATTCTTATAGTTGATAATACGCATGTTAATATGAGAAATTTCACACTCTTTGAATGATTATGAGTTCCAATAGTAGGATTTTAGTATTTGTTTATAACGCTGATTCAGGTGCTATAAACTTAGTGAAAGATTTCTGGAAAAAAATGGTAAAACCCAGTTCATATGAATGTAATTTATGCATGCAAACCTTTGGAACTTTTGCTGTAAAGAAGGATTGGAAGAAATTCATAAATTCCATAGAAATTGACTCAGAGTTTCTACATAAGGATGAGTTTGAGGAAAAATATGGCATTCTTGATGCAAAATTTCCCTCTGCGTATTTAAACGAGGAGGGAAAACTAACCCTAATAATTTCATCGGATGAGATGAATTCAGCTAAATCCTTAGACGAAATGGAAGCTTTAGTGCGAAGTAAGATTAAATAATGAATTATTCAAGTCTTTTATATAGAGATTTCTACATGCTTTTTATATAATCTCTTGATATTCTATCTACTAAATATAATGGCTCAGGTTGCTTATGTTCTTTACTAAGATATAGCGCAATTTTGAGAGCTAATTCTATATCTATCCTATACCCGATGCTAATAAAAACAGGTTTTAGATTATCAGCAAGACATGTTGCATATCCTAGAAGATCCCCATCATCTAATATTGGTATTTTTTCTCCTTTGACTCTTTTTAAAGACTTCCAGTCTGATTTTCCAATAAAAGGATTCTTAGCAATACCAATAGAAGGAATGTTTAGAGCATATCCAATATGGGTTGCTTCCCCAAACCTTCTTGGATGAATAATCCCATGACCATCACAGATAATTATATCTGGTTTAATTTTAATCTTTTGCATTGTTTTGACCATCAATGGAACTTCCCTAAAACCTAAAAAACCAGGGATGTAAGGAAAATCTATTATATCATGCAAAACTTCGTGTTGAGCAATCTTATTCAATTTGAGATCCCATAGTACCGCACAAGCTACCCCATATTCTACTTTTTCTTTATTAAAATATGAAATATCGATTGCGGCAATGTAGTTAATTGAATCCCATATGGGCAAATCCTTAGTATTTAAATTTGAAGTTTCAATAATCTGTCTATATTTTTCTTGTATATTCTCGGCTTCTTTTGTATTACTAACATGCTTTAACAATTCAGAATTTAAATGGTACATCAAGCAAATATAAATAAGAATATTGATTAAAACTTAATTGAATTAAAAAAGAAGGTATAAATGATGATTCCAAAATCAATAATTGAGAAAATGAAAAACAATAACGTCTATATCTATATTAGAAACATCGATCGAGAGTTTAGTGGCATTCTTGAGGATATAACGAGTGATAATATTGTTGTTTTAAAAGATAAATACAATAATCTTATTCATCTTCCTATAGATTTAATAGATGTGATTACTGAAAGACACTAAGAAGGAGTAAAGTCAATTCCTCCCAGGATTTAGATATTCTATCATTTTTTCAATTTTATTAGTTGGCGGTTTACACGTCTTATTAATGCACACATAAGCCGTGGCTTTATCCAAATATTTATCAAAAAACACAACATAATCAGCAATTTCATCTATAGGGGGTATATTTTGTTCAGTTGCTCGATGCATTAAAGTTTTATTAGGTAAAAATACCTTTCTAATTGATTCAAGTAATTTTATAGTATCTTTCTTTCCAGTATCTCCTGATATTACTAAAGAATATGTGGGACCAACAGCAAAATCAACTGCTATCATTAAAAATGCATGTGCTGAAGGATTATTTCTAACATTCTCTGCAAAAACACGACTAATAATATCCGCTTTTCGTTCATATTCTTGATCACCAGTTATTTGAGAAAGTCGTAATAAATTGAGCATTGAGACTGAATTTCCTGAAGGAATAGCCCCATCATATATCTCTTTTTGACGAGTTATTAAATCTTCACCGTCTTTAGCAGTAAAATAAAACCCCCCAATGTGATCATCCCAAAATTGATTATTTTGAATATCTATTAGATTAATGGCTTGTTTAAGAAAATGTGTATCGAACGTGACCTCATATAATTCTAATAAAGCCCAAATCAAAAAAGAATAGTCATCTATAAAAGCTCCAATATCGGCAGAATTCTCTCGAAATCTATGCAATAAGTGGTCTCTATCATCCTTAAGGTTTTCAAGAATGAATTTCATTGCTTTCTCAGCTGCATCGACATATTTTTTTTCATTAAAAACATATCCACCTTTCGCTAATGCTGCGATCATTAATCCGTTCCAATCTGTTAGTATTTTATCATCTATATGTGGTCTAATCCTTTTTTCTCGTGATTGGAATACTTTAATGCGAATAGCCTCTAGTTTTTCTTTTAATTCATCCAAAGATAAATTTTTCTTTTCAGCTAAAGAGTCCAAGTTTTCAGTTAGATGGGGGATATTTTTGCCAGTATATTTTCTCGTGGATTCTTCTAGGTAATTTCCTCCTTCTTTTATATTGTAAATCGAAGCAAATAGTTCCATTTCTTCATGATTCAATATTGAATCTAAATCTATGGTTCGCCAAGTGTTAAACTTACCTTCTTCTCCCTCACTATCAGCATCTTCTGCAGAATAGAAAGCACCTTCAGGCGAGATCATGTCTCTCATGACATATGTAAATATTTCTTCAGCGGTTTCTTTATATTGAGATTTTTGAGTTGCTTGAAATGCTTCAATGTAAGCAAAAGCCAGAAGAGCATTATCATACAACATTTTTTCGAAGTGAGGTACTAACCATTGTCTATCTGTTGAATATCTATGAAAACCATAACCTACATGATCATACATGCCTCCCTTTCTCATCCTGTTTAAGGTTGTCTCAACCATCTTTAGTGCTTCTAAATTATTATCACGTTTGTATACTCGGAGTAGAAAAAGCAAGTTATGTGGTGTTGGAAATTTTGGAGATGATCCAAATCCTCCATATTCCTCATCAAATCGTGTTTTTAATTGTAGATATGCTTTTTCCAAGGTTTTTTCATTTAGGCTGTTTCCGGGTGATTCAACTGTAATATCTTGAAGAGCATTTGTAATTCTCTCACTAGAATTTATTAATTCTTTTCTTTGATTATTCCAGAGATCTTTTACTTTCAATATTAAATCAATTAACCCTATCCTTCCAAAACGAGTTTCTTTGGGAAAATATGTACCTGCAAAAAAGGGCTTTTTATCATGTGTCATTAAAATCGTAAGTGGCCATCCACCAGAATTGTTCATTATCTGGCATGCAGTCATGTAAATTTTATCGATGTCGGGTCTCTCTTCTCTATCAACTTTTATTGAAACAAACACATCGTTCATTAATTTCGCTACTTCTTGGTTTTCAAAAGATTCATGAGCCATTACATGACACCAATGGCATGTTGAATATCCTATTGATAAAAATATCGGTTTGTCCTCTTCTTTTGATTTTTTAAATGCCTCTTCTCCCCAAGGATACCATTCAACGGGATTTTTTGCATGCTGCAATAAATATGGGCTTTTTTCTTTTTTTAATCTGTTTTCCAAAATTATATCTACTCTCTATTGTTTGTAAGGGTTGTCAAAATTATCTATAGAAATAAATTCAGCGAGTTCTTTTCTTTTAGGTCTCACACCTTCTTTGGATTTTTGAGAATCTGTCATTAATTCATTATATTCCTCTGAATGCTTACCAATAATTAGAAGAGTTATCAGTCTCATTTTTTCAGGAATTTTCAAAATTTCTTTTGCTCTTCCTTCTTTAAAACCTGCTATAGGATGAGCTACTAACCCAAGTTCAGTAGCTCTTAAAATCAAAAACGCAGTTGCCATACCAGTATCAAAAAGGTAATATTCTCTTTCACCAACAGTGCAATCATCTTCTTGTTTACTAAAAACAGCAATAATTAAAGAGGCACGTTTTACCCATTTGTTTTTTCCCGTTATTGCTTTTTGAAGTTCCTTTAATTTCTGCTTGTCATAAATAAAAACGTACTTCCATGGTTGATAATTAAAACATGATGGTGATAATTGCGCTGAGGTTCCGAGATCTGATATAATATCATTGGTGATCTTAACTGGATCCAATGACCTATAAGCCCTTCGACTTTCTATCGCTTTTTTTACTTTCATCTTTATCTCCCTTAATTTTAAATTGGAAAAAATAAGCTAATTCTTTAACAAAAATTCAGATAACGTATTCTTAACATCTTCAGGATGCCCTCTAACCTTTACTTTAGGCCAAGCATGAGCTATTTTACCAGAGGCATCAATCAAAAACGTGCTTCGGGTTACCCCTTTATACGTTTTACCTCGAAATTGTTTCAAACCCCAAGCTCCGTAAGCCTTTAAGATTTCTTTATCTTCGTCGCTTAATAGAATTACCTTTAAATCTTTCTTCTCAATGAATTTAGCATGTGAAGCAGGACTATCAGGACTAACACCTATTATCACTGCATCGAGTTTTTGAAAATCATTTAATATTGTTGTAAACCCTATAGCTTCTATCGTACATCCTGGTGTGTTATCCTTTGGATAAAAATATAAGATAACATTTTTTCCATTAAAATCTTTTAAACATACCTCTTTTCCGTCCTTATCAGGAAGACAAAAATCTGGGGCAATATCACCGACTTTTAATTCAATTCTATCAGACATAATTATTTTTTCTCGTTATTTGGATTATTTTTTATTCATAATTCTTAGATAAAGAAATGATTTGAATCTTCATGTTATTAATTATCATCTTATTTTAGAGTTCATTTAAGCTAGATTTTATCCTCCTCTCTAAAATTAATAAATTATAAAATCCCTAAAAATAAATTTAATAATTCACATTCTATTTAAACATAAAACAAATACAAAGGGATACAATATGGAAAAAAGAAATTTAGGTTATTTTTTATTTGTTATAGGAATTATATTTCTGATAATTTCATTGATGACAATTTGGGCCTTAACAGTTAATTGGGTGCCATCGAATGGAATTTATTTACTATTTTCGATTCCATTATTAATCTTTAGTACTACTACTTTAATTTCCGCCGTTTTTTTGATATACCAAGATCATTTAAATAACATAATTAAAGGGTTAATCTTAGTCCTTGATTCGATAGTTCCACTATTGACTCCTATTATTGGTTTATTTGATCCCCGATTACACCCTTTTAGCGATATAAGAGGTATGGTCCTCATTCCTTTATTCTTAGTGGGAGTTTTTCTTCTGATATATGGAATTGGATGGTTAGTAGTTGATAAATACGCTACAATCAAGCTACGTAAAAAATTGAATAAAATTTTAGGCTCCATTTCTATAGGTATTGGCATCCTAAATTCGATATTCTTCATCATTGTAATGAACATTGATGCAAGTCAACCCTTACTTGCGACTTGGTTTCTTGTTGGAGCAATTCTAATTATTTTTGGTATCATCCTAATAAGTAAAAAAGTAGAAAGCGCTAAAATTCAATCAAGTAGAAAGAAAAGATAAAATTTTGTTTAAAATATAATAAAATTTTTTATTTTACATATCAAAAAAATTAGCAGCGTTATTATAACAAATATTTTCAACCATTTCTCCTAATAAATTCGTATCAGCAGGGATTAATCCCTTCTCAACATCACTACCAATGATATTACATAAAATTCTTCTAAAATATTCATGTCTTGGAAAAGAAAGAAAGCTTCGTGAATCTGTAGTCATCCCAATAAAATGATATAATGAGCCCAGATTTGAAAGTGCATTAATCTGCTTTGTTATACCATCAATCTGATCCAAAAACCACCAACTTGGACCAAATTGAATTTTCCCGGGAAAAGTCCCATCTTGAAAGTTTCCAATCATGGATGCAAACAATTCATTATCTCTCGGATTTAGATTATAAATAACCGTTTTAGCTAATTCATCAGATTGATCCAGATGATCTAAAAATTTTGCTAAATCTTTACCAACATTATAATCTCCAATCGTATCACAGCCAATATCAGGACCTAAATTATTAAATAAGCGAGTGTTTACATTACGAATAGCGCCAATATGGAATTGTTGAACCCATCCACGCTTATAATTTAATTTCCCAACTTCATACAGAAAAGCAGATTTAAATTTGGATATTTCTATATCAGATATCGGCTGTTTTGAGAGTAGTTTACGAAATATCTCTTCTAAATCATTATCTGAATAATTTGTTGCGTGTAATAGAGTAAGTCCATGATCAGAAATTTTACAACCATTATCATGGAAGTGTTTATGACGATTTTCGATTGCATCCATTAAACTTGAAAAATCTTCTATCGTTATTTCAGAAATTTCGCTCAACTTGTGAATATATTTTATAAAATTAGCATTATCCTCAACATTCATTGCTCTATCCGGTCTGAAAGTTGGAATAATCTTAACTTCATAGCCATCATTCTTAATTTTCTCATGATATTCTAAGGTATCGATTGGGTCATTTGTTGTGCATATTAATTTCACATTCATCATGGTTATAAGATTTTTAATCGAATACTCGGGCGTTTTTAACAAATTAGAACAATGATCATAAATTTTTTTACAAGAGTTTGGATTTAACAAATCTTCAATACTGAAATATCGACGGAGTTCTAAATGAGTCCAATGGTAAAGGGGATTTCTGATGGATATAGGTACAGTTTCTGCCCATTTTTGAAATTTTTCATAGTCTGTTGCATTTCCTGTGCAAAAATGTTCAGCAATTCCATTTGTTCGCATTAATCTCCATTTATAATGATCTCCAGCAAGCCATACTTGTCCAATATTATCAAAATTAATATTGTTAGCGATATCCTCAACAGGTAAATGACCATGAAAATCATAGATTGGCATCTTTTTCGCATGTTCGTGATAGAGAGATTGAGCGGTTTTTGTATGTAATAGAAAATTATCATCCATGAATACTTTCATCTTTACTTCCTCAGAATATAATTATTCATTAAGTTACTATTTTTTTACTTTAATAAAAGGATTAGGTAGCATTAGTTTCTCAGAAAAATGAAATTTTGAAAAAATAGATAAAAATAATTTAAAATTTTATAATATTAGGGGTCGTTTCTGAATGGATGACGAGCATTATCTGCTGAAAGAATTCCATCCTCGACCGTAGGAAGACCTTCCATCGCTTTTCGAATCGCATTTCTCGTAGCTTTATAATTGTTTATAAAAACTCTTTTTCGGCTACTTGCACTAGGATGAACAAAGACATTTGCTATTATTACTATATCTTCAGAAGCTTCTTTTGGTAATATTCCATCTTCAACACATTTCATGACTGCTTTAGCAACTGCAGCTTGCGCTGGTCCATAGGTCAAACTTGCATGGCGTAGAGAAGTAACTTTTACAGTCGGAATCATTACTGTTGCGGGTTTTACTTGCATGTTTGGTTCGAGAATTACTTGTAATCCTTCCTTTCCTTTAGCAGGATGAGTTAATGCTCTTGCATACCCTTCCCCTACCGGACCATCTTTCATTCCAATCAAAAGATCTACATGTGCTAACTCTACCCGACTTCCTACTAATGACTCTCCAACTTTTAAGTCAAAATTGACTATCTTTTCAGGTGTAACACCAACAGAGTAGAAGCGACTACTAAGTTCTTTTTCTCCAATCTCAAACTTGAGCTCTTTCTTCTCTATCAACCCTAATTTTTCTAATTCTACGCGAAATTCATCTCTTAACTCGTACGAAAGAGCATCTCCTAAAATGATTGGTTGACGCGTTATACCTACGGGTATTCCCATGAAATTAAGGCATTCCTTAGCACCTAATGCACCTGAATTGATTAACATCCTTGCTAATTTCTGTACCTTTTTTTGTAGTGTTTGAGCTTCTGTTAAGCGATTATTTTGAACGTGATCATATAATTCTAGCCATATTTTAGGAATAACATTCGCTGATCCCAAGATGCATCCTGCAGCTCCACCTGCTAATGCACCCAGCACTAACTCATCCCATCCAATCAAGACTGAAATCTTATCGCTAACTTTTTCTAAAAGTGCAGAATGATACTTATAATCTCCACTAGAATCTTTAATTGCAATAATATTTTCAATATCAACCAAATCTTCTACCACTGTCCAAGGTAACTCGACTCCAGTACAAACGGGAATGTTATAAAGTACAATTGGAATGTCTGTTTTTTCGGCTATGGTGAAATAATGATCATACAACCCCTTAGCTTTTGGTTTGAGATAGTAAGGAGTTACTATGATAACTGCATCAGCTCCTATATCAGTTGCGGCTTTACTCGAATCAATTACCATTCTTGTTCCGGATTCTCCTGTACCCGCTATTACCGGTACTCTACCGTTAGTTTCATCAACCACTATTTTAATTACCTTCAATCGCTCTTCAAGAGTCATGTTGACGAATTCTCCTGTTGTTCCACATGGAACTAATCCAGTTACCCCTTGGTCAATGAAGTGATTAACTAAATTTCTTAATTGTTCTTCGTTTATCGACTCATCTTTATTAAAGGGAGTTACCATTGCAGGCATTACTCCTTTTGGTCTAAAATCAAATTTTCCCATTTTATTATTCACTCCTAAGCTTATTCATAATGATGTAAATTTCTTGCTGCGATAAATGTTAATCCTTTCTTAGTTAGTGCCTCTGCTGTCGAATTAACGGCATCATTTCGATCTAAATGGTTAATTCTAAAATAATCCCATAATCCTGCTTCTTTTACTTCTTCTTTAGGCATAAAATATTCTAGTATATCAGTAGGATGTTCCCGCTTTTCATCAACAGCAACATTTGCTCCTTCATGTTTCGCGCTTATATTCTTGACGTTTTTTGCTAATTCTAATAACTCATCTCTACGATCGTACGGCTGACGCACAATTGATTTGTATGTCTCGGTTATGTGATGTTCCAATCTAACAACATCCTCAAATCCAAAAGGTTTACGAATATATGCAGCCATTTCAATGGTTTCGTTATTAACTGAGTTGGATAAGTTAAATCCAATTAATGGACTCGTTCCATCTTCTCGAGCGAATAATTTTGCTGTTAGTAAAGTCCATAGGCAAGAATAGGGGTTATCATTACCCATATAGACGCTTATTTTAAATTCGTTGTTAATTCCAAGTTTATGAATAAAATAACCCAAAAGGACCGTGCCTGGGTTGACGTTGAGAACTTGTTTTATTCCATAGTTTGTATAATAATATAGGAACTCATCAATCCATTTAATTGCAAAATCATTTGGTTGACCAACACCGCCAAAATAACCAGTAATCGTGTCTGGACCACCCAGATGTACATTTACAGGCATTCCATCTGGTCCAGGAGCAGTTCCCTTTGTGTCAAGAGTTTCGACCCAAGTGGCGCCAATAACTTGCATCGCAGCCGCCATAGCGGGTAAATCTCCGTCTTCCTCTTGTTCTTTCATGTATCTTACACGAATGATTCTACCAGGGACTAATTTTTGATTTTCAACTGCATCTTTAGCTATATCAATCAAGAAAGGAAAATATTGACATGCTGAAAGTTCTAAAGTCACAGCATAATCCTCGTTAAACTCCATTTCAGATATTTTATCTCCTAATATTTTTCTTCGATAATCAGCAACACTTATAAAAGAATGATTATCACGAGCCTCTATCAGCCATTCTATATCCTTAACATAATCGGGATTCTTTTTATTAATTTTATCAACTAGGTTATCTAATTTACTTGCCTCTTCTGCTTTCTTATTAATCTCATTGATACCACCATATTTATCTATCACACTAAATAAGTCATTAATCAAAGGATTATTTTCATCAAGTAAAAAATCATTAACAGATTTTAAGGCATCTTTAGGGATTTCCAATTTTTTTCTTAAATCTTTCATCTTATTTTTACCTTAATTTTAATTAAACAAGGGCATCTCAATTAAACGCCCATATCATTCCCATTATTCCAATAAGTTCTTAGGGAACTTCCATAAGTTTTATACAAGTTTCATATTGTTATAAACTTAACTCATACTACGAAAATTATTATCATAACAGAAAATTTTAGGGTTTAACCAAGTGAAATACCACCAGATTTGGTTAATAAACTCAAATCTTCCCAAAAATAGCTAGTATCAATCATCGTAGGAGAATTACAACTACTACAGTTTTCGGCATTTTGTAAAAATTTTTTCATACTTGGCAATTCTAATGCATCTATTACTGAAATATCTCGTAAATTTGCAATTGGTTTATCTAATTCCAAGCAATTTTCAATATCACCATTATAATTAACATACATGAAAACTTTTCTTGCGTGACAACGATATGGTTTTTTCCCCCCAATAAAGTGCTTTAAGTACATTTCTGAGTTTAAAATTTTTGATCCATTCCTCTTTGCTTCTAAAATTTTAATAAAAACGGCACTTAATTCCTCGTCTGTGGCTGATAACGTTCCTTTTTCATCGATATCTCCACTCGAATAGTGACGTAATGTGTTTATCACATTGAAGGCAACCGGAACTTCATTTTTATCTCCTAAAGCAATCATTTCATCAACGCGATGAATGTTATATTTACTAATAGAAAAACTGAACTGTAATGAAATGAGTGGAAAATCATTCTTGATGATATTTACAGATTCCATTATTTTATCATAAAGTCCATTTAAACAACGGATTCTATCGTGTTCTTCCTTAATTGGAGAATCAAGAGACATTAATATCAAGTTAAGGTCATTTCCATATTCATGGATTTGTTTTGGAATTAAATATCCATTTGTGACCATTCCAATAAAGGCAAATTCTGCATTGTTTCTTATAAACTTAATAATATCCGGAAGGTCTTTACGGAGCGTCGGTTCTCCACCCCAAAGAACAGTCATTATAAACCCCGCATCTTTTGCTTCTAAATAGATTCGTTTAATTTCTTCAAGTGATAATTCACCTTTTGCTGTATTATCCTTCCAAAGACACGATTCACAATCGCAATTGCATCTTAATGTGGTAAGAAAATGAAATATGAAAGGTCTATCACCACAATCTTTCGCACGTTTAGCTGCTACTGCTAATTTTCCGATATATCTTTTCTTATATCGTTTTATTTCCTTAGCTGTTAATTCATGTTCCATGATTTCATCAAAAAAAAAAACCTTTTTTACCGATCTCTTAAGAGGTTATATTTATTTTTGAATATATAAATTTTTTATTTTTGGGCTTTTCGTTATGCATTATCATAGAAATTAAATTGAAAGATTAACTTTAATTTTCTTGGACATTCTTATCACTATCAATAAAATTGAAGATTAAAAATGTATAAATATAAAGTATCAATTTTGGGGACTGGTTTCATTGGTCTTTGTTCAGCAGCTTGTTTTTCAAACAAGGGTATTAAGGTTCTTGCTTCCACCCATAACGAGAAAAAAGCTAAACTGATAAATGATGGAAAAGCTCCTTTTTTTGAAGCCAACTTACAAGAAATAATGGATGATGTTAAAAAAAATAATTCAGATCTTTTGCAATGTCTTACTGATCCCGTTAAAGCCGTATTAGAGACAGATATTTCCATGATTACTCAAGGCACTCCAATGAGAGATGATAAATCCATTGATCTGGGTTTTATTGAAAGCACTGCAAGAGAAATAGGAGAGGCATTAAAAACCAAAGATAAATACCACTTAATTGTAGTAAGATCAACTGTAGTTCCAGGTACAACAAGGAATTTAGTTGGAAAGATTATCACCGAGATTTCTGGAAAAGAGCCAGGAAAGGATTTTGGTTTGTGCATGCAACCTGAATTTTTAGCGGAAGGGAGAAGTATTGAAGATACACTTCATCCCGATAGAATTGTTATTGGAGGAGTTGACAAGAGAAGCGGCGACATGCTCCAAGAATTTTACGAATATTTCTACGGTGATCATCTGCAAAATTGCCCCATTTTAAGAATGAATTTAGAAAGTGCTGAATTGGTTAAATATGGCAATAATTGCCTTTTATCTACTAAAATCAGCTATGCTAATGAATTCGCAAATTTTGCAGAATTAGTACCAAATGTAGATATAGCTCAAGTCATGGCAGGAGTAGGGCTCGATTATAGATTAAATTCTCGATTCTTGAATGCTGGAGTTGGTTTTGGAGGCTCTTGTTTTCATAAAGATGTGAACGCAATAAAAGCATGGTCTAAATCAAAAGGATATACTTCAAGATTATTGGAAGCCGTTTTAGGCATTAATGACGATCAAGCAATTCACATCGTGGATATGGCTGAAGAATTAGTTGGAAAATTAGCAGGTAAAAAAGTAACCTTACTAGGTCTTGCTTTTAAACCTGGGACAGATGATATGCGGGAAGCTGCTAGCATTAGAGTTGTCGACGAATTATTAAAAAGAGGTGTGACAGATATAATTGGATATGACCCTAAAGCAAATGAAACCGCAGAAGTAGAAATGGGTGATAAACTAAAATACGCTAAATCTATTACAGAGGCTTTAAACGACTCTGAATGCACCTTACTAATTACGGAATGGGATGAGTTTAAAAAACTTACACCTGATGATTTCAAGAAACAAATGAAAACTCCGAACCTTGTAGATGGACGTAGAATCTATGATTACGAGAAATTTAATAATGCTTTACCATTTAAGGCTATAGGTCGTGTCAATCTAGATTAATTTAAATTAGTGGAAGAGTAAAATAAAATGTAGAACCCTTGTTCCGGCCTTCAGATTCAACCCATATCTCCCCACCATGTAATTCTATAATCTTTTTTGAGATATACAAACCTAATCCAGAACCTCCTGAAATAACATCAAATTCTTGACTTTCTCTATGAAATTTTCCAAATTTCTGAAATAACCTTATCTTTTCATCTTCGGAAAAACCAATTCCTCCATCTTTTATAGAAATAATAATAGTGTTGTCTTTAATTTCAGAATTTATGACTATAATACCACCAGGGGGAGAATAATTTATAGCATTGTTTAGTAAGTTCGAAATAACTTCACCAATCTGTTCTTTATTAAATTTTGTGGTGATAAAATCTGTTACGTCATAAATAATCGTTAGGTTTCTCATTTTGATTAAAGATTGTACGTCATTCACACAGAGTTTAATAAAGCATATTAAATCTCCTTCTGTGGTATTCAATTCAATTTTACTAGTTTCTAATTTAGAACTTTCAATTAGTTTATGTATAATATCATCTAGTCTACCGCAGCCTTTTTGAATCGCTTCCAACATTGTAATTACTCCCGGATTTAAACTTTCCTTGTGTGCTTTTATCACTAAATCCGCATTACCTTTTATGGCTGCTAAAGGAGTTTTTAGCTCGTGAGAAGCTCTTCCAAGAAATTCGGATTTTAGGTTGTTTAACTCTTGTAATTCTTTATTTTGTTCTTCTAATTTCTTTTCGGCTTCTTTTATTTTTGAGATGTCTTGAGTAATGATTTGAAATAGCGTTTCATTTTTCAGTTTTACAATAGAAGATTGCATTGATACCCAAATTATACTTCCATCCTTTCTATGTAGTTGTATTTCTTGTGGTTCTGGTATTTCTCCTTTAATCAATTTATTAAGGCTCTTAAAAACAATTGCATTATCTTCTTTTGAGAAGAGGGGAAATTTACGAAAGCTTTGTCCAATAAATTCCTCTTGTTTATATCCAAAAATCTTTTCTATATTGGAGTTGCCTTGAACGACAACACCTTTAGTATTTATTAACCCTACAGCTTGTGGTGAATCCTCAAAAAGAGTTCTATATTTTTCTTCAGATTGTTTTAATTTTTGCTCAGTTTCCTTCCTCTTAGTAATATTTCTTGTGATCCCAACGAGTCCAAAGGCAACTCCATTCTTATCTCGCATGGGGTTAACTGTTATTTCGCATGGGATTATCGAACCATTCTTATGATATTGATCCAGTTCAATTCTAATCAATGGGTTATAATTTTTATCCTTAATATTTTTTGGAGTTACATGTTGTTTTATAATTTCAATAATTTTCTTGAACGATTCTGATGTGAATTTCTCTTTTGCAGAACGAGTCATATCTTCCTCAACAGTATAACCAAGGATACCTTTCACTGATGGGCTCACATAAGTGTTTTTAAGGTTGAGATCCATTGTCCAAATTATATCATTGATATTATTTGCGAGTAATAGATATCTTTGTTCAGATTCTTTTATTTTCAGCTCAGTCTCTTTTTGGATGGAAATATCTCGTAATACCGCAATAAATTTAACGTTTCCGTTTTCTTTAACAATAGTACCTTTTGCAGAAAGATGAACATAGTGTCCATCTTTATGTAATGCTCGATACTCAGCTGACATTGGACCCCCCTCTTTTGTTAATTTATTCATCTTGCTAGCTAGATTCGGTAAATCTTCGGAGTGGATGAATTTAAATCCATTTGTTCCAATTACTTCTTCGGGTTTATAACCAAGTATATCGTATGCTTGAGGGCTCACATAAATGAACTTTCCATTCAACTCTGCTTCTGTGATAATATCTCTAATATGATTAATAATTATCTGAAGTTTTTCCTCTGAATCTTTAATTTTTTTACGGGGTTTTGTATTAGACATGTTAATTTCTGTTTTGATTGAACAATTTCGTACAAAATTTAATTTAACAATCTTTCTAACGTTATAACTTTTTTGTGATAACCGTTTAATTAAACGTATATATATACTATAAGTCGAATTAATTTAGAATAAAGTTTTTAGGTTTTATTTCATTATTTTCTATATAACTAGATATTATCTTTAAGATAAAACGATAGAAACAATAATTTTAAAGGTAAACTAGAATACTAGTAAAGTATTCTTTATTAAGAATAAAATAGATCAAAATAATGAAAATGATTAATGATACAGAAGAAATAAATGGAAGTATGTTCATCTTGAAAAAAAAATGTGAATTGTGTGGAAAGCCTTTAAAACTGTATCAGAGTCAGAGATACGATAGCCATTACAAATTTGTCTTTATAAATATCGCTCAAGATCCAGCAAAGCACTACTTTTGTTCAAAAAAATGTAAAAACGATTGGATATTTAACCCAAAAAATAAATAAGTCTATATTTTAGAAGAACCTAGAATTTTGCGGATTTTTTCTAATTATACTCTCTAATTTTTGTGATGGGACTATGATCTTCATACTTTATGGCAAACACTTAAGGTAAATTTATTTGTTGTATTAAGAATATTATTATGCATTTAGTTCCTTATTTATCCATCTTTTAACTAAAAATTAAGTTTTTTATAATCATTCTTGATTTGGGGATTTTTTAGATGAATATCGAAGAGAAGTTAGAATTAATGAAAATTATGTTTAATCCAAAGAATGTGGCAATTATCGGCGCTACTGATAAGGTGATGAAAATCGGTTCTTTTGTAGGAATGAGCGTTTTAGGTTGTGGGTTTAAAAAGAATATTTATCCAATAAATCCAAATCCAAAATATCAAAATAAAAAAATATTGGGAAAGGTTGTGTACCCTTCTCTTGAAAAGTGTCCAGAACCGATAGATCTAGTTGGAATCGTTGTCCCTCCAAATGCTGTTTTGGATTCAGTAAAACAAGCAATAGAAAATGATGTTAAGGCAGCAGCAATAATTACAGCAGGTTTTGGCGAGGTAAAGACCGATGAGAGCCAAAGAGAAAATAAAGAATTGATAAGAATTGCTGATAAAGGAGGATTAATTTTTATTGGACCAAATTCTATGGGCTTTTATTCATCAGAAGATAAAATTTCTCCTTTACATTTAGGATTTGGATGGATGTTCCCAAAACCAGGTAATCTTTCATTAATCTCTCAATCTGGGACAATGGGTACTATTCTATGTAATGCTATACCAGGAATCAGATATTTTGTATCCAGTGGTAATGAGGCATCTTTGACTTTAGAGGATTATTTACAATATTATGCTCAAGATAATGAGACTAAGGTGATTGGGTTATTTGCTGAAGGTTTACGTGATGGAAGACGATTTAAAGAGATATGCAAAGAAACAACTAAAAAAAAACCTATTATCTTTCTTAAGGCAGGTATAACTAAGACCGGCGCAAGAGCTGCTAATAGCCATACAGGATCCATTGCTGGTTCATTAAATATATATAAATCAGTATTTAAACAAACAGGAGTAATTTATGCCGAACAGATAATGGAATTTTTATATTTAATTAAAGGGGCACTAAATTTACTCCCACTACCTAACAAAGAACTTTTACGAGCCGGTATTGTAAGTGGTGGAGGTGGTTTTATAGTACACCTTACTGATCTATGCGAAAAACACGGGATCAAAGTAGTAGACTTAAACTCAGAACCTAATGGTCCTAAACTTATAGAAGATATTTCAAAACACCTTCCATTCTATTGGAGTCATAATAATCCTGTAGACATGGTTGCTACAAATAATCCCGAATCTTCTCAAAAAATTATGGAACTAATGTTAAATTCCGACTGTTTTGATGTAATCTTTACAATGACCTCTGTCTCATGGCTAGAAATAATAAAATATATGAAACCAAATAATGAATATGGTGAAAGATTGAAAGAAATGATGATGATGGGCAATAAAAATAGATTGAATCAGGTAGTAGATCATGAAATAAATTTATGCCTAACCCATCCTGAAAATAAGATAATATATATTTCATTAAATCCAACACTTGGAAATCCCATATATGATAAATATGAAGAAAATAAAATAATGGTTTTTGGTGGAAATTTCGAAACTGCTGCAATCGTATTAAGAAAACTTCACGATTATCAGATTAATTGCAATCCCAGGACATAAAACATCTGTTCAAGGAAAAATAGTAATTATGGTTTTAAGATCTCATTGATCTTTTCTAATCTTTTTTCTCTTGATAAACTCTCTTTTACAGGGTTTAGACTACCATATAGGCTCTTATGATAGACTTCTCTTGTTTCTTGATAAAAAACTCCAATTGTGAATCGATGTGTATTCCATGCAATCTTCAGAGCTTCTTCTTTTGAGTTAGATTTTCTACCCAAGTATTCGATTTTATCCTTGTATTCTTCCCATTTATGATAAGGCATTGCTGGTTGGAGAACTTCGATAAATGAAAAGCCCTCATGTTCTATAGCTTTAACGATAGTCTCAGTTAAATGGTTAATGTCACCAGCATAACTTCTCGCAACAAATGTCGCTCCCACTTCTATTAATAATGAAATAACATTAAAGGGGGTTTCAATGCTTCCACGAGGAGTTGATGGTCCTTTCCAACCTTTTTCTGCTAATGGAGAAAATTGACCCGTTGTGAGAGCATACACGCTATTGTTATGTAAAATAAATGTTATATCTTGATTTCTTTTTGCTGCGAACATTGTATGTGCTAACCCTTCAGCTAATCCATTTGCATCGCCAGAAAAGTTAATTACTTTTAAATTTGGATTTGCAATCTTTATTCCCTCAGCATTAGAGCTGTTCCGTCCATGTAATCCATATATCCCGCTCAGATTAAGATAATCGAAAATTTTCGCATGACATCCTATTCCAGCTGTCATAATAATATCCTCACTTTTGATACCCTTTTGTTCTAGCAGGGGAACTGCATTTCTTATGGCTGTAAAGATACCAAAATTCCCACATCCAGGGCACCATGTAATTTCAGCATCAGTTTTAAGATCTACCATCTTATTAAAGCACCTCCTTAATCTTTTTTGATAATTCAATTGGATCAAATGGTCGTCCGTCGTATCTCTTAATTGTTGTTCTTACTTTTATTCCAGCTTTTTCCGTTAAAAGTGTGGTAAATTGTCCCGAAATGCTTTGCTCAACAACTATATTATCTTGATCTTTAAATTCCTCTAATTCCCAGGTAGGCAATGGGCTTAAATATGTAGGTTGAATGACGGTTGGATTTAATTTTCCATACCTAAGTGCTTCTAATACACTCATGTAAGTAGAGCCGTAAGCAAAAATATTTGTTGGATGTTCCCCACGGATAATATTGACTGTTTCTTTATTCTTAAGATAATTCACAAATGCTATGACTTTCTTGTTTCGTTTTTCGTGCATTTTAGCAATCATTCCAGCATTTTCAGTCGTAATACCAAGTTCATCATGTTCATAACTATTCCATTTGATAATTTCTTTAGAGGGTGGAAAGAGCATTGGAGAAATACCATCATCTTTATCAATATATCTTTTATAATCTCCACCTTGATGCATTTTTGGCTCTGCCCATTTAGCTCTTCCAACTTCTAAGTCAATTGTCATGCTACTTTCAGACAGGTGTTTCTCAGTGAGTAATATACCAGGGGTTTGAAACTTCCAAACAAGATCTAACATTTCTGCAGTTAAATAATAAGCTTCTTCTATCGTTCCAGGAGATGCTATTATACGCAAAAAGTCACCATGGCCAGCAGAAAGAGCAAATCTTAGATCTGCTTGTTCAGTATAAGTAGGTACACCTGTAGCAGGTCCAGGACGCATTGATAACACACATAATAGGGGTGTTTCTGTTATACCAGCTAAAGAAATGCCTTCGGTCATCAACGCGAAGCCTCCACCACTAGTTCCTACCATTGATCTTGCCCCAGTAAATGCAGACCCAATTGCCATATTAATTACAGCGAGTTCGCTTTCAGCATGAACGACTGCTAACCCAAAGTTTTCTGCTTGTTTTGCTAAAAAGTGCAATATTGAAGATGCTGGTGTCATGGGATATCCAAAATATGTATCTAAACCTCCAGCTATAGCTCCCAGACTTATTGCTTCGTTACCTGTAATAATTGGTCTTTTAATTTCTCCTTTACTCAATAAAAATTTACCTTGACATTCATCATTTACCATATCGTAGATAATATTGGCAAATTTAATGTTATCTTCAATGCCTCTTGGATATTGATTCTTTATACTCTGATTCATTTGTTCCTTTTTGAACCCTATCGCTGATGCTAAAATTGCCACGGCTCCTACACCATACATCAATTTCTTCATGGGATATTTTTCGGCTTCTGAACTTAACGGAATGCCAATACCATCAGCATTTTCTTGTTCGTCTGAATTAAAAATGACAACACCCCCATCAGCAACATCATTAATGTGAGTATCACAACTTCTCTTATCAAAATTGACAACAAGGTTCGCTTTCATGTATTGACTCGTAATCCAACGAGAAGAAGCGCTCACTACAGAAAAATTATGACCGCCTCGGATAAGGCTCATGTAATCATCCATTTGAAATACATGCTGCCCCATACTAGAAAATATATGAGCTGCTACTGATCCAGCTTTTTTTACTCCTTCTCCCGCCTTTCCTCCAACCAGAAATGTAAAAACATCATTATCCATTGTGAGATTTACCTTTAATTTATGTTTGATAATTAATTTAAGAAATACCTATAAAATTAACGATTCTCGAATATTATTTAAATATATGGCTTATAATCTCTTGTTAATCCTTTTAAAAGCTCTTTACTCTTTACAATCCTCAATTAACAATAGATTCATACTAAAGATTATTAATCCAAAATTCTTATTATCGCTTACAATGAAAGAAAATAATGTAAGAATTTTTTATCTTATAGGATTATCGGTATCGGCTGTCTTAATGTTAATTTTAATGATTTTTGGTGGTTTTACCCTTAATTTGACATCAATTATATTCTTCTATGCCTTCAAATTTCTATCTGGATTCGGATTAATTCTTAGCATTGCGAATGGATTTTTAATTCTTTTAGATAAAGCTAGTGAAAAATTGGATAAAAAAGCAACAAATATTGTCATCATAATTCAGATTTGTGTTCCCTTTGTTTTTATTGGATACGGCATTTACTCAGTTATTTCAGGTTATTTACGAAATGCATTATTCTCTCCAAGCGGTTTTTGGTTAGTAATTGATATTTTAGTGTACGTTTATGGAATCCTCTCTTTACTTCTAACGCTTTACATTTTACCGCTTATGAAGGATAAATTTTATAAGGGAATGGAGTTAAGTAAATTTACAGGTTTGAAAAAGGGTGCAAAAGGAGCAGCAAGAAAAGTCAAGAAAAAATATTTTACTCTTAAAGGTAATTATGCGAAAGGTATA
>DAOUVJ010000082.1 GCA_030667705.1 Promethearchaeota archaeon | reverse complement strand
GGTTGGAAAAGGTGGAGCGAAAACAAAGCTTGATGAGAAGCGCTTAAATGTTCTCGGATATAAATTGTTCAGTGCTCCAATCGCCGTTCGAATAATTGCGTACATAGATCCGTCTGATGGTTATCCAATGATGATTCCTTGTATTCAACTCCAAGCGGCCGATCACAATAGATTAGTGTTTCCTCCTTCAGTGTTAAAAGAGGATTTATCTCACATTCCTCCGATGTCCAAGGTAGCTGTTTTTGGCATGAATTTTGATTTCGCTAACCAAGTCGTAAAAGGCACGTTTACCGGGTTTCAAAAATTTAGAGGAATTAAATTCGGAGTTATTGAAATAGAAGAAATCTACAATAGTACTCCCCCTATTGTTGGCAAGATTTACACCGAGATAGAAACAATTCCTAAAGTTACTGAATTTAATCTCTAATAACTATTGATATTTAAACAAACTAAATCAGTGTATATTGATATGAGCGAAAAAATGAATGTTCTGTTTATAATTACAGATCAACAAAGAGCCGATATGCTCCATTGTTATGGTAATGATGTGATTAAAACTCCTAACATTGACAAGTTAGCAAGTGAGAGTATAAGATTTTCAAATGCTTTCTGCAATTCCCCAATGTGCATGCCTAATAGAGCTACTATTTTGACAGGGTATTATCCAAACGTCCATGGAGTAAGAAGTAATGGTATTAATTTACCTAATGAAATTCCAACTATAACTGATACACTTGTAAAAAGAGGGTATCATACTATTAGTATAGGTAAAACACATTTTAATACCTGGACTGCTAGGTACAATCCAAAAACAAAATCTGCTGAGGACTTTCATGACTGGAAAGAAAAGAATCCCAAAGGAGATTATCTTACACATGAGAATTTTCCCATACCCTATTATGGATTTGAAGAAGTAGATTTAGTTGTTGGACATGGTAATGCTTGTTTAGGACATTATTTCGCTTGGCTCGAAGAGAGAGCCCCAGATATTGCTGAAAAAATAAGAGAAGAATATTTAACTAAAGTACCCGCACTTGAGATATTTTACGATACATGGGTACCACTGGAACTTTATAATACTACTTATATTCAGAATAAGACTACTAACTTTTTAGAAAGATATGCTAACGGTAAATATGGGGATAAACCCTTCTTTCTACATGTCTCTTTTCCAGATCCTCATCAACCAGTTTCACCACCTGGAGAATATGGGAAAATGTACAAACCCGAGGAAATGGTACTTCCTGAAAATATTCATGATATAAGAAATTTATACGAACATCCATATTTAAAGGAACATCTAGAACATCCTCCTGTACGAGATGCAATGTTAAGGGAAGAAACTGAAGAAAATATAAGAAGATTTATTGCTCTTAGTTATGGTTCTGTTTCGTTGATTGATCATGCCGTCGGTCAAATCTTAGCTTCGTTAGAAAAGAACGGATTAGCTGAGAATACCATGATTATCTTTACTTCTGATCATGGAGATTACCTTGGAGATCATGGTTTGATTCTTAAAGGAATTTCACCTTTTAATGGTACTTTGCAAGTTCCTCTAATATGGAAGGTTCCAGGAGTCACTAAACCTGCCGTTTCTGAATCACTCATCAGTTCAGTAGATATACCCCGAACAATCCTTGAACTGCTTAGTATAAAGGAAAGATTCAGACCTCCAAAGATGCAGGGTTTCGACATGACACCGATTTTGAAAGATCCGAAACTGGAATTAAGAGATTCTATTCTAATCATGGAAGATGAAGAGGTGGGACCCAAGGGGCCCTTGTTCACGAGAATTCTTCATATAATAACTAAAAAATATAAACTCACGAAATATGCTGAATTGCCAGGTTATGGCGATCTGTTTGATAGAAATAATGATAAAGCAGAAATACATAACCTATGGGATAAAGAATATGATCTAAGATTTGAATTACTAGATAAGTTATTCCATGAATATGCGATCACTCGTAGCAGGTTTCCAAAAAGAGATTCAGGGTTCTAATTATGATCTGGAAGACTAAAATAACACGAATGTGTGGGATTGAATATCCTTTAATCATGGGAGCGTTTGGTGGATGGGGGAAATCCGATTTTGCTTACTCATTTTCGGAAGCAGGTGGTTTAGGAATGATAACTGCTCTAAATTTCCCAAAGTTTGAAGATTTTAGAAAAGATCTGCAAAAAATGAAGATTCTTACAGATAAACCATTTGCGGTAAATTTATCTTTACCACATAGAGCATTGGATAAAAATTTTGAAGTAGAATCTACTCATGAACGCTATTTGAAGTATATTGATATTGCATTTTCGGAAGGATGTAAGGTTTTCACGACATCCGGATATAAATCTTCTTTCATCGAAAAACGCGTACATGAAAGTGGAGGCTATTGGATACATAAATGTACATTACTTAACCATGCAATGTCAGCTGAAAGTGAAGGAGCTGATGCTGTAACGATATTAGGTCTTGAAGGTACGGGGTTTAAAAATCCTAATTCAAATACAACTCTCGTAAATATCACAGTCATGAAAAAACACTTAAAAATCCCAATGGTTGCTGCTGGAGGGATTGGAGATGCTAGAGGATTGTTAGGGGCTTTAGCAATGGGAGCAGATGGAGTATGCTTAGGAACAGCACTAATGACCACCACGGAATGTCCCGTTCCACTGAGAGTGAAACAGAAGTGGTTACAAACTGATATCTTTTCTGAGGATTTTCATAAGAGAATTTATCTTTACAATAAAAAGAACTTCATGGCACCATCAACTGCAATCGCTCATTCTAAAGAAGTAATCCCGATGAAACAGTTTTTACATGAATTAGTCAGCAACGCAGAGAATGTACTAAAATCATGGGGTTTTAACAATAATGAATTTAGTTCAATAAATTCTTAATTCTTAATAAGGCTCTATCATGAATAAAAAAGAAGAAGAAAAAGAATTAGAGGAGGATGAAGTTGAAAAGATACTTGATATCACGTGGAAAAATTGGGAATCACGGAGAAAATGCGAACAGACCCATACTCCTGAATATGTAAAGAAAAAAAATAATAATGAAAATCGGGAATAAGAAGCTCATTTTTTCCATATATTTGACAAAATTATCTTAATTTTATTATAAACTCTTCCCATTGTTTCAAAAAGATGAATTAATTAATTAAACAGAAGAGTAAAATTAAAAAAATTTATAGCATTTCGGCTAATACATATTTATATATTTTTAAATATCAAAAAAATCTAAACAAAAAAAAAATTTGTGAATAAAACATGGCAGTAGCGTTTTTAATAGTATCTTTAATCGCCGGAATAATTTCTATTTTAATGGCGATATATTTTAGAAGTTTAGTCTTGAAAGAAGATCCTGGAAATGAAAAAATGGTTACAGTTGCCGGGTATATAGAAGAAGGTGCCAAAGCATACATCAAGGTACAATACATGGTTTTAGGTATATTCGTTGCAGTATTATTTTTCGTAATACTCTTCTTATTACCTTCTCCGTTAGCACCTGGCGAAAGATATGCTGTATGGTTTAATTGGGAACAAGCTCTTGCTTATGCCATCGGGTCCGCGGGATCCATGGTCGCTGGTTATCTAGGCTTATATGTTGGCGTGAAAGCCAATACTCGGGCTGCCCAAGCTTGTACAGTAGGCACGAAAGCTGGTTTCGATGTAGCATTTTTTGGAGGTGCAGTGATGGGATTGGCTGTTGTGGGTGTTGCCCTCATAGGAGTTTCAGTATTATATTGGATATTTGAAACACCGTTAATAATTCTTGGGTTTAGCTTTGGAGCAAGCAGTATTGCACTATTTATGAAATGTGGCGGCGGTATTTTTACTAAAACTGCAGATGTGGGAGCTGATCTCGTAGGAAAAGCAGAATACGATCTCCCAGAAGACGATCCGAGAAATCCTGCAACCATAGCTGACAATGTCGGTGATAACGTCGGTGATATTGCTGGAATGGGTTCTGACTTATTTGACTCCTATGTGGCATCAATTGTTGCCGCAATGATGATCGCAGCCTCATTAGCATTAATTACTAACATAGATTTAACTCTAGATCCTGTATTACGTGCTACTCTTGTCGTTACCCCTGTTGTTTTATGCGGTGTTGGGCTAATCGCTTCTCTCATTGGGATTTTTATCATCAAATATAGAGAAGCAGAAAATCCTGGAAAAGCTCTGAACAATGGAACCTATTATGCAACACTAATTTTTGCTGGTATTGCCGCATTATTTACGTGGATCCTGACCCTTGATTTAAATGCTGAAGGAACTCTATTATTATGGAGGATCTATTTTGCTGTTTTAATCGGACTTGGATCTGGTATTGTTATGGGCTTTACAAGCGATTACTTTACCCGTGAAGATAGGAAACCAACTAGAAACATTGCAAATTCAGCAAAAGAGGGTCACGCTGTAGTTATTTTAAGTGGATTTTCATATGGACTCCTCAGTGTAGTTCCTCCAGCTCTTGGAATTATCGTAGCAATGGCAGTATCTTATCTTCTTGCTGGAGTATTTGGAGTTGCAATGGCAGCAGTAGGCATGTTAGCAATTGTTGGTACAATCGTGTCCAATGATGCATTCGGACCTATCGTTGATAATGCTCGAGCTATCGCTGAACAAGGTGAATTAGGAGATGACGTGATCCGAACTGCAGATCATTTGGATTCTGCTGGAAATACAGCTAAGGCTATCACCAAAGGGTTCGCAATTGGAGCCGCTAATTTGACAGTATTTGGATTATTATTCTCTTTTGCTGAAGAAGTTGCTAAAGCAAGAGGTTTTAGAATAGAAATTGATTTATTAGATATAGGAGTGCTTATTGGAGCTTTCATTGGTGTGGTTGTTCCTGCTCTTTTTTCAGCATTATTGGTTCTAGCAGTTCAAAAGAATGCCGCAAAAATGGTTGATGAGATTCGAAGACAATTTGAAGAAAACCCAAAAATTCTAACTGGTGAAGAACCCGCTGATTTCAAGAAGACAATTGACATAGCAACAAAAGGCTCTCTACGGGAATTAATCGTACCAAGTATTATTTCAATAACCGTTCCTATTGGTGTTGGCATTATATTTGGAGTAGCTTCCTTAGGGGCTTTTCTAGCAGGTGCTATCTTATCTGGCTTCGTATTCGCAGTGTTCATGAGCAATTCCGGAGGCTCTTGGGATAATGCTAAGAAATGGATTGAGGACGGTAATCTTGGAGGCAAAGGAACTGAGGTACATAAAGCATCAATTACAGGTGACACGGTGGGAGACCCTTTCAAGGATACAGCAGGACCAAGCATCAACACATTGTTAGTAGTAATGAGTTTAACAGCATCAATGTTTATGGGCTTATTATTACTATTTAATAGTGGCGCAGGTTTAATAACATTCTAAAACAAGCTATAAGCTAAAAATAAACTTTTTTCTTTTTTTATTATTATTTATTTCTCGTAAAAAAATTTAAAAATCATCAAGTAGTCCTAAAATCTTAATTTAACGGTTCCAGTTTCAAAATTAAATCTATTAAACAAGTTTAAACTAATAAAAAAGCAAATATTTGTAATGGATAAATTATTCTCCAATAGGTTAAATAGGTTAAATAGGTTAAATTAGGGGTTTTTAAGATGATAGAAAGAAAATTTCAAACAAAAGAAGAACATGCTGATAGTTTGCTGAAATATGATATAAATCCTCGTAAAGCAATGTTCACGATCATTCTCAGCATTCTTGTCGATGTTCTCGGTTACAGTATGGTATTACCACTTCTTCCCTATATTGTTCAAGACTGGGGCGAATCTGCGTTATTCGTGGGGATTTTAGTATCTTCAAATGCTTTGAGCGCTTTCATTTTTGGACCTATTTGGGGAAAATTGAGCGATAAGTATGGTCGTAAGCCAATACTTCTAATTTCTCAAGCTGGAACTGGAGTTTCCTTTTTAATTTTAGCTCTGTCTCCGAATGTTTATGTAATTCTTTTCTCACGAATTTTAGATGGTGTATTTGGAGGACAAATACCCGTTATTCGTGCTTACATATCCGATATCACTACACCAGCAACTCGAGCCTCTCAAATGGGTAAATTAATGATAGGACATACCGTAGGGATGGTTTTTGGACCAATTATTGGAGGATTATTAGGAGCAATCAGTTGGAGATACCCCTCTCTAATCGCAGTAATTTTATCCCTGATTGCCATGATCTTAACAAGAAGAGTACTAATTGAAAGCATGCCCAAAGATCGAATTTCAGATCTTAAACTACGAAAAAAAACCCGAGAATTATCTTCAGAAAAAAGGAAGACTTTTACCCGAGAAATTATCGTTCGTTTTGTTCAAGTTTTCTTATTGTTCTTCATAACAGTCATGTTTAATTCGACTATAGCATTAATTCTTTTAGAAAGGTATGGAGCTTCGGTAATCATTACTGGTCTTGTTATGACCGTCGCAGGTGTGACAATAATGATATACGGGGGATTTCTCATGAAGCCACTCTTTAAGAAAGTTGGAGAAAAGAGAATTTTATTATTTGCTTCAATTCTCCTTATAGTAAACTTCTTAATATTCCCATTTATGACGGAATTGTGGATGGTTTTTGCATTCCTTCCAACATTCGTGTTTAGCATGGTGTTTTTACCATCGTTAATACAGAGCAATATTACTAAAGCAGTGGATGCTGATAATCAAGGTTTAGTAAGCGGCATGACAACCAATATTCAATCAATCGCACAAATAATCTCACCGTTGATTGCAACGGTGTTCATAGAAATAGGAGGTTTAACTATAGGTGGGATATTTTTAAACCAATACGAACTCATAGGTTATTTGGCAGTCATTTTAGGTATCGGACTCTTTATAATCTTATATTTTGACTTAAAACGGCATTCCTACCTCTATTCTTACGAAAAACCACAAATAGCATCTGTTGAATCGAGTTAATTTATAATGGAAAAGAATATCTAACGCATTTTAATTCTTAGAAACATTTATTATTATATGTCGAAATTCCTATTAGGTTCGATTGAACAAAATCTAAACGCGTTCTACTTAAAGTGCTCAAGACATTCCAATTTTGAATCTGTGGATACCGTTAAACTAAAATGGGTACGTGCGAAAAATGCGGATTGGCCAAGTTGCATATTTCAAGCAAATTTTAACGATTCTGATGTAGATATCGAAATTGAGAAATTAAAAAGCTTAATTCAATCTGATAAAGCACCAGATGATTGGACTGTTGGACCTTTAACCAAACCTAAGAATCTCGGTAAATCACTTCTAAACCATAATTTTTCAGATGTATTTCACCAAGCAGGAATGGCTCTTGATTTATCTGAGTTAAGCATTTCGAAGAGGATAAATTATTCATTAAATGTTAAGAAAGTTGAAAACGAAGAAGAATTAGGTATCTGGTCTAACATCGTATCAACAGTGTTTCACATAAAAGTAGATGATGATTTATTAGCATATTTATATTCTCAGAGTGAAGTTAGGTTTTACATAGGTATTTATAATGAAAAATATGTTTCGGTATTATTACTTTATCTAATTCCCGAAATTGCTGGTCTTCACGCGGTGAGTACATTACCAGAATATAGAAACATGAATTTTGCTCTTACATTGAGCAACAGAGCATTATTAGATGCACGCGATATAGGATATCAATATGGAGTTCTTCAAGCTTCCTCAATGGGTCAATCTGTTTACAAGAAATTAGGATTTAAAAAATATTGTGATATAATCACTTATTCCTTAAGTGAGGAATAAATAGTGAGCTTTAAGTTTAAAGATTTTACTGTTATTCTATTTCCTGTAATAATAGAACAAAATTCGTGCCCTTAGTAAAATCTCCTTTCACTCTATTTTCTACCCATATTTTTCCTTGATAACTATCAAGGATTTTCTTTACGATCGAAAAGCCAAGGCCCATGCCACCTGAACCTTTTGAATTTTTGTTGCCACCTTCAAAGACGAACTTCTTTTTCTCGTCAGGAATCCCAATTCCATTGTCCTTAAATTCTATTTTTAAGTAATTGATACCATCAATCACTACTGAAGATCCTGTTATGATGATCTCAACTTGAGGGCTGGTATTGTACATAATCGCATTAATGAGGAGATTGTCAATAATATCTTGGATAAGGGGGTTGGCCTTCAGGTTAATCTCTAGATTTATATTATCACATTGTTCTTTAATCACGACATTTCTTTCTTCATATACTTTTTTAACATGCTCTATTGAGTCTCTTAGTAGATCACATAATTTAAGAGTTCTAATCGAAATTTCACTCTCTTCGAGTTCACTGAGAGTAAAAGCGCTTGACATTAATTTTGCTCCCCTATCAATTTGCTTGTTGATTATATTTATCACTTCTTCTGTTCCTTTCGATTCTTTTTCTGAAAGTTGAATTGATAAAAGCTCAGTTGATGTTCGAATCACTTGGAGGACGTTATTTATATTATGGGCAAATAAATCTTTATAATAGCTCAGCTGATTGAATAACAGTCGAAATTTTCGTTCTGATTTCACCGTTTTTTGTTCGTTTAATTTTCGTTCAGTTTCCGCCAGTTTTCGGTCATTTATATCTCGCGCGATTGATAATACCTTCATTTCTCCTCGTTCATCATGAAATACTTTTGCTTTCACCTCAAACCATTTATGTTCTCCAGATTTACTCCTAAATCGTACTTCATAGGAGCGCATACCTCCTTGTAAATAGTCTCGGGTTGATCTAATAACAGCTCTTCTATCTTGTGGATGGATAAACACTAAACTCAATTTACCGAGCATATCTTCTTTAGAATATCCAAGTAATCTTTTATGAACTTTCTCATTAATGTATTCAAATTCAAAATCATCATTCATTACTCTGATTAGATCATTTGCGCTTTCAGAGATTAAGCGATAATTTCCTTCTGAAAGTCTTAACTTTCTCTCCATTTCTTTCCGCTTGGTAATATCTCTAGCAATGTTAATAACCATGAGAATTCTCCCATCTTTTTCTATGGGAAGAGAATTAATTTCGAAATCAAATAATTCTCCTGCAATATTTTTAGCTTTTGCTTCAAATCCTTTGATTTCCTTACCATTCCGAATTTCTTGAATATTTTTTTCTAAATCTGCGGGATTATTGCCAACATAAAAATCCGTTATATTAATTTTATCAATGTCTTCTCGTTTAACTCCAATTTTATTCATCCAAGCTTGATTAACATCCAAAATATTTCCATGATAATCAGTCACATAAATAATGTCTGGACTAGCATTGAATATCGTTCGATACTTAAACTCGGATTCTTTTAGATTTATTGTCTTTTGTAAAACTATCTCATCGATTTTTTTACTAATTTGCTTTAGTTCCTCTTTATTAGAGATAGAGATATTCAAAAAATTTTCAATAGAAGTCATGATGATCTTATACTAATTAACATAAGTTAATTTTCCTATATCTTATTTCTCAATATTTAGTTCTTTCGTGTCAATAGAACATCTTCTTAGCATTTTTGGGAGTTTATTGGGAATTTCAATAGTATTAGAACTTGAAAAGTAAAAATAAATAAATGATAATTTCTTTATAAATTCACGTGACAAATGTGATATGAGGCTGACGGTAGGCTTGACCTGCTGAGGAACCTCGCCTCACCATTCCAAAGAAGGAGTAGAGAACTACCATGGTGAAAACCATGTTTTAGCAACTGAAACGACACTGCCCTTTTTCGCATATTAATGACTTGGATATAAGCCAGAGAAATTGGAGAAGGGATTGGTTGGAACGAGCTAAAACCTTTGGTGCAAGGTCAAATGAAAGCGATGAGTGTTTGGAACGAAGCTTTAGGTAGACCGCATAGTTTGATGCCTCACGGATACCTGGGTGACCGGATATCTGACAGAAAGGCGGGTATATATCTCAGGTGTCACTATTTATTTTTTTAATATTAAATTAGCTTAAGTATAGAATCCAACTTCTTTGAAGGATCGAAGAAACTGCTATTCGAAAATTGGTTGTAATTTAGCTTATATCGTAGATAGGTAACCTAATTAAGTAAAAGAATAAAAAAAAAAGATTAAATTATTAGAATCCAACTTCTTGAAGGATTGAAGGAACTGTTATTCGGAAATTGGTTGTATCGAGTATGCCCTTATTTTTATCTAATGGTTTGACGACATTTAAAATAGCAATATCAGCTCCGTTAAAGTATGCCTTTCTTGTGCTAACTTGGTCTAAACCCCCAGCAACAGAAACAAGTACATCGAATTTTGAACGAATTTTATTAATGTCTTTAAATCTAATTATGCTTCTTGGATTAGCTTCCTCGTCTCGTCCCTTATGAATTACAATAGCATCAGGTTTAGTTTTTAATCTCATGAGGTGTTTTAGTGGATTCTCTTGTCCAAGCATGTCAATCATTGAATAAATATTAAAACTCTTACAAGTTTTGTTAAAAAAATCGAGAGTTTCTATAGGTGCTGTACCTGAAGCTGTCACCGCATTAGCTCCTGAACGATTAGCTAAATTTACTTCTTCGTATGCTCCATCTGTAACCTTGAGATCAGCAACTACAATTCCAGGCCAAAATCTTCGAATAAATCTTATTCCTGCTGCTCCTTCTCTTTTAATGTAAGGTGTCCCCGCTTCAATTATTATTCTTGGATCATGAGGAATTTGGGGTAAAATACGACGCACCTCATTACTGGTATGATTAAAAGCAATTTGAATGTATCTTAATTTTCTACTTAAGCTTCTACTCATCAGTATTCACCACTGCACTATAATTTCTTGAGTATATTACCAAGGTCTCCCGGCATGAAAATTATTATTTTTTCAGATGGATCTTGTGATATATCTCTAATTGTTTGTAAGGTTCGAAGTTGAAGCGCTCCCGGTTCACTCGCCATCATTGAAGCTGCTTTTGCGAGATTCGCAGCCGCTCCTAATTCTCCTTCTGAAGAAATTATTGCTGCTCGCTTCTCACGTTCGGCTTCTGCTTGTTTTGCCATGGCTCTTTTCATTTCCGCGGGTAATTCGATTTCCTGAATTTTTATGCTTTTAATATCAATTCCCCATTCATTTGTTTCCTGATCCACAATGTTGCGAATATCGGTTGCTACAACTTCTCGTTCAGTTAAAACACTGTCTAATTCCATGTTTCCTACCACATCTCTCAATGCCGCTTGAGTATACTGTCTCACAGCAAAAGCATAATTTTCGATCTTTATCACAGCATCTTCGGGACGTTCTACCTTATAATAGACTACCGTATTTGCTAAAACAGGTATATTGTCCTTAGTTATAACTTCTTGACGAGGAATATCGGCAGTTATGATTCTTAAACTTACCTTTTGAGATTTTTCAACCATTGGAAATACGTATACAACACCAGGTCCAATTGTGCGTTTGTACTTCCCCAATCTAAAGATCACAAGCCTCTCGTATTCCAGAATCACCTTAAATCCCGCTAAAAACCAACAACTAACTATGATCAAAACAAAAATAATAGCGGGTATTAAAATAAACCATAAATCAAATCCTTGTAACAACATAGTTTTTCTTCTTTTTGGATTATATTAGAATTTCAAGAAAGATATGGTAAATTCAATATTTAAATGTTGTCTATAGAGATCTATATTGAGTTTTCTATATTGTGTTTCTCTAAGTTGACAATTTTTTTTTAA
The DNA here is from genome assembly GCA_030667705.1 of Promethearchaeota archaeon. Taxonomy (GTDB): domain Archaea; phylum Asgardarchaeota; class Lokiarchaeia; order Sigyniarchaeales; family SOKP01; genus SOKP01. The sequence continues at coordinate 2,101 of DAOUVJ010000082.1, read as the reverse complement.
ATTCTTTAAATTTTTGGGGTTATTTGATACTAAGATTTACAAAATACTATGTGGGCTTTTAGGATTCATTTTTATAAAATTCTCTTTGTTCCGTAAAAAAAAAGAGGATCATAAAATTATTTAAACCTAATTTGCTTATCAATCACTTAATAAATCCAATTATTGTTACAAAAATGTATCATATTGAAAGAAAATTCATTTGTTGGTTAACACTATCAATAATAATTATCTCATGCTTTTTCTATATCAATCCCATTCTCGTAAATAATGGACCGAATTTTAATAATTCAATAATATTACATTCTTCTAATTATCCTTCTGATATTTCTCATATAATAATTGATGATAATTGGACGGAGACAGAAGCACTTTATGATTGGTGCTCTGGCTCAGGCACTTGGAATAATCCCTACGTTATTGATAATCTTATTCTTGATTGCGAGGAAAAAGGTTCTGGGATTATAATAAATAATTCTAAAGATTCTTATTTTATAATTCAAAATTGTACTTTTTATAATTGCTCTAATTTTGCAGCGATTAAATTAGAGGAATCTGTAAATGGCTTGCTATTTGACAATAATCTAAGTTATTATAATCGAATTGGAATCGAATTCGTCAATGTAGAAAACTCTACATGTTATTCTAATACTATAAGTCATAATCAATTCGGAATTCTAATCCAAGGAACGAACGAGAGTAAATTCTATCAAAATGATATCTTTTATAATAGTATCGTTGGCATTAACCTTACATCAACTGGATCTGAATCGAACTCATTTTATAACAACAGTTTTACTAACAATGGAATAAATGCCTATGATGCTGGGACCGATTCAGAATGGGATGATGGAATTATTGGTAATTTTTGGGATGATTATGGAGGTGCTGACTTAGATGACAATGGTTTTGGGGATGATCCATATTTATTAGATGGACCAGCAAATTCACAAGATAATTATCCAATTTGGAGTGATGGAGATGACTTTCCTCCAATTTTGACAGTTATATCACCCTATAATAATACGATTTGGTCTAATTCTCCTCAGATTAATGTAAGTGCTTATGATATAAATTTAGATTCAATCTGGTACCTTGTTGGAGGATCTGCACAAAAAGAAGAACTTGAGAATGAGACTGCAGAGTTTTTATTAAGTACGTTCTGGGATGGTCTTCCTGAAGGAAAATTCAATGTAAGTTTTTATGCTAATGACACTTCTGGAAATATAAATGAAGCGATTATATTCGATCTCTATAAAGACACCCAAGCTCCATTTTTAAATATTATTACTCCAAATAATCATACTTCTTGGAATGCACGTCCTACAATCCAAGTTTCAGTTTCTGATACCTATTTTCAATATGTTTGGTACGAAATTAATGACCAAAAGGAAAGTCTCGAAAATGGAATCCCTGAAACTTTAAATATCTCATTGTGGGATACAATACCAAATGAAAGTTCTTTTACAATCCAATTTTATGCGAATGATACATCTGGAAATGTAAATGATTCATACACGCTGGATCTTTACAAAGATATAATTGCTCCTGAATTAACAATAAATTTACCATCAAACCATACCTATTGGAATTCCGTTCCTGATTTGAATGTAACTGTATATGAAAAATATTTGGATTCCTTTTGGTACGAGGTTGATACTGAAAAGATTACACTAACTAATAATACCCTAGATACGTTAGATATAGGCATTTGGAATTCCTTATCTGACGAGATCTCGTTTACAATCTATTTTTTCGCCAATGATTCAGCTGGGAATATTAATGATCCAAAATCTTTGTTAATTTACAAGGATATTTCGACACCTAACATAGAAATAAATCAACCTATTAATAATTCCTATTGGAATTCCCCTCCTCCTATTCAAGCAACCATTTCAGATGGCTACTTTGATAGTGTTTGGTATGAAATTACTGGAACTAAAGTATTTTTAGAAAATGGAGTTTCTGAAGATTTTGATTTAGACATATGGAACTCTTTATCAGATGAAACGTCACTTACGATTAATTTCTATGCCAACGATTCCGCCGGGAATGTTAATTCTCTGCATTCTAGAACCATTCACAAGGATATCACTGATCCCAT
>DAOUVJ010000068.1 GCA_030667705.1 Promethearchaeota archaeon | reverse complement strand
CATAAGTAGGCTCAGGAACGGCAGTAGGTTGTCGAGGCGGAGGAGCATATGTAGCCGGAGGAACGGGAGTTGGTGGAGGTGGCAGAGCAGCAAATGTATGATGAGGAACGGGAGTTGGGGTTGGTTGTGGGGGCATACTTGGTACTGGCGCGCTAGTAGGTGTGGGAATAGGTCTTGTAGTCGTTATATTGGGTGGGGGAGAGGGTAAGGGGGTTAATGAGGGTGATTGTGGTGCTGGAGGAGTTCTCGGTGCAGGGGGAATTTTTGGGATTTGTAACTTGGGAGCTATTAGTCCTGTACTACTAACTGGACGTAAAACCAATTCTACTCCCGAAAATTCAAGGTTATCAATGACATTTTTGGAAATTTGTGCCGCAAAATCCAAAACCATGCTTGAAATTTCTATTTTTGCTTTAGATTTCTTCTTGTTATCCGGATTTTCTACTTCAACTGAAGCACCATCCATGAGCCCCAATTTTTTAGCATTTTCTTGACAGATTATTACTTTATTTTCACTTTTCTCATTAACATCAACAAATATTTTTAGCTCCGCCATATTTCATACCTCTTTCTTATTAATAATAAATTAATGTGATATTGAAAGGAATATTCATGTGTTTTTATCTAATTTATGAAATGATTAATTAAACGTTTTAGCTCATTGGGTAACGTTTAGAGATTTCTTGTGCATAGTATCTAAAGACAGTCACGATCTTACCTAGATCTTCTATTTTACTACTTGCTCCCATTAGGAAAAATCTCCCAGCCGAACTCAAAATAATGAATGCATCACCACCTCTTAAAACCACTTCAAGAAGATTATTAAAACCTAATGATTCAATTGAATCTTGTCCACTTTGCATTACAACCGCTGATAAGCTTGAGAATAAATCAGGATCAACGTTATAATCTGGAATGCAAGAAAATGCAAGTCGCAAACCCTCGCGAGTAACGAGTGCTAATGCTTCTAATTCGGTATGTTCAGTTATATTACCTAAGAATAATGATAAATTATGTGCTTCATCTTGCGTTAAATTACTCATGTTTCGTCCCTTTCATTGGTAATTGATAATTATTTTTTTTATCGATTAATTATAATAATAAACTTCAGACCTTTAAATTTTTAGTTGAAACGTTTTAGAATTTATTTAAATTAAAAATTAAATATCAAAATAGAAACAGATATATAAAAAAAGAGGATATTAATTTCCTTCAAGTTGAGTCTTGATCTGCTCCTTTAAGATATTTTTTTTGCTCTTAAATTCCACCTTTGCATCAGTTGGCCCTCCAATGCGCTTAAGAAATTCAATAGCTAAAATTTTTCCATTTTCAGATAAGATACGAGGGGAATAATCCTCAGCAAAAAACACCCCTTCTGGAATCGTGCCTACCCTTGATATTTCTTTGGTGACTTCCTTTTTTCCCAGAAAAGATTGTACTTTTTCAACAACTGAATACGCGTTGTTCCCGATAATTATAATTTCTCTCTCAAAACCATCAGGAATCTTGATTTCTTCGAGTTTTTTCATGATTTGTTCATAATTCACATGACTTTCCTCTTGCATCATGGTTGAGAAAGAACCTTGACCCTTATATAGCGGACCCGTATTTTGAGAAGCTCTATTCATGGAACCCCCAATATTCATTCCTGCTGCTGGTTTGGGAACTCCGAATGTATCTTTATCTCTTAAAGGATGAACTGATGTACCGTTAACTGTTGTTGGAGCGTCCAACTTAATTTCTTGAGCTAATCCGCCCTCTGTTTTTCCCCCAATTAGTTTAAGAAATTCTTGTGTTTCTTCCGCTTCATCAAGCGGAACAACTGCAAAGTGCATGCCTACTTGGCCACGAATTTCTTGACTCCTCTTCGCTCCAATAAACTTTGATCTCACACTACTTCCCAAGCCCTTCCATAAAAAGACCTTTCTGACTTCGTCAGCGACTAAAATATAACTTTCATCTGTTTTTAAAACATCTTTTATTGCTCCTTGCGTTTTTATTTCAGTTGTTGTACCGTCGGGATTAATCCTAAAGACTTGCACTTAATCTAATCACCTATAATGTAATCTCCAAATTTTATTTCAATAATAAAGTTAAATAATATATTCTTATGTTTTACCTATAATTATAACAAAAACTTAATGTTAATAAATTTTTATTAAACTAAATTTGTATCGTATGAATACGAATTACTTTATTTCAAAGTTGGAGTAAAATTTTCTTTTTTTCTTCTAAGTTGAGATTTTTTTTTTTAACTTTAAAATCACTTCATTTATAGCTTTAATCATATCCATTGCTGTGAATCGTGGACCGATAACAGATTTGCAATGTTCACCTATATATCCATTCAAGAATGCTGCTGAACAAGCTGATTGAAATATTTCATTTCCCGTTCCCAAAAAGCAAGCACAAAGTCCTGCTAGAACATCACCAGTACCTCCTATTGACATTTCAGGACAACCGGTTTTATTTATTTTAATTTTATTTTTAGAAGCTATATAATCAAAAGAACCTTTGAGTATTAAAGTAACATCTAATTTTTTCGCCAGATCATGTAGAATTTTCCCGCGATTCTCCACTTCATCATGGGGGGGTAAACTAATTCCAGTCATAATCTTTAATTCTCCCTCATGAGGCGTTAAGATGCACTGCGATCCTTTAATTATCTTTAAATGATCCTTAATTAATTTCAGAGCATCTGCGTCCAAAACAAATTTCTTGTTGTTTTCTACTAGAATTCGCAATAAATTTACTAATAATTTTTCGGTTTGTGATTCAGTTCCTAACCCCGGACCAATCAATATACAATCTGCCCAATCAATTAACAATTTAATCTCTTCAAATGAATCCATATTTAGCGACTCTCCATGATTGCTTCTCACGATCATATCAGGTGAGTAACTCCTTAATACGTTAGAAATAACATCAGGTACGTAAGTAATGACTAAATCACATCCAAATTGAATAGCAGTCATGGATGAGTAAGCGGGAGCACCAGTATAATTTTTTGATCCTCCAATGACTAAAATCTTTCCAAATTGTCCTTTATGATTGTTCTTTTGTCGTTTCTTCAGTGTTGGTAACAAATCTCCTCGTCCTACAACAATATTTGCTTCTATAGGTATTCCTATTGGTTTTACAATAACTTCTTTTATAGAATTATTTGATGATTTAAATCCAGCTTTTTTCCTGTGAAAAGTGATCACCAAATCTGCTTTTACAGCCATATCATTTATCTTTCCACTATTAGGGTCCATCCCTGAGGGAACGTCGATTGATACAACATTAAAACGAATATCCTCTTTTTTTAATGCGTTTATCATGGTGATGCAAGAAGAGATAGGCTCTCGTATTTTTCCTTGAATTCCCGTTCCCAATAATCCATCTATAATAACGCGATATTTCAAATCGTTCCTAATGAAATCTTTTATTTTTTCCAAATTCTTTGAATCCGTTATGATTTTTCGTTTAACGGAATGCTCCAAATTTAGTAAAACATCCCAATTCGATTTTGATTCTAATGTTCTAATTTTATCAGGACCCCCCAGTAATATTACGAACACTGGAATACCTTGGGATGCCAAATGTCTAGCAACGACAAAACCATCTCCGCCATTATTACCAGTTCCCGCGAAAATCACTACTTTTGTATTTTTGTTTAATTGATATCTACTAATAATTTCCGTGGTAAGAGAATACCCCGCGCATTCCATTAGTAGGCTCTTATCAATTCCTAACCACTCTGAGTTGTTATCCAAAATCGATAACTCTTCGGATGTGATTTTTTCAGATACAAATCTCTCCATAACAATTAAATTTAAGATATTGAGATAAAAAACCTTTTAGGTTGAAATATATTCTTGAAAAAATTTTTTATCTATATTTTATTTGAAGATATGTAATCAATTATGATTGAAAACCTCAAGAAATTTCAAGAATTAGGAAAGGAATTTGAGAAATACTTGCGCACATCAACTTTTCCTATCGCAATCAAGTTAATTAAAGACATTTCGGAGATTCCTAAGGGATGCAAACAACCCCATATCGACTTAAAACTACAGAATTTTATCTGTCAAAATTTTAAAATGGCTAGAACTTATGGTTGGACTATTGCTGTTACTTCAGATGATTGTGTTTGTAAGGTTGCCCGAGCGGTATATAACTGGGATCCAATGAATGATGAGACGATTGAATTTGCTAACAAGTTTAGTATTGGATTGTATTCAAAAAATATAGAAATTGCTCAAGAATGGAGTAAACATTTAAAATTTCTTCCAGAAGAATATATCGGAATGATTATATCACCTTTAACCCGAACGAAAATAATACCTGACATCGTACAAATATATTGCAATCCCGCACAATCTACTCGATTGATTCAATCATATCTCTTTATTGAAGGTGGAATAATGGATTTTACTTCTTCAGGAAGAGCAGGTTCATGCCATGAAGGAGTCATAAAAACCTTTAAAACAGATAAACCTCAATTGGTAATTTTAGGGAATGGAGATAGAGTATGGGGTGGCGCTGAGGATGATGAGGTCATGTTTTCCATCCCAAAAAGCAAGCTTGAGATGTTAGTTGAAGGTCTTAAAGGTACCCATCAAGGAGGGTTGAGATATCCCATCCCAAAATACATGAATTATAAACCAGGATTTCAAGATCTCTTTAAATCAAAAGCGTTAAAGAGAGCTGGTGGCACCTTGGTCAAAGATAACTAAGTATTGCTATACATAAAGGAGAGTTTTGCATGACTAAATTAAAATGATGTCATTCTAATCCCATTAAATTATTCTGCACTTCAACCATAGATCTCCCTAGTTCATCTGCAATCTCTTGAACAGAGCGCTTTAATGTATAGTGTTGATATTTTAACCAATCGGTGTTTTGATAGAGATCATCTTTCACTTCTTTCTCTTTTTTATATGATTTATTATGAAGAAAATTACCTATAAATAATAAAGTAGAGGATATTAAAGGGGAAATTATAAAGATAAACGTAAATAGGAAATAGGAAAAATTCGGAACTATCCCGCCATCCCACCACATCACCTCATATAGAAAAGAATTATGTATTAAAAGTCCAACCCAAAAAATCCCACAGGAAATTAACACTAATATTCCTCCCAAATACCATTCGTGTGCACTTCTAGTTTTGATAATAAGAGTACTCATATTTTTCATGTATTTCACAATTCCTTTAAATACTAATTTAATTGCATATACAATTATCGTTAAAGAGGCAAAAAAGGGTATATAGAGGAAAATTAAAGGAAGATAGATAACAATACCGAAGTTTGCTTCAACCGGGTCAATGAAAATTATTAGAACGAATGTTATGAGAATTAAAATTAATCCCGATATTGGAAAAACCGCTATCCTAAATAAATTTGGCTTCATTTTAAATAATTAGTTTGAAATTTTTACCACTGTTATTCATGGGCTAAATAGGTTATTTAAATCTTTTGTTCACCTTTTCACTAACATCATAGGTCTCTAATTAAGAATATTATCCCTAATATCTTAAGTATCGTGATTTCAAACTGTTTTTAAATCTAAAGCGTTATCTCGAGCTGGAGGAACGCTAGTAAAAGAAAAACGTCATTCAAAATGATAAGATTCAACAAATATTGTAAGAATTATATAGATAAAAAAATTGAAAATGCCGGTGGTGGGATTCGAGCCCACGAACCTCCAGAGTACATCCTGTCTGACCCATTTTTTCAGTAGGATTATGAGTCTGGCGCTATAGCCAGCTAAGCCACACCGGCAATGTTATAAATGAGCCCCAGGGGGGATTTGAACCCCCGACCTTTGCCTTACCAAGGCAACACAATTGCGTTGTGTGCACCACAATACCGCTATGCTACTAGGGCTGATATGAGATGTTTGATATGTATTATTTTATAAATTATTGCTAAATTAAAAATTTTCTTACTTAGAACTCATTTTAAAAAATTATATTGGCACTTTGAATTGATGATAAAAAAAAGGTTGGTTTTTATAATATAATTTATAATAATGCAGTGAATAAGACACCCAAAGTAATATAGAATTGGGCTAAAATATAGGTTGTCATGCTAATTGGTCCAAATTGGGGGATTTCCTTATCCCACTGATTTACTGCTATTGTCGCATCAGAAAATATGAAAGAAATCGAACCAACATAAACTAAGATAAATGGTAATCCTTGGAATTCTGCTAATCTTAAAATGGCTGTGAAATGCATTAGTAAAATTGCAACTAAATATACTAACACGGGAATTTTCATCTCAGCTGCATTTTTAATTGGTCTTGGTACCATGAAGATTAAAATTAAGAGTACTGGTCCTAATAAGTAAAATCCCCAAATATTAAAACTAGTGATGTTAGGAATAGATAAAAGAAATGAGATTATATAAAAGATTTGGTTGATTAGGAAAGCAACCATTCCAAACAAAAACCATTTCTCTTTATCTTTTTGCATTAAGAAAACATCCCCTGCCCAACCACCTATTAACGCAACTACTATTAACCAATCAACTCGTGCCATTGATGCCCCTTCGAGTATACCAAAAATATAAAACAGAATCAGCAATGGCATTAACAGTGGTTTTGTACAAAATTCAATCTTGGTATTGTCTTTGTATTCACTATACACATCCAATATAGCAACAATAAAGAATATAATTAAAAATATGTATTCGATCATAATTTTTCATTGAAAAGAGATTTAGTTTAATGATATTCTATTTATTAAAAAACTTGTGAAGAATTTTTGTCAAACCTTCTCTGTTAATATTCTCAATAATTTTAAAAAAAAAAAGGTCTTAAAGGAGATTATGCTTCTCCCATAGTTTATCTTTAGCTGCATATTGAGCATTAATATCTTTAAATTTGCTATAAAGTATAGGTTGTCCCGAATCGCTACTAGCACTCCGACTACTGCGAACACGTGAACTCCGTGTTCCTCCTCCTTTTCCCCCGCCTCCGAAGATTGGCGGTACTAAAAATTCAGCGAGTATCCAGCATATTATTACTACAATCATTGAATTTCTCAAAAATATCATTATCAGTTTACTTGGTGGATCTTTTTCAACTGATGCATTATCCAGGTCAAGCAATCCTGACAATGTTAAGTAGTTCAGAATCCAAAACACTACAATTAAAATTCCACTGAACATGTACAAGGCACTTAATGCGCATGGTAAACAACTTAAGAATGTTCCATAATCAGGACCATAAATACTTTCAATAACATTAATTTCTAAAGTATATTCAAGAAGTACCCAACCAGTAGTGAATGTAAACGTGATCATTAACAAGGAAAAAGCGAATCCGAGCCAAAACAAGTTTTTTCTGAATCTGTCCTTGCCAATTTTGAATTTTTTCTTGAATCGGGAATAGAATTCCTCTCTTCGAAATAAACGCGCTAAAGCATAACCTATCAAATACATTATGAGTATTGCAATGCTAATTGTAAATGTTTTTCCTATACCTAAATTATAATCTATGAAAACACCAATATATATTGTAAAAGAGAGCCATATCAATCCCATAGGAACTAGTACTAACAACCAATTCTTATAAAAGTGGAACCATTTTCTTTTGATGAGTGTCGCAATAATAAGGATTATAGGAATTATTAGTAGATAAACATACCAATACGGAATGATGCTTGAAGCAATGTCGGTTAGAATGAGAATTGAAGTGATGATAGCAGTACAGACCAAAAAGATTGCTTGAGATAAAACGATTCTGTTTGAGATAAAGTAAACTCTCTTTAGCATTAAATCTTCCATTTGATTTCACCAATTTTTATTACATTAAAGTATGATTATCAAATAAACTACAATATTTAAATCTAACTTAAAATAGATCAACCTCTCCCATTAGTATCCCCTAAAATAATAATTGAAAATCATTTCAACGATAGATTTCTTCAATGATTCAAATTATAATTTTTTGTTAATCGTCTTTTAAAAAAATTATATATTATAGACATATTAGTTCCTTTTTTTTCCACGAATAAGATTACATATCTATGCTTAAATAAAGAATCTAAGATTCTTATATTTAAAATATTTAATATATTTTTATAGAAAGAAATGATGATTGCTGAAGAATTTTGGGTAGTTGATTGGGAAGGAAAACCATTATATCAATTCACAACAGAGGAAACGAAATTTGATTTACTTGGTGGATTTTTCCAAACAATTCAATCATTTGCAAGAACTCTAATTGAAGATGATCAAGATCATATTAACACTATAACTCTGGGAGGATATAACTATAATTTTCTTAACAATAAGATTTATGAGCTATATTTTATATTGAAGAGTTCTACAAAAGTTAAAAGGAAAACCATTATGGCTCTTTTATCTACAATTGAGGATTTATTTATTGAGAATTATCGAGTAGAATTAATTAGACATGAAATGGATCCCTCAAAGTTTGAGAAATTTCGAAATAAGATTGAAAAATATCTTGAATAAGTTGGTAAAAAAAAGGATTAAATCAAACGCGAAATATATACTACTTTAAAAGTATCAAGAATAGTCATTGATGGATTTAGAGCGTAGTTGGTTATTTTATTTTATCATATTCCTATCGTATTCACGAGTATAAAAATGATCATGATTAAACCGACTATGATGGCCGAATTAATAATAACTACTCGAAATAAACTGGAATTACTTTTCCGATTTATTTTTTTTTGAAATTTTTTAGAACGGACATCTTTACCGTGGAATAATATGATTTCATCTTCTTTTTCCGTGATACTTTCACTCATGCTCATATTATCACCTTTTTTATTAATTTTTTTTATTTTTTTAACTTTAATGGTGCAGGGGTGATACTATTTTTCACCCCTACATCCAATTTTACATTAAACCCGTTATCCGTGTTGACTTCCGCCCCTGGAAAGTTTTGATTATCAATTTCATAAATACTATAATATGTTGAACCTCATAATTCATGTTCTAATTTTGACCCACAATTATGGCAGAACATTGCATCTCTTTCAATTTTGGTGCCACAGAATTGACAAAATCTAATGATTGGCTTTAATTCAATTTCTTCTTCAACCCTTTGATATTGTGATGTTTTGATATTTTTTTGAGAATAGCTCTCAACCCGATATGGATTTATTTTCTGTGTTTTTACTTGATTTTCATTTTTAAATGCTTTATTAGCGTTTGGTCTTCTATTACTTGATATACTAACTGCTATTGACACGATAATAATTATTATGAAAAAACTTGGAAAAACTGGTAAGAAGAGCATGTTAGGTATAAAAAATACGAATCCAAATACTACAAATATAAATATTCCAATTATTACTCCTGCCGGATTATTTCTTGACATTGACATTGTTTTTTTAATTTATTAATTTTTTTTAGTCTCATATATATTAGTATATACTAATATATTTAAATGTTTCGGCATAATTAAAAAATACCGTATAATTAGGGTTATATCAATGAAAAAGATAAATATGAATATATACTTCTATATATTCTTATGATTTTTTACTATTGATTTCTTCAAAAATGGGTATATAATTCTATATATGAATGCATTGTATTGAAAGAATTGTTCGTTTTATTGCGTCTAATTATAAATAAGCTGAATATTTATTAATATAATATTATATATTCCTATTATATATAAAAAAAATAGGGTTTATCAAATATAAGGTGAGCAATGAGTTGGAAAAAAAAAAAGAAAATGGCGTTAATGGAAATGGAGAAGAAACAAATGGAACTTTGAAATCAAAACCAATATATCTAAAAGTTTCTGATACGACCCGGATGATAATCGATAAATATAAGAATTTAGGATTGACTATATCCAATTTAATCCGTGATTCAATAAAAATGTATGATGAATATCATTCTATGGCTCCTGAAACTCAAGGAATCATTGAAAAATACAAAAATCAAGAAGAAACTACTGTTGACTTCTTGGAAAGAGAGCTAAAATATTATGGTGAACTAATGAATACTGATAGAGATATATGGATTCGTGCTCGTGATGAAATGAAAATGATGTTGATTGGGAAAACAACGTTTAATCAATTAATCAGAGCTGCTGCTGAACCCTCTGCGGCTTTAGATAAACCTTTCAAGAAAAATGTAGCTCTTGATTTGATAATGTGGCATAATGATGCGAAACCTTTGAAGAGTTTAACAATCGAAGAGATCATTCATACTATCCAAAAAATTTGGGTTGTTACTAACTATTTCTATTCAATCGACATAAATAAGGGTGCGGAAGACGAATATCACATGCTTTTCCGGCACAGGCAGAATAAAAGGTATTCTGAATATTGGTTGGGATATTTTACAGAATTATTCAAATCAAAAGATTTGTCTTTTCAATGCATTTTGGAAGGACAAACCTACGATGAATCCATTTCAATTAATATTAAAGTAGCATATGAAAAATAATTCCTTTTTTTTAAGTAATCAGCAATACCATTGAAATAAGGCTGAGTGAAATTTTAATAGTTTTTAAAGATTAATTTGAATATGAATTATTATACAAAAGAAGCACTAATTAGCTCTATAAATAAACACCTTCATTTGTGTGAATTATCTTTAAATGATAATAGTTCTGCCTTAATTTCAGATTATGGGGGGCGCGTGTTAGGATTATTTCCAAGAAATGACTATTATAACCTTCTATGGATTAACCCAAATATAGCGGAGAATATCAAATCAAGATCTTGGGATGTGGGTGGAGATAGGTATTGGATCGGTCCTGAGAAATCTTTCTTTTATGAAAACCCCGAGACTTGGGAAGGTTGGCGTTGTCAAGCGGGTTTAGATCCCGCGAACTATGAAATATTAGCTGAGAATGCGAAAACTTGTACGGTTTCATCTCCAATTTCAATCAAAAATTATGTATCAAAAGTGCTTCTCCGAGGTGAGATAACTCGCCAATTCAAACTCATTAATGAACCAATAAAAACAGGTATCACAGATTATTGTGGAATAGAATATATCGATGATTGCATAGTTTTTAAGCCAAATATTGAAGCAAATGGTTGGTCGTTAACTTGTGTAATTAGTGGGGGACGAAAAAATCCTGGAACTGTTATAATTCCAACAAACCCCGACAGTAAACCTTTATCATATTTTAGAATAATTCCTGAAGATAGAATCAAACAAAATCCAGATCATGTATCATTCAAAATTGATGTGGATGATATCTACAAATTGGCAATTAGGCCTGAAGATATTGATTTTAGTCGAAATTCAAAAATTGGTTACGTAATAAAGATCCCCAATTCTGAAGAATTTGGTCTCATAGTTAAGTTGTCCAATGATGTCCCTAAGAAACAGGAAGAATGTTTTGATGTATCCAGAGATCACCCCAACAGTGAAATTGGAGTGATCCAATCTTATAATTCTGAATCTCCAAATAAGCCATTTTTACAATTTGGTGAAATTGAACTTCAATTAAATTCACTTAAGACTATAGACAATACTTCGCATGGAAAGGCAACTCATCAATTATGCGGATACGTAGGTTCTAAAGAGGAAATCTTAGGAGTGATTGAAAAATATTTAGGAGTTAGTGAACCATTTATTTTTAGTTGATCTTCACCAAATCATTTATTAGAAGTTCATTTCAACTATTTATCCCAAATTTTTTCCCGTTTTATAAATTATAAAAATGGTTTAATATTTGTTTTCTACTAATCTCACATTGATGTAATTTTTCACTAAATTATAATGAGAAGGTTATTCTAGTTTTTTATCTAATAGTATATTAGAAGTTAAAAGCGTGAGTATAAACTATTAAACTATTAAAATCCAAATTTAGAAAAAGGTGATTTTAACATGATAGATAAAAATGAGTGTGAAATTATAAAAGAATTAGATACAACGGGATTATTTTGTCCTGAGCCCTTATTTGAAGTAAGAGAGATGATTGAAACTTTAGAAATTGGTCAATGTTTTAAAGTTCTTGCTGATGATCCTGCTGCTGATGAAGATTTACATCGCTGGGCAAAGCGAACTGAGACAGAGGTCTTGGATTTTAAGAAGGATGATGATCTTTTAACATTTATTTTCAGAAAAAAGAAATAATGGTGATAAAAAATGAGTGAAGAAAAAAACATATTATATGTTCAAACAACCCACGACCCAGAACGCCAATATTCACCTTTAGTATTAGCTCAATCTGCTAGGGCAATGGATATAAAGGCAATTGTTTATTATTTGGGAACCAGTTTAAAAGTATTAAAACCAGGCGAAGCCGAAAAAATCAAATTAGGAAGCTTTCCAACTGTCAGAGAGATGATCGATAAAGCTTTAGAAATGGGTGTTGAAATCCTTGTATGTGAAGCCTCAAAAAGAATGTTAGGTTGGGATAAAGTGGAATTAATCCCTAACGTTAGGATTGTAGGGGCAGCTACATTGAACGATCTCGCCTTAGATGCAGATGCAACTATGTGGTTCTAACTAATTTCTTTTTATATTTTAAAATAAAGGAGGGATACTAAAATGAGTGTATATTTAGATTATCAAGCGGCAAAACCGGTTGATGAAAGGGTAGTTGAAGAGATGTTGCCATATTTCAATCAAAAATTTGCTAATCCCGCATCGCTTCATGGGCATGGTGATATTGCTACAGAAATCTTAAAGCAATCTCGTAAAAAAGTTGCTGATTTTATAAACGCACCCAATGCAGAAGATATTTTATTCACTTCTGGAGCAACAGAATCAAACAATATGGCGCTTATAGGTTCAGCGTTGAAAAATAAACGAAAAGGAGATCACATCATCATATCCGAGATCGAGCACATTTCAATATTAAACATTGGCAAGTATTTAGAACGACAGGGATTTAGAGTTAGTAGAGTTCCTGTTGATCAATATGGAATAATTGTACTTGATAAATTAAAAAGATTGATAACAAATAAAACAACATTGATTTCCATTTCTACAGCAAGTAATGAAGTTGGTTCATTACAACCTATTGAAGAAATAGCCCAAATCGCTAATGAAAAGAAAATTTTATTCCACACAGATGCGGTGGCGAGCGAAGCGGTTATTCCTATAGATGTCCAAAAGATACCAATTGATTTAATCACGTTATCATCAAATGATATTTATGGTCCGAGAGGAGTGGGGGCGTTATACCTAAAAAAAGGAGTGCGGGTTAATCCAATTCTCATAGGAGGCGGTCAAGAGAAAGGAATGAGATCTGGTTCTGAGAATTTAACTGGTATAGTAGGTTTTGCAAAAGCTGCTGAAATCATGAAATCTGTTATAAACGAAGAAGCTTCCCGTTTAAAAAAATTACGCGATAGATTAATTCCAAGCGTACTTGAGGCAATCCCTAAGTCACATTTAAATGGTCATCCTGAAAAACGATTACATAATAATGCTCACTTCAGATTTGATTATATTGAAGGCGAATCTTTAATATTATCTTTAAGAGATGCAAATGTTAGTGGAGCTACAGGGTCTGCTTGCTCATCTAAAACATTAGAACCCTCTCACACATTAATATCCATGGGATTATTACACGAAGAAGCCCATGGAAGTTTACTATTTTCTTTAGGAAGAAATTCCAAAGAATCTGATATTGATAGAGTAATTGAAGTTTTACCCGGTGTCGTTAGAAGGTTAAGAAAATTATCTCCATTGACACCATCATATTTATTAAACGAATATAATGAGGTGAATAATTAAATGAAATCAACAAGTTATTCTGATAAAGTATTGGACCATTTTAGAAATCCAAGAAATGTAGGCGAAATAGAAGATGCAGATGGGGTTGGAAAAGTTGGTAATCCAGTTTGCGGGGATTTAATGTGGATCTACATTAAGGTTGGGAAAAATAATAATGAAGAGGAAATAATAGAGGATATTAAGTTTAAAACATTTGGTTGCGGCTCAGCAGTATCTACGTCATCAATGGTTACTGAAATGGCAAAAGGAATGACACTCGACAAGGCATACGACATAACTCGACAAAACGTGGCCGATGAATTAGACGGATTACCTCCTATTAAGATGCATTGTTCAAATTTAGCAGCAGATGCACTAAAAGCTGCAATTGATAATTATCGGACAGGAGCAGAACCAGATGTAGAAATCGCTACTTCTTGTCAGTTGGATACACGAATCATTTTAGGTGTCGAAAAATTCATAGGGAAGGGAGTTTATAAGGAAGCTCCAGCAGATTTAGGGGACCTAAAAGATAAAAGAATCCTTATCCTTGACTCTGGTGATGAATCTTTAGAATTAGCTTTAAAATTAACCGAAATTACAGGAAGGGTTATAGTGGTGACCTCTGCAAAATCTATACCTGGAACGGTTGAATTGAGGAAGAAATTAAAGCATTCAGAAGTCAAAATACTGCAAGAATCGGACCTTTTAGAGATAAAGGGACAGTTGGATGAAGTTGAAAAAGTGTTAATCCATGATTATGATGAGGACGAGAACTACGAGTTAACCGTTGATGCTGTAATCTTAATTGATTACCGAGGTTAATTTTTTATGCTAACTTATCCTTAAATTTTTTATTCTAATTTTTAAATAACCATTTTTCAAAAATAAAAATCAAATTTCAATCTGTTTCACTTTATAGTATGAGAATAGGTATAGCACATAATTCATAATAAAGAAATTTATATTAGAAAATTTAATTTTGTAAATTATAAAGTAGTGATGAAATCATGAAAAAAATAGTTATAATTGGTGGAGTGGCTGGCGGAGCTTCAGCAGCAGCTCGCCTTAGAAGGTTAATGGAAGATGTAGAGATTACAGTGCTTGAGAAGGGAGAATACGTCTCATTTGCTAACTGTGGGTTACCGTATTATATTGGTCATATCATAAAGGACCAAAGTCAATTGGAACTAATGACACCAGAAGAATTTTGGGATCGGTTTAGGATTGACATTAAAGTTAACCATGAAGCAATTTCTATCAACAAGAAAAAGAAAACAGTTACGGTTAAAAACCTTGAAAACGATAAAACTTTCGAATTGACCTATGATTACATGATACTTTCTCCAGGAGCTACCCCAATTATACCTCCATTTGATGGAATCAATGATGTACCCGTATTTACCCTGAGAACAATTCCAGATTCCGTTAAGATCAAACAATTTGTTGAAAAGAATGATGTTAAACACGCAACCATCATCGGGGGCGGTTTTATCGGTTTAGAAATGGCTGAAAATTTGAAGCTCAGAGGCGCTAAGGTAAAAATCGTGGAAATGCTTGACCAAGTCAT
>DAOUVJ010000039.1 GCA_030667705.1 Promethearchaeota archaeon | reverse complement strand
TAACATATGCGATTCCCACTCCTGCTATAAATCCTTCAACCGATTTTATATCTTTACTTCTTACTTTAACCTTATGTTTTCCGAAACATCTTCCTACTACAGCAGCAGCAGCATCAGACAAACAAGCTATAAGTATCCCCGCAAAATAAGTGGAGATATGAAGTAATCCCATCATGTATAACATGAAAGATAAAATGAAACCCACCATGATATAAATATGTGGCCCCGCAGCATTTCTCTCCTTTTCTCTTAACATTGAATGAGTTATAAAGTTAAAGATAGAGTATTCTGGACCCCACAGTATGCGAAATACATCAGAAATGATTGCAAATACGAGAGAACCAATTAATATCATCATTGTCAAACCTACTATAGCTTGAGGATCGCCGACTGTATATGGATACATTGATATAGGACCCCACAGAACGTTATAAGCAACTCCGAGTTGATTTATCAATGCGATTACACTGTCATTTACTATTTGAGTGATAGGAGGAATGAATAAAAATCCATAAAATGCAACCCAAATTAAAACACCTGATAAGTGGAAAGTTTTCCTTATTATTTCCATTCTAATTGAAATTTCTTCTCCATAAGGATCATGTTGAGTCATCCTAATTATGTATCTCCTTAGAGAAGATGTACCATGCTCTTCATCCGTTCCTAGCTCGTTTTTCATTCCTTTAATATAATGTTTAATAATAGTTGCGAAAGATATATTTAAAATTAGAGTCATTCCTATCCACCATACCATGTAACCATTATAAGGAAAAGGAAAAAATAAAGCAAGTGAATTATAATAACCAAAAATTATGAAACAAACACCACACACTGTCGTAGAAATAGCTCCATACTGATTTTTTGCTTTTAAACCCTTAGTGGCAATATAAAACATTAAAAATCCTAAGATGAAGAAAGAAAACGATAGAGTTGTATTATACAATCCCGCTACGATATCCCAGTAATCCATGATAAGAAAGATTGCGCGTATTAATGATTAATGTAATAATATAACATCAATTAATTATTCCTCTTATTTAACATTCATTGATAATGTCAATCGTTTGACAAATAAAAAAATCTGAATGATACCTATTTATAGAATTTTTTCTTCTCTATCTTAAGTAAGAAAACATGAAAAAATAACCAATAAATGTAAAAATAATAATTCTTATTACTATTCAGTAAATATTATAAGAAATCAAGTGTAATTGAGGGAAAATCATGGAATTAAATGACATAATAGCTCGATATTCGAAAATGATGACTTTCAAATCCTTATTTTTGAGAGATATTGCAATCTCTGGATTAGGATTTATTCGTTTTTTATTATCGTTCATTTTTTCCTCAATCTCAATAAACTTCATAGTTGCGTATATAATTAATTTCAACCCAGAAGATATTTTACATGATGTGATTAGCTCAACTATTCTCCTCATGGTTTTTGTAGCCCTCGTAATTGGAGGGATTATCGTGGATTTTTTTAAAGATAGAGTGAAACTCTTGATAATTTCTGCAGGATTTGTTGTTATTGGGATGGTTTTTGTAATTTTTGATAATATCTTTAGCATTATTGGTTTCATATTGATTACCTTTTTTACAGGAATATTTTTAATTGATTTAATTACCATCATTATCCATGAATCAACCATTCTTAATCGCGGGAGATTATTAGGGTATTTCTTTTTCTTATCATTTATTACCTCACATATAATTGTAACTCTCACTACCGATTTTATTCTCATTATCCTAATCTTAGAGAGTATATTGACATTTAGTTTAATTTGGATATCCAAAAATTATTCTTATAAGGAATCAAAAGAGAGATTAAAGCCTGAAAAGAAATTTATTGAACTCATATCAGGATCCTTGCATATTTCTGGCTACATGATCGCTTTATTTGCATTGGCGTTAGTATTAGGAAATTCTTTCCCAATTGAATATGGATTTAATGTAATTACTCCAATATTCATTTTTTTTTTCATGGGTTCATTCTTAATAATCGGAGTCCTATTGGATAATTTAGGCCGAAAATGGACTTTTGCCGCTGGAATTTTATTTATTTCATCCATTATACTTTTTTCAGGAGTTATTAATGATGAGGGAATCTTTGCATCAATCTTTTTTGGAATTTCTATTCCAATTTCATTCATGATTATCTTTACCTTTTCTGGTGATTTTTCTACCGAGAGAAATACAATTAGATTCAGAGGAAGAATGACCTGTAGCTTCTTATTAGTCTTCTTTGCAGGATTTGTTACCGGGATTCTTTTCAATTTCTTACTTACACAAACTTTTATTAAAAATCCCGTTTTTTTCTATTGGATCCCCGCTTTCCTAAATGGACTTAGTCCATTTATTTTAATTGTTATTTTGGTCTGGATAATACCTTTACCAGAGATATTGACCGCAAAAGAAGCAGATTGGAAAAATACATTAAGAAACATATATGCATTTAACAACGCAGTGTGTTTATTCACTCAAGATTTTACTTCCGGATCTGAAACTGTTAATTTGCCAAATGAAGATTTAATCACGGGAGGGTTTTCTGGTATATTAAGCTTACTTTGTGAAATAACAAACGAAGAAAAACATTTACGTATCATTGATAAACAAGGCGTAAAAATCTATTTTGCATATGGTAAACATGTAATCATCGCTCTGGTATCAAACAAGAATTTACCCATCCTTTTCAAAAAATTACAATTGTTTACTAAAGCTTTTGAAAAAAAGTATGAACAAGAACTTATTAATTTTAAAGGTAAAATTAACCCTTTTGAAGACGCAACCGAGCTAATTACTAAATATTTTAAATGAAGTTGATGAAAATTTGTGCTTCCTTTGATACTGAAATACAAGGAATAAGGGTTATTTTTAATGAAATCAGATTTAAATTAACTTTGATATCTTTTCGCACGTTCTTCGACAATCTAACAAAATGAGTCCAAGACGTACTTCGGGAGATGTTGAAACTGTGAGGACCGCGTTCGGACCGGCTTGTAGGATGAGGAGATAGCCCATGCTGCCCTTAATATATAACTGATCAAAATCCCCTTTGCTCATCTCGATTATAGCCCTCTCAGACAACGAAAGCAACGCGGCGGTCATTGCGGCGATTCTTGTCTCATCTACCCCTTGAGGTAGTGCTGATGCGATTGGTAATCCTTCAGCAGAAACTATTGCTGCAGCTTTAACTTCTGGAATTGCTCCTAAGAGTTTTCTGAGAAGATCATCTAGTGTTTCGGGAGTATTAGGATCCATATTCATTCGCGACTTAAATTTAATTTCAAATTATCAGATAAATAAGATAGTAAATCCTTATAATAAATGTAATTTCTAGATATTTATTTTTTTTTATTTGTCTGAGTTATTTATAAAAATATAGTTGGTTGCATCTTTATTAAATTTTGTAATATCCATATAAGAATTCATTCTTCATCGAGAATTATAATACTGAAATTATGATACTATTCAAATTTGTCTTGATTATAAGATAGTAAGGAGATTGCATTATCAATTTAATTTTTTAGAGTGATTTATTTGAAAATATTTTCGATTTTATCGGAAAATAATTAAATTTTTTCAGTTAAATAGAGTGCAAGGGAGATTTCGATCAATTATATATCAAGGATTCGTTTTTTTTAAAAATAAAAATTGAAAATTTTTCAATTTATGAAAAGAAGTTTAATATTTCTCTACTTTAAATCTATTCGAGCAACATTAAAATCACAAATTATTAATTCTATCGTTCATTTGATAGGTCATTAATAACCATCTACTTTACGGGTGTGCAGCTTATTTTTACACTTTATCATCTATCATCAAAATGTGAAATACCACCATTCTTATTTGATCAACCAAAAGAGACAAGTGCTCGTATAATTCTTTCTGAAGATTATGAAGGAATTATCACGCGTGATTATGGATTTATTATAGCAATTGTGGACGTGGTTAATGTAGGTCCGGGCAGAATCATCCCAGGTAATGCGAACACGTTTCATGAGGTTGAATTTTCAGTTCTGACCTTTAAACCTGTGATTTCAGAAGTGATTGAAGGAGAAGTGGTTGAAATTGTAGACTTTGGGGCATTTATTCGACTCGGTCCCTTGGACGGATTAGTACACGTGTCTCAAATATGCGATGATTATATCTCTTATGAACAGATTGGAAATAGATTTATTGGCAAGGAAACAGGAAAAATTCTTGAAGTAAATGATACAGTAAGAGCAAAAATCATTGCTGTTTCGATGGGTACTGGACGAAGTGGCAAATTAGGATTAACGATGCGACAGAAATTTTTAGGAAAACCTGAATGGATTGAAACTGACATTGAAGTCGAGTATGCAGAACCACAACCCCCAGAAGATGATGTTGAAGCATGAATTTTTGTCGTGGTGATGTAATAGTATGAAAGAAAGAGCTTGTAAAAATTGTCATTTAATAACTAAAAATGAAACTATTTGTCCAAAATGTAAGACACATACATTAAGTGACGATTATACAGGAGAAGTAGTAATAATTAAACCTAATGAGTCCAAATTCGCCGAATATTTAAAGATTCATTATCCTGGAAAATATGCTTTAAGGGTTAGGTAATATTATCACTAATTTTTACCTATTTTTATGTCATGTATAAATAATCATGTGTTTGTATCATGAGTGATAACTTGAAAATTAAATCAGACCAGCGTCAAAAATACTCTCAACCATTAGGTGATTTGATATCTGGATCACGTGTTGAAACGATTCCTAAAGTTATTGAAATTCTTAAAAATGTTGACTCTGAGATTCAGATCTACTTAGTGGGGGATATTGTTACACAAGATTTCCTAAATAATCAATTCTTAAAAGAAAAGGTTCAAATTTCAATTATTGATGAAAAAACAAAGAGGGAATCCGTCAAGGCCGATTTTGAGGATTTTTTTGATGAGGTTATTGAATTTGAAAACCCTGAGGGGACCATAAATCCCGAGAGCTTCGATCTTTTGAAAAAAATTACAGAAACGGAAAAAAGAACTCTCTTAAAAATAACACACGGTGAAGAAGATCTACTAGTATTACCACTAACTAGTGTTCTACCACTATCAAAAACGAGTAAAAGATATATTTTTTATGGGCAACCTCCAATTACAGACCGGAAGCCCTCCCTTCCAGAAGGTATTGTAATGGTGGAATTAAATCGCCACGTGAAAAAGTTGGTTGCCCGTATAATTACTTTAATGCAAAATAAATAGTGATACATTCTAGGATTCTCTATCTTGTTTATTATACAAATTGATGGTCAATACGAATAATATTAACCATGATATTATCGTAAAGATTAATACTAAATAGAAAAAACCTACTATAATATTCTTTAACCAAAGCATGACAAAGCTGATTATAATTAATAAAATAATTTCAATAATTAAAAATGATCTAATGGACTTCTTTTCATTCTTGAAATTTACCATAATTTATCCAAAAAAACCAAAATTTTATTTTTTATACTACTTTAATCATCAGTATCAAAGATTAATATAATTGATTAATAAAGCAAATAGTAAAATAAATGGTTCAAGATGACATTTGATATTGAAATATTAGAAGAAAAGAAAAACCCATTAATCGATAGAAATGAAATTAAAATCAGAATTGAACATTTTGGTGCTGGAACTCCTAATCGATTGGAAATTAAGAAGAAAATAGCAGCTTTAAAGAATGCTAAGGATTCACTAACTATTATACACAAAATTCAAACTCACTATGGATCTACTCATGATGTTGGTCTAGTGAATATATATGATAACGCTAAGGAGCTCCAATTTTTCGAACCGTTTCATATCCAAGTCCGGAACTTGCCTTTAGATAAAAGAAACGAAATATACCAAGCAAAAGCCAAGAAAGAACCATACAAGCACTTATTTGGTTATGCAGAATAAATATATTAAAATAGTTGATAAATGATGACAAATCAATCAAAATTTTATAAAATTGAGGGAGACAAAATTGATCGAACTCATAGGACATGCCCTAAATGTGGCGATGGTTTTTATCTAGGCGAACATTATGATAGATATGTATGTGGAAATTGCCATTATACAATATTTAAAAGAAAAGGCGCTACAGCAACAAGGACTAAGGGTACAGGGAAAAGAACTCCTCGAAAACGCGTTAGAAATGTTAGTCCGAACTAACATTGTAGTGTTATAAATAAATTTTTTTGAAAAATTCTTTATTAATACATTCTATTACATATAATGAGTATAAATTTCAATAAGATCTTTTTAAAGGCTGAATTCCATGGAAAAAGGAGAAGGATTATGTCTTGGAATTGAATCTACAGCACATACTTGGAGTGTAGGCATAGTTGGTTTCAGTGGAGAAGTACATGGTTTGGTTAACAACGTGTATATTCCTGAGGAAGGGGGCCTTCATCCCGCTTTAGTACGAGAATATCATCTAAATAATTTTAAGAACACGATCTTGAAAGCATTACAAGAAGCGAAATGTTCCATGAATGATATATCTCTAATTGCTTTTAGTCAAAGCCCTGGTTTAGGACCAATTCTTAGAATTGGGGCCCTTGTAGCACGATTATTAAGTCAATTTTGTAAGATTCCAATAGTTGGTGTAAATCATTGCATTGCACATATCGAAATTGGACGTCTAATGTGCAATATAGAAGATCCTTTAACTCTTTATGTTTCTGGAGGAAATACAATTATCAGTGCTTATGAATCTGCTAGATATCAAATTTTTGGTGAAACACTTGATATTTCTATAGGTAACATGATTGATATGATAGCTCGAGATGCAGGATTAGCTCATCCTGGTGGACCAAAAATCGAGAAATTAGCAGAAAAATCTAATAATTACATCTCATTACCGTATGTTGTAAAAGGGATGGATTTATCATTTTCTGGTTTGTATACAGCAGCACGACATCTAATAGAATCAAGCGAGTTTGGAAAAAAATTTGTATTAGAGGATGTTGCACATTCATTACAAGAAACTTCATTCTCAATGCTTACTGAAGTAACTGAACGTGCTTTAGCCCATACAAAAAAATCGGAAGTACTTCTAACAGGTGGTGTAGCAGCAAACAAGCGATTACAAGAAATGATCAAGAGTATTTGTGAGGATCATGGTACAAGATATGAGGTAGTACCTCTAAAACTTGCTGGTGATAACGGAGCCATGATCGCTTGGACAGGGATCCTGCGATTTAAATCCGAGGGTGGATTTGATCTTTCTCAAACCAATATTAATCCAAAAGAACGAATGGACAATATTTCAATTCCTTGGCGAAATTAGGTGAATTCTATGGATAATAATACTATCGTGAAAGAAGATGTCATGCACAAAGGAGCAGAAGCTTCCCTTATTCATGGTTTCTGGTTTGGTAAGGAAGTCATTTTTAAACAAAGATATCCAAAAAAATACAGGATAGAACCAATTGATAAGCAAATTAGAGTGGCAAGGACTCTCAATGAAGCTCGAGCACTTATAAAGATTAAGAATTACGGGTTGAATGTCCCTCAAGTATTTGAGATAGACATCAATACATCTACCATTATTATGAAGTATATCGAAGGGGATAAATTAAAAGATTTAATCTCTGTATTTGATGATGGTAAAAAGAATAAAATCTTTTATGACATTGGTATATTTATAGCTAAACTGCACCAAAATGGTCATATTCATGGAGATATTACCACTAGTAACATAATCATAACACCAAATGATGATATTTTTCTCATTGACTTTGGATTACATGAATACTCTGATTCTATAGAAGATAAAAGCGTTGATCTCCACTTGTTTAAACGTGTTTTAATTTCTTCACATGGATCAGATTTTGACAAATGTTTTAAAGCATTTATAAGCGGATATCTCTCAGATTATGATTTAAATGGTTCAGATAAAGGTAAATATGTTGTAAAAAACATTAATTCGATAGAAAGTCGTGGACGGTACGTGAAACAAGAAGAAAGAAAATGAATAAAATTTGTTCATTTAATATGAAATAATTGATGAAAAAACTGTCAATAAATTTAATTTAGTTAATTAATTTGACAAAATATTTTAAATCTGATATAGAAATCTTTAAACACTGTCATTATGGACACATAATTTTATATAAAAGGTAATCTTATATTCTTATACTAAGAATTTGGTATTGTTAGACGTTTAGAATATCGATCTGCTTTTAACATTCCATATTTCATCCTTAATATCAACAATTTCATAATTAACAAAGTTAGGATTACATATATTGACCGAAATAAAGAAAAAGAAATCGAAAATGGTAAATATTACCATTAATATCCCTCATATTTATGATGAGAATATTCATAAATTAATAGATATGAAAATTGTCCCAAGTCGTTCTGAGGCAATTAGAATTGCCTTAAGAGAATATCTACAAGATGAATATGATGAAACTTTGGAACTTATAGGATATTTTAAAAAGAAATGATGATTTTTAAAAAAATTTTATAAATTAGATTTTTCAGAAATAAATAATTACCGAATTACTTACTTTCTTCTTCTTCTTATCTTTCTGGCTTCCCTTTCAACTTCCCTCAAAACTACGACGTCACTAACACGTATAGGTCCCTTGACATTTCTGGTCAAGATACGATTTTTGTCTGGACCTTCCAGAATACGTACTTTAATTTGGCTTATTTCTCCGGTAAGGCCAGTACGACCAACAATTTGGAGAACTTCAGCAGGGATAGAATAATCACGATATTGCTTCTTGTCTCCTTTAGCTTTCTCAATTTTTACCAAAAAAATACACCACTTTAAGTTCTTAATGCTTCTAATTTCTTAATAATGCCACCTAAAACATTATCATTTCCAGTACCAACATTTTCAACTGCTATAGCAGAAGATGAAACATTTATTCGGACTGCCCCACCTAACTCTTTTTTAGTTGATATGTAAGCATATGGTATCTTTTTTTCATCACATAACAAGGGAACATGAAAAAGTATTTCTGGAGGACTAACATCTTCGGCCATTACAACAAGCTTAGCTAAGTTCCTTTCAATTGCTTTAGTAACTTCGTTCATTCCTTTTCTTATCTTTGAATCTCGAGATGAAGCTATAGTGTTCAAGGCGTTTTTTAAATCTTTTTTTAAGTCTTCGGGAATTTTATATTTGACATAACTCATTTTTTTTCTCCTTCGAATATATTTTTTTTCAATATATTGTCATAATTCATCGAATTATAGTAGTATTTAGTAAAAGATAGAAAATAAAATTTTTGATTTATTAGGAAAGTTTTTTTTCCATGTTTTATTTATGATAATATATATTTTAATACAAGATGTGATAAAATCATTATTGTACCAATAAGATGTTTTTCATGTGGGAAGCTCATCGCACATGTTTATAAGCCTTATTTGGAGGCTTTAGAAAAAGGAGAAAGTTCAACTATAGCTTTCAAAGAATTAGGAATCAAGCGTTTCTGTTGCAAACGGATGATTGTTTCGCATGCGGATTTGATAGATGATCTCTTGAAATTCCCAAGACTACAATAATAGTTGAGAAAAAGATCACCCAATTTTTTTTTGAATTTTTCATTTTCCTGACGTTTTTAGTAGGAACGTCGCAAGGAATCTACCTTCCATTCATCAATTGTAAATGGGAGCAGTAAGAATAAGACGTTTTCTCTTCGATAAATTTGTTCATATAGATTTATGTTTTGCATGCGAACTTTTACACAAGTTCTAAAAAAGAAATGATTTTCTATTCTTCTAATGGAAAATGTAGATACTATTTTTAAAAGTTGTTTCTTCCGAAACAATATATATGAGAGAGAGAATTACTCTTTTCCATAAACGGACGTCCATCTCGTCTTCCGTGGATTTTTCTTGTATAAGATTAAGGATTTTCTGCATTTCTGCGAGCAAAAATTCAAGATAGTTCCGTCACGCTTAATATACATGTGTCCCCGACCAATTGGAATATTATCTTGGCAGAAGGAGCATTTCTTCACTTTGACGATGATATTTCACCTAAATATAGTTATTCTCCTTGTGTTACCTTGAAAAGTTCAGTTTCTCCATATTTAATGACTTTTAGATTGATCAAGGTCATGTCATGTGTTATTTCATTTCCTCTCACGGTTTTTCGCTTTTTTACCCCTTTTCTTTTAGGTTTATAGCCACTTCCGCGCTTTGAAACGAGAATTTTCTTTTTTACAGGACCGTGAACATCTTTCCTCATTGGAAATCCGCTGGAATCAGATCCTCCTCTGATTTCAAATTCATAATTAGGAAAACCTACTAATCCACCTTTGATTACATCTCCAATTGACATTCCCTCAAACCGAAATCTTTTTTCATCGATTTCGACTATCTTTGATAAACCTTTACCAGGTCCATCATTTCCACCAGAAATGTTAAGCTTATATACTTTTTTCTCTGAACTCATATTGATCAAATTAGTGTAAGGAAAATTACTATCAAAAATGACCCAAAATATAAAAATTTTATTGATATAGAGTTCTTTTTCACTTTCTTCATTTTCACGTTTTCACACAAAAACTAATATTTATTTTAACTTATATTTCATATTACAATTAAAGCACTAATTTAGGATCATTTCAGATGCAAATTTTCGAAGTTCTTGAGATAAGAGAATATCCATATTTTTTAACTATTGATGTATCGGATGGAGAGGTTGTTCATGATATAATCAATGATCTAAATAGCCATAAGGCCTATTTATTGGTGGATCACGATACTAAAAGAATTTGGACTTATAATGGCATTAATTGTTCATTAAAACTCCAAGTATTTGGAAGAATTTCAGCTGGGATGCTAAAACTACAACTTCGTGGATTTTACCCTATTTTTTCCATGAATAAACATTCACCTGAGGATCCAGAATTTCAAGAAATATTAAACAAACCCATAGGAGAAGGAAGAGCACGTTCAATCGATAAATCAGATTTTCCAGCTCAATCAGTGGATTTACCCCAAAAAGATATTCTAATCCATAATCCTCGATTGAACAAAGCTTTAGAAAAAATTAAGGATTATCCCTCTATAATTGGTTTTAAAAGATCTTTCCTGATTGTTGGGGGTACACTTTATTCAGATGAAGAAGTAATGGAATCCTTTCTAAAAGATGAAAAAGTTATCTTGGAAGAAGTTAAATTAGGTAGGCTAAATAATGGTTTTACTTTTTTTAATGATCGAAACTATTCAGTCCGTGTCATAGTTTCAAATCATACAATTCAAGGAATAGAACTTTATGTACCCGAGTATGAAAATCTCCCTATAATAAGATTGAAAACACCAATTATCAAGGAGGAAAAATTCAGTAATCCGGGTAATATTGAAGATGTGTTACAGGCATTCCAGATTCCTGATTCATTATCAGATGAAGAAGTAGTAGCTAATGATTTAACAAGCTCAAATAAAGATAAATAGCTAAATAAAATGATTCTTTTAATAAATCCTAAAACTACCAAATCTACAGAAATTAATGCTGAATATTTTAGAGAACCAAATTTAGGGTTGCTTTACCTAGCAGCAATTTTAGAAGATCAAGGCATACCCGTAGACATCTTAGATTTAGAACAATTTTATCCCCTCAATGATTCAGGTTTAGAAGGTATTATTGAAAATAAAATCCAAGGCTATTCCATTTTTGGATTAACAACACTTACAAATAATTTTTCTTATACTCTTCAAATTATAAAAATAATAAGGAGATTAGTTCCTCAGAGTAAAATTATTTTAGGTGGACCACATTCCTCTTTCCTTTATGAGGACATATTAAATATGGAAAATTTAGTAAATTATATTTGCGTGGGGGAGGCAGAACAATCATTTCAGGAATTATTGAGCATATTATTGAATGATACTAGAATTCAAGTAGCACAATTTGAATCACTTCTGCGAAATATTAAGGGTATCGCATTCAAAAACTATGATGGAAAGATCGAATTTACTGGAACTCCAGAACCAATTAATATTAATTCCCTACCATTACCTGCACGGTATAAGCTCGTCCATGAACATTATCATTATCGAGTAGCAAGCATAATCATTAATCGAGGATGTCCGAATCAATGTTCATTTTGTTCAAGACAAAACCTATTTAGAAAACCAAGAATAAGAAGCATATCCTCTATACTCTCAGAAATAAGAGATATTATTTCTTTACAAAACTATACCTACATCAACTTTTATGATAACATAAACATTAACAAGAAATTCTTCAAGGAATTTTGTGAGATGTTCGTAAAAAACAACATAAACATGCCATGGGGTTGTGAATTACGAGTAGACTCGATAACTCAAGAAGAAGCACGATCACTAAAACACGCAGGATGTCGTCTCGTCGCTACAGGGATAGAATCTGCAAGTCCCGAAGTTCTCACACAAAATTTTAAGTATCAGAATCCAGAAGACGTGATGAGAGGTTTAAATTACTTGAAACAAGTAGAAATACCCGTTCAAGCATATTTCGTATTGGGATTACCCGGAGAAACTGAAAAGACTTTCTCACAAACAGTTCGATATATCAAACAGCTCCCATTTGACGTTAATGATCGCATAAATTATTTTATTGCGACACCATATCCGGGCTCTCGTTTGTGGCTTGAGCAAGACGAATTCGGGATTTCTATATTCGAAAATGATTTTTCAAAATATGACTGTGAACATGTAATTTTTCAGACTAATGACCTGTCTAAAGATCAATTAGAGAAATTTCATCAAACAGCCAAAAAAGTAGAATCGCATTTTCAGCAAGATGCTATTAAATGAATTTTGGCAATATATTTTTGGCAATATATATGCAAATTTTATTAATACAGAATTAACTCTAATTTATTGTAGATAAATTATTAATTATATTATCCAAAACATATTAAATTTTAAATAAAAAAGAGTTTCTGTATAAATTATGGCAAAAGATTACTTTATAGGAGAAGCACTGCTCGGAGCAGAAGAAAATATAGCGCATATCGATTTGATAATAGGTTCAAAGGATGGACCCGTTGGAATCTCCTTTGCAAATGCCCTTAGTACACCATCAATGGGGCATGGGGGATTATTAGCATGTATTCGGCCTAATTTATTAACTAAACCGATAAGTTTAGTAGTCCCTAAAGTCACTCTCTCTAAGATGGAAGACTCTAATAAGATTTTTGGTCCAGCTCAAGCCGCTGTTGCCAAAGCTATAGCAGATGCTGTAGAAGAAAACCTAATACCCATGAGTAAAATTGATGAATGGCTTATTATCGTGAGTGTATTTATCCATCCTGCCGCAAAAGATTATAGAAAAATCTATCAATATAACTATGGAGCTACTAAATTAGCAATTTCGAGAGCTTTGAAAAATTACCCTCCAATTGAGAAAATTTTCTACGATAAAGATCGAGCTAAACATCCAGTTGCTGGAATAAAAGTACCAAGGCTATGGAGACCACCATATATTCAAGTAGCTTTGGATCATCCTGATATAGATCACGCCTTGAAGGTTGTTAACAAATTACCGAAGAGTGATAGGATTATTTTAGAAATTGGAACACCATTTCTCAAGAAGTATGGAATGGAAGCGATAACAAAGATTAGAGAAATAGCTCCTGAGAAATTTATTGTTGCTGATTTAAAAACTCTGGATGTAGGTAAATTAGAAGTGGATTTCGCTTTTGATGCAACAGCAGATGCTACAGTTGCGAGTGGTTTAGCAGCTCCCTCTTCAATCGATAAATTCCTTTTAGAAGCTAATCGTTTGGGTATATATGGATTCGTAGATACAATGGAAGTAGAGGACCCTATTGCAAAATTAAGTTCATTGAAGCAAATTCCTAATGTCGTCATTTTACATAGGGCAATCGACGTTGAACAAGGTGCAGGAAGCCAATCTTCTGATGCTGCTCAAAAAGCAAGATGGGCAGTTATTCCTAAAATAAAAGAATTATATAAGGATCAAAAATTAGCATCTGGTCGAGATCGTGTTTTAGTAGCTGTAGCTGGAGGTATAGAGCCAAAAACCGCGAAATATGCGTTAGAAATGGGCGCCGATATACTAATTGTTGGCAGATTTATCACGTCATCAAAAGATGTTGAGAATGCAATGCGTAGATTACTTAACATCATTCCTGGATATTCTGATATTGACTTGAAACGAATTCATTCCGAAGATGACGATAATTCAGCTAAATTGGGTTAATTTTTTTTATTTTTCCTTTTTAGAATAATATTATTAGAAAAAACTTCAACTATTTATTTTTTATAAGATTCTGAAGGCAGCGTTGTAGATAACCTTCAAATTGGTTTATTTCTTCTTCACTAAACCCAGCATAGAATAATTTTGTCATATTTCTTGACACATCGATATAGTCTTGCTTCATTTTTAACGCTTTTTCCGTTAAAATTACCAATGTCTCCCGTTTATCCTCCTCAGATGGAATTTTTTTGACGAAACCAATACTTTCAAGATTATCTAAATGCGAACTAAGCGTGGATTTAGTTAATTGAGTCTTTTCAACGAGATCATGGATAGGAATATTATCTTTTTGTAGTAAAAGAAATATCACGCGTCCTTGGGATGGCTTGAATAAATCTAATTCATGTTCTCGTAAAATCTTTGAAAAAATTCTTTGAGAAAGTTGATGAATTTTGGAAATTAATAATCCTCCCCCCCGTAAATCCTTTGATTGTTCATTCATAATATAACCTCTACTGAAAGTAATAAACTAATCTATTCCTGGTTTAAATTGGATTTTTTGTAAACTGGAATAGAATTCTGCCATTTTTGGTTTTAATCGAAGTAGAGTATAATCAGGATCATCCACACCTTTTGGATAATATTGGGTCCACCAGTCTTCCCAAATTTCTTTCTTCAATTTCAGATCATCAATAATTTCTACCTCGCCTCCAAACATAACTCCCTTGAAATCATCCGTGTCGCAGTAATATACAGATATTTTAGGATTATTTTTGATATGCTCAGTTTTAGACGAGGAGGTATTTGTTGAGAAATATATTTCAAAAATATTATCCAAACCATTAAAAAAATTAGTGAATACGGCAAATTTCTCCTTATTCCTTAAATTAAACATTGCTCTTGTTATGGGGTATCCTTCAGAATTAATTGTTGTTAAATATGCTGCTTTTGAGGTTTCCATTAATTCCAAACAAAATTTTTTTACTTCTTCTAATTCCATATTTTTCACTTCTTCATTTAATTTAATCTATTTTATTACAAATTTTTTCGAATTTCGTCTAATCTTTCTTTAGCTGAAGGGTCCTTATCAAAAGTCATTTTTAGGTTATCACAGAAATAATCTTCACAATACGCACAATTTTGGAATCCTTTCTCCTGGCAACAACTTTTTATAGGACATTCACTGCACCAGCTAAAAAGTCTTCCCTCCTTATTGCAACCATCGCAATACATCTCTTCAGGTTTGAAAGACATCGATTCACTTGACCATTCTTTTGCAACCTTTTCAATTTCATAAAAATCGCCCTTTTGAGTGGCTAAATATGCAGGACACTCTGAACAGTTAATTCCACAATACGCTATTATTTTTTTTATATTTAAATCATCTTTTAATTTTTTGTTAAAGCATAATAGTTCGATTTCGAACGTTCGATTTCGAACAAATATTATTAATTTCTCTTTCTATTTAAATATGACGTAATATCATTAGTAAAATCAAACTATTCGATAATAGGAGATAAAAAAAGTATAAAAAAATATGATTAAATTAACCCGTTTCACTTTATCGGACGGGAATTGGCTTGGAATATCGGTCCGATAAACTGAGAATACAAACGCGAATATTGCTCTTGGTTTGAAACCACGCTTATCATATCTGACTCCTTGTCTGTATATGGACCAATAATGACTTCTTCGGCGTCTCGTGTAACAGCATAGAAATCGCCTTGAGTATTAAGCTGTCGGAATTGAATATTGCCCAACTTCATCATCTTACGAATTATATCTCCATATTGGTCCATTGGAAAATGACTGGTAAGCATGAAGCGAGCAGCTTTCTTTTGAAATGCAAATTCACTAACAACTTGCAAGACTTCTGGAATTACGACTGGTGTCACGACAATAACCGAAGATTTTGTTCTATAAATCGCGTCTTTAATGGCAGATATCATGGCATCTCTGCCGATAACTTGCCATGTGGTAATTTCAGCAATCTCAGGAAGCGCACTCGATGCATTAAAAATATCATTCAATTTATCTTCATTATGTTCTGATAATTCCGTTCCATCATCAACTGAATTCATGAATTGGAGCGTAAAATCAGCAATTGCATCCTTGATATTTTGTGCGGTGTCCTTGGTAGTGTTTGACAAGCTATTTTGCAGCGTTTTAGCATTTTCTTCGTATTTGGATTTATGATCGTTAAGCATTTCACTTAATGTTCTATCTAGATCAGCAGATTCATCTCCCCATAAACTTATTTCTGCAGTGATTTTATCAGAAACATCACGTTTTCCGACAATGAATTTGTCATCAGCGTCCCGAATCCAATTTTCTTTAATCCGTTTTACATCTGTATCAAATTCCGTATAATGTTTAAGAGAGTCATCCTTATGTCGATTGATTGCTTCATCATATTGTCTATGATGTTGTTTTATAGAGCTTTCAAGTGAATCTTTCAATTTTATGGTTGTACTGGAACAATCTTTAATTCCGTTTTGTAGTGTAGTATCAACTTCACCAGCCATATCTGTTGCTAATGTTTGCAACTGCACGTTGATAGTTTCCTGAGCTTTGTGATCTAACTCTGTTGTTTCATTTCCGAGATTTTCATTTTCTCGGGTAAAAATGTTAGTAATATCATCTTTAGCATCATCAGTAGTTTTACGCGTATCTTTTATGTAATCTTCAGTTGTTTTAATGAAATCATCTTTCATGGGTTCTGTAAAGTTTAATATATTTTGAATTGTAGTTTCATGTCGAGCTTTATATTTCTTTTTCTTTCCCGCCCAGAAAAAGCCCTTCTTCGCCATTTCTCCCGAAAAATCAGTAAATCGGTTTGCATGTTCAAGGAGGTTGTTAATTAAGGTTAGTGACATGCTCTTGAAATCATTTGATTGATCATTTAAAATTCGATGCCTTTCATCTACTGTTGCTTTTAAGTTAGTTTGAAGAGTATCAGTTGTATCTTTCACGTGAGTAGCATGTTCTTTCAATAGATTAGATATCCGTTGTTTCAAATCGGTTATTATTTTATCCATTCGTTCCAAATATTTTTCGAGAATTTGTTCTATACGGGGTTTCAAGTCATTTGCAATAGTCCTATGACGATTCACATGTTCATCAAGATCTTGCTTTAATTCTTTTTCTATATTTTCAACTCGACTTGAAAAATCCGATAACAACTCTGTAATTAATCCTGTTAAGTCGTCTTTTGTTTTATTTACTTCAGATTCGTTTTCCTTGATCCTTGTATCACTTATGTTTTTTAAATCTGAGTTCAATACGTTTAAAATTGAATGAATGTTTTCTTCTAGGGTTTTTGAAGTATCAGTAAAACGATTTCTTGCAAAACTTATTTTATCAGCTTTAAAATTACTCTTGGTATCAGAGTCTTCAAAGAACAATTTCAATTGTCCATCTACAGCAGTTACTACTTCATTTATGCTCTTATCTTGGATTGATTCTAGTTTTTCAAATCTATTTGCTTGATCAGCTAAAATCCTATCCTTGATTTGAGCAATCTCATTTCTAAAAATCTCACTTTCTGATGTAAATAACTCAAAAAATGGTTCAAGTGGAATATATCTATCTACTATTCCAGGAACGTGTTTTAAAAACCCTTTCTCAACGAGCTGGTTTGTTTCCTCAATAACTTTTTCGTAAGTTAACTCCTCATAATCCTCGGTTAATGTGAGATACACTTCCGAAGAAGTTGCTCTTGGTACTCTTAAATAGCCAAGATATATTAGGATTTGCTCTTCAGTAAAACCATAACGAGTAAAAACTTCCTTAGTGAATTCCTTTAAACTCATGAGTATTTCTCCAATATTCTATTTGAATTGAAATGAATTCAAATAAATTTACAAATAATATGAATTCCTTTTCAATATCTTATAATATTATAATCTTTAATTATTTATCAAAATTATTATATTAAAACTTAAGGATTAGGAAGACCGCTTTTTGATGTGTAACCTTTAAGTAATGAATCTATCGATTTTATCAAATCTAAAATGTATTCACTAAATTGTAAATGTGTATTTATGATTTGATTGTATAATTAAGTTGATAGGGAATAATTATTCCTCAACGCTTTTTATATAGTCTGAACTTCTTTTTTATATAATATAATTTGTTGAAAAAAAAAATGAAAAACACTCATAAGATTTTAATTAGTATATTTAGTCTCATGATCCTTTTTTCTCTGTTAAACGTAGGTTCTGTTGCGGCTCAAGAAACTCCCACTGAAGTTACTGGAGACACATTACAAGCACAGTTGAACGCCGATACACAATACAATTATAGATTCAGGGTAAGAACCCAAATAAGAATAAAGGCTAACGTTAATATTGATTTAAATATTAATTGTGAACCAATAAATATTGGGGTAAAAGATTTCGCTCTTGAAATTTCAACGGACCAAGATTTAGAGATGACCATGACATGCACGGAAGAACAACAAGAACTTGGATTATTAAAAGGGAACATTTACCAAGCAAGGAGTCGGAATAGATTTCAGTATGACGAGGGATTTTGCATTAGAATTCAAACGAATGCTACAAATCAATTACAAGCGAAGTTAATGATTGAAGCAACGCCTCAAAATCAGGCAAGTACTTGGGCATACTATAATGAAGCAACCGGAGAATGGGTATCAGTCCCAACTACAGTTGAAAACGGATATTTAGTTGCTAATGTTGATCATTTCTCATATTGGACAATTTTACTTCCAGATTATACACTCGCGATAATTATTGGTATTGGAGTAGGGGCAGGTGCCTTGATTGCAGTATTAGCGATTTATTATTGGAAGAAGAGATGAGACGATAGTTTTTAATTACCATCATTTTTTTTTATCTTTTAATTATTATTATTAAATAAAATAGTTGAGATAGTTTGAAAATCCGTAAAGTGATGAAAAAAGAAAATAAAACAATCATTTTTCTTGCATCATTTGTATTATTATTAAGTTTAAATCTATACCTCAACGCGGTTCTTGCTCGGGATGAAATCATTCCTGGTTTCTCTAAAAGCGATTCAATATACGCAGATGAAACTGTTAATTACCATTTCTCTAACAATATTCATTTAAGCATTAGTAGTAATATTTTTATTAATCTTGATATTGACTACGAAAGCCGTATTGAAAATAAGCAGATTCACATTTTCATCAATAATAGCAATCATATATATTTAAATATCACTTCTAAAGAAAATTTAGGAAATTTTGGCGTACTTAAAGCCCTACAAGATCCAAATAAAGGGAACATTCAGTATCAAAATAGGTATAATTGTATAATGTTGGTGATGGCTAATGTTTCTATAGAAAATATGATAATTCGAAGTTCAAAAGGCTCCCAATATGGGTTTAGCTTAGATAGACAATATTCAATAGGAGTTTATGAGCCATCCAGTGAATCTTGGGAAATTCTTGATACAAGTGAACAACTTAATGTATCAAATTCAGAAGTGTATTTAGAAACATCATTATCTCTCTTAAACGCTAACACAGAATATTATATTACTTACTTTGAAGTAACTAACATATTTGATAATTGGGTTTGGGTCTCATTTTTTGTCATTCTCTTTAGTGTTCTTGTTGCTGCTGTAATAATGATCTCAAAGAGTGATTATATGCAGTATTTAAGAATGCGAACTGTTTCAATTGAAAAAGGTGCCCATCGCCTTAGTTTGGAGGACGTATTAGAAAATAAGAATAGGGATAAAATTATTGAATTAATATTAAATGAACCGGGAATTCACTTCAATGAGTTATTAAGAAGAACAGGGCTGGCAGCAGGAAATTTAGTTTGGCATTTAGATATCCTTGAAACCTATAAGATAATTGGGAAAAAACGAGTAGGTAAATTTATCGCCTATTTTCCATACTATCAAAAAAATCCCATTTCAAATTTAGATTTAAAGTTGAGTAAAAGTAAGTTAACTCTAGAGATTTTAGAGATGATTGAAAAAGAACCTGGGTTATGGAATAATCTCATTACTAAGAAACTGAAAGTGGATCATAAAACTATTTATTATCATATCAACAAGTTAAAAGATTTAAATCTCATTCGATTTCAAAAAGATGGACGGAAAAAGAAATTTTTCCCGAATTTAGATTCAGAATACTTCAATGAAAAAAAGAATAAGCAAGAATAATTTTATTCTTCTCAAAAGTGTAAAAAAACTTATTTAATTTTCTAAAGTAATAAAATATTCCAGCAGTATTTTTAACCATTTAATTATTAAAAATATAATGATTGAACCAGAAAAACTATTAGAATTTATAAAGAATAGAAGGAGCGTTCGCTCATTTCTAAAAACCCCGATTGCTCAAGACGCAATTGAGATGATATTAGAAGCAGGAAGATGGACTCCAAGCGCTTCAAATAGGCAACCTTGGGAATTTATAGTCATTAAAGATAAAGAGATTCTGAATAATGTAGCAAGTAATGCAATGTACGGAAATTTCGTGAAAAGAGCACCTTTGGCAATCGCAATAGTGGGTAAAAAAAGTATTAGTTCCAATTGGTATGTTATAGATACATCCTTAGTTTCCATGAATATGATGCTTATGGCTTGGTCTTTGGGTATTGGTACTTGTTGGATTGGCTCTATGGATAGGGAAAAAGCGAAGGAGATACTCAAATTAAATGAAGATGATTATTTACTTACTATCCTACCATTTGGATATATAAAAGGTGCAATCCCAAAACCCACTTTACGTAAATCCATGGAAGAAATAAAAAAAGTATTGTAAATTTATAACTCAATAACAAGCTCATGTGTCATATTGTTCACATGGCTGTGAACAACTTTCTTCTCCAATTCGGCGATACTGGGAGAAATAATCGCGATTTCTAATAAAATAATTTTACTTATAGACAATTAGGCATAGCTTTAATATATTTATCTAATTCTGTTTGTTTTTTATTATGATGTGGAGGAATAAAGAATGATGCAACAAAGATTTATCTTTTACCAAAGATTTACTTTACCAATAATTATGAATGGAAATACTAAATATTATGGACAATCTTTTCCGACAGATGTTCCACAAGAATTTGCTTCTGGAATAATTTCCACTGATCATCACGAACACAGTTATCCCACAATCTCATTAGATGGAAAAGAGTGTTATTGGTCGATGATGCGCCAACCTATTGGAGAAACACCTCAAAAAATTATGTTTTCAAATTTTGAGCGTGGAAAATGGACTCATCCTAAATTAGCATCATTTTCAAGTTCCTATGTAGACGGAGGGCCAGTCTTTTCATTTGATTATCAACATTTATATTTTT
>DAOUVJ010000151.1 GCA_030667705.1 Promethearchaeota archaeon | reverse complement strand
GATTAGCGATAACCAATCTTTGTATCTCTGACGTACCCTCATAGATCTCTCCCATCTTTGCGTCCCGAAAATATCTTTCAACAGCATACGCTTTCATTAAACCATAGCCACCATGGATTTGAACAGCTTGGTGGGCTGCTTTCATCGCTGCTTCAGAAGCTACAAGCTTAGCCATAGACCCAGACAATCCATAATCCATTCCTTGATCGCACATATAAGCGGCTTTATAAGTTAATAACCGAGCTGATTCTATGTCAGTTGCCATATCAGCAATTTTCCACTGAATTCCTTGAAAACGCGATATTTTTTGTCCAAATTGTTCCCGCTCGTTGGCGTATTTAATGGACGCTTCTAAGCACGCTTGACCTAACCCTACGCATTGAGAAGCAATGGAGATTCTACCGTAATCTAAGATTTGAAGACCAATCCTAAATCCATTCCCAAGTCCGCCCAATATATTTTCTTCGGGAACTCTCACGTCTTGAAATACTAATTCAGAAGTGTTAGACGCTCGAACACCTAATTTATCTTCTTTCACACCTACTGAATACCCTGGTGTATCGGCATCTACTATAAAGACAGTTAATTGTTTTCTGGTATCTTCTCCACCTGTCCTTGAGACAACTAGTAATGTTTTTGCAATACCGCCATTCGTCTGAAAAATTTTACTACCGTTGAGTATATATTCATTTCCATCTTTCTCTGCAGTTAGCTGAACACCTCCAGCATCAGAACCTGCATTCGCTTCGGTTAAAGCAAAAGCACCGATCTTATTACCTTTCGCAAGGTCAATTAGAAATTTTTGTTTTTGTTCTTCAGTTCCAAACTTATAAATAGGATAAGCACACACGCTCGCGTGAACGCCCGTAGTTATGGCCCAAGAGGCATCAACTCGTCCGATCTCTTCAGTTATAATCGCAAAACTTATAGTATCGTTATGCAATCCAGCACCCCCATACTCTTCTGGAATACACGTACCAAAATATTTCAATTCGCTCATCTTTTTTAAAACATTTTTGTCCAATTCTGCTTTTTGATCGCTCTCTTGTGCCACTGGAGCAATATATTCTTCCGCAAATTCACGAGTTATTTTTTTGATCATTTTTTGCTTTTCAGTTAACGAAAAATCCATATAAATCCTCTACACTTTATTTATTTTATTCTTTATTCCTTTTTATTGCACTATCTTTAAAGAATATATATTTTAATAAATAATAATAATTAAATTTGTTTTAACTCTTAATAAAAAATTAAGAGAATTCTTTTTCAAATGAGAAAGAACAATTTTTTTAAAATTTGAAGATGAGGAAAATGATAAGTTTAGATATTATGTCTTTAGACTTTAATTGTAAATTGATTAATACATATTTAATAAGTTGTTTCGACCCAATTTTCGAGGTTGAGATATAGTTTTTTCAAATTATCAAGCTGTTTCTCGTTTGCGTCCCAATAACCTCTTTTTTCTGCTTGAAGCATATTTTTTACAATATCCATCATAGCAAACCTATTGTTTTCAATTAAAGCCGTTCTAATTTCCTCATTTTCGATGTATTGGTCGTAGCTCTTATCCCAAATCCACTTATCTACTGAATCTGTAGTAGCAGCAAATCCTAAAATGTTTTCAACTCTTTCAGCAACTTTTTGACCGCCATGATATTTATGAGCTAGCATTGCTTTTATCCACCGAGGATTTAATGACCTTGTAATAGCCCCTTCCTTGATACTTTGTTCTAAGGAATCAACTCTTATGTCTTTTGTTGTCGTATCTGCAATATAGATATTTGCTTGTGTTCCATTAATTTCTTTAAAAACCCTTGCCAATCCTCCAGTAAATTCAAAATAATGATCGAGATCGGTTACATGATATTCAGAAGAATCTCTAACTTGGCTCATGATATTAATTTTACTAACATTTTCTATAAATGTATCAGAAATTTTCTTGATTTTCTGATTTTTCATATACGCAAAGCTCATGCAATTTATATAATCGTCAACTAATTCTTTTTCAACTTCCCAAACTCCCGCCGAAACAATATCAGTCAAATTTGTATTGTATTTTCCTGGTGCGGGTCCATAAATTCTAGCTTCGGGATGTTCTAGACCTTTTTTTCTTAATTCTAACACGCTTTTTCTGATATAATTCTTATCTAAAGGTTCGTCTAAATTTTCGACTAATTCTACTGCTTCATTTAGTAAATTTAAAATATAAGGAAAAGTATCTCTGAAAATCCCGCATATTGTAACGATAACATTAATTCGAGGGTGTTTCATTTCTTCAAGAGGTATTACTTCAAGTTCAGTTGTCCATACAGATCTATTTTTAATTGGTCTAACACCTAAATAATTAAAAATCTGACCAATAGTTTCGCCTCCCGTTTTCATTGTTTCGAAAGCCCATAGAACTACACTTGTTGTTTCAGGAAATGTTCCATGCTCTTTTTTATAATTTTCAATTAATCTTTCCGCTATTATTCCCCCTCTTTTAAAAGCTGTTGAACTTGGAATTAATCTCGGGTCAAATCCGTAAGAATTTCTACCTGTTGGAAATATGTGAGGAGAACGTATTGGATCGCCGCCAAGTCCGGGTTCTATATATCCACCTTCTAATCCTTGAATTAAATTTTCCATTTCCATAGAATTGTCAATGTTAAAAAGGAAATTTTTAACCCAATTTATCAAAATCAAATGTTCTTCCTCGCTTATCTCATATGGTTTAGTTATATTTCTTGAACCATAGAGCCCTTCTACAATTTCTTTTAGATATTCTTCTAAAATATTTGATTTCTGTTTTTCTTGTTGTTCAAATTTTAATAAAGCATCCTTTAAATCGTCAGGTATTTCCCCTGAATTCAATAGAATTTGAAGAATCAAATCTTTTTTTTCTTCAATAGTATAATTTCTACCTAATACATGAAGTCCCATTGGAATAACTGAAGTTTTATATCTATATAATAAATCATCAAGCTCATCAATAGAAGAATATTCAAAATTTAGATTTTTAGCCAATTCAGAAATATCATATTCTAAATCTCTAATTCTTTCAGCTATTACTGGTTCAATTGATTCCCTCGAATTTAAAACACTTTCATTTTGATATTCTGAGATCAAGGACTCTAAATTAGCAAGTTCTTGATATAAATCCGAATTTTTAAAAGTGGGTCCAGCATGATTTATTACAACAGCATTTCCTCTTCTTTTAGCGATTGCAGATTCACTTGTGTTTGTTATGTGATAATAATACAAATTTGGGATCGTTCCTATGAGATTTAAGCAAAAGTCATCTGGACCACCAGATGTTTGCTTTCCTGGTTGAAATTCAACGGTTCCATGGGTTCCAAAGTGAATCATAGCATCAATATTTAATATTTTTTCAAGATAACGATAAAAAGCAAGATATTGATGATGTGGAGGTAGGTTTTTATCGTGATAATCGTTAGGATCTCCAGAGACTAGGCTTCTGGCAGGTTGCAATGCGATATATAAATTCTTAAATTGAAGAATAGGAAGTTTAAAATGATCATTTGTCACATTAATTTTCCCAGGTACTTCACCCCAATAATCAACTATTTCTTTTTGTAGGTTTTCAGGTAATTGATTAAAGTAATTTGAATATTCATCATTACTCCATAGTACTCCCTTGAAGTTATTGACATTTATATATTTAGAATTATTTAATGTTCCACTTTCAATAAACAAATCTGCTAGATTCTTATTTTCTGGTATGTTTTCAAAGTTATATCCTTCTTGAATTAAAATGGAAATCAAATTTCCAACGGATTCTGAGACGTCTAAGTAGGCAGCATTTCCTATTTTATCCTCGCTGGGAGGATAATTATAAATAATTATAACAATTTTTTTTTCAGAATTTTCCTTAATACGCAGATTAAGCCACTTTTTGACTCTCTCAACTATAAAATCGATGTGATGAGAAATAGAAGCTACTTCTAAGACATCTGAGTGTATCTCTTCGGAGTAACCTAAATTTTGCATACATCCAACTGTCATCATCTCGATTCTTCCGTCTAATTCCGGCATTACAATCGATATTACTTGGTTTATTGGTATAGCTCCTTGTTCAGACTTAAGATAATCTTCATAGAGAAGATCGTATTGAATTAATGGATTGAGATGGGGGACATTCATTTTTTTATATAAATCTAAAGTTATAGAAGAATCTCCTCCAAAAGGTCCTCCATTAAGCTGAAAATATTGAAAATTGAGAACAATACTCACGAGATTTCTGTCATTTTTAAAAAAAAAGTTTTGATGAGCTTCCACATTGTATAATACTTCTGAATAAACAGGAATAATATTAAAATTAGAGAATTTTTTTACAAATTCTTCAATTATCGGTAATGATTGCTCAAAATAAAGTGATCCATAAAAAAATAATCCTATTGTCTGTTTATTTGGATCTATAGGTTTAAATTGTAAAAATTTGTCTAAAGTTTCAAAATATTTGTTGGAATTTGGATCGTATATCCCAATTTCAGGAATTTTCAGTGGTTTAGACACTTTTAAGTCTTTGAATCCCAAGTAATTTTTTAAAAGAAAGAGAATCAAATTTTTATGGTTTTCTGCTATTCCTGCAAAACCATGACTCCAATAATCTCTTAAATATACCCAGTTTTTAATATGTTTAAAAGATCCAAATGGAAACATTTTTGAAAATTTTCTTATAATTTGGTCTATTTTCATGCCTTTATTAATTGCTTCGGTAATATTTGGTATTTCATCGAAGCCTAATTCTAATTTCTTCTTTGGTAAAGGAATTTTCCGGCCCATAAAAGAACCAATTTTAGTTAACCTCATAAGCTGAGGACTTCCTCCAATTAACGTTATTATTTGTTTCTTTTCGAATAATTGAAGATTTTCTTTTTCCATCTTTCCGTAAGCTTCTTCGAGAATGTCAACTGCTAAACAATGACCCCTGATATCAATAAGCATTATATCTGATTCATAAATAGTTTCAATAAATTCCTCTTTTGGGATCTTTCCATCGTTAACATCGTTTAAAAAATATATTTTAAAAGTAAAAAGGCGCCCAAATTGTTGATAAATTTCAATTATACCTTCGGTCATCCACTTCATAAAAACTGAGGCGGTGATAAGGGAGATTTTGGGTATTTTTTCTGAATTTTCTTTCATTTTACT
Source organism: Promethearchaeota archaeon (assembly GCA_030667705.1). Lineage (GTDB taxonomy): Archaea > Asgardarchaeota > Lokiarchaeia > Sigyniarchaeales > SOKP01 > SOKP01. The sequence continues at coordinate 2,519 of DAOUVJ010000151.1, read as the reverse complement.
AATCAAATTATTATTTATTTATCTCTAAAACCCCTTCAATGGTTAAAATTTCATTCAATTTCTCATTATTTAGATTATCTATATGGTAATATGCTGCATTGGCTGATTTGGCTAATTTCTTACAAATTTCTAACTTTACATTAGAATCTTCAACATCTATAATAATTGTGCCTATATTATGTTTTGAGATTTGTTCTCCCGTTTTTAGTACATCATCAATAGCATCTTTATAATAAACATTACCTCTTGCATCGGTTAAGAGAATAATAAGAGGAATATATCCAGATTCTTTTCGATTCTCTTCGAGCGCAACATCCATAGCTTTTATTAAGCCAGCAACAAGAGGAGTGGTTCCACCAGTCGGAATTTCTTTTAATAATTTATAAGCTAAATCTGTACTTCTAGTTGGTGGTAAAATTATTTCTGCTTTATCTTTTCGAAACACAACTAGTGATACTTTATCACGATACACATAATTTGATTGTAAAATGGAAAAAATTATACCCTTTACAACTTCCATTCTACCATTAGCTCCTATCGAACCAGAAGCATCAACGCAAAAAATAATTAAATAACTTGATTTACCCATTCTTTTCTTTATGTGAATGTGTTCTTCCTTAATAATTAGATTTCCACCGTTCTTAATTGCATCTCTATTTTCAGGTTCTAATGCGGCCTCATTTAATGTCTCGTTCAACGCAATATCGTGAGACATAGGAATTTTAAGACCCCTAGGTTTTTGACCCCCTATGTATTTTCCACGAACGCTAGTAGTTGGATGTATGATTCTTTGTCCAGATATGTTCATTTCTTTTCTTATTTTTTTTTTTTGAATGATTTTATCTGCTTTTATATTTTTATTTATTTAAAATACTTCCTCCTTGATGTTTAAGATTTGATGATCGCCAGTAATATCATTCAAGTTGTTCTTGTCTGTTTTTAACTCTTTTTGTTTTTCAAACATATCTTCAAGATCTTTTTCGTTAAAAGTCTGATCTTCAAAAGGTAAGCGCCTTAACCTATGGTTTAAAGATAATTTAGCAGCAATTTTAATATCATCTTCATTTACTACAGTCCTATCATTGAATACTGCAACAGTTTTTGCCGTACGAGTTATTGTTATATCCGCTCGATGTCCGTCAGTTCGAAAATCTATACATAATTGAGCAATTTTTTTTAAATCCTCTTCAGAAATTTGAACTAAATTTAGGCTTTTTCGAGCTTTTACAATTTTATTTCTTAAGTCCTTTTGTTTTTTTTTAAATTTACTATAGAAATTATTTGGATCTTTCTGAAAATCCTCAACATATTTGATTATTAGAACTCTTTGATCAACATTTTCAATACGTTCTACATCTATACTTAACCCAAAGCGATCTAAAAGTTGTGGTCTCAAGTTTCCTTCTTCAGGATTCATAGTTCCTATCAAGATAAAATTAGATGGATGGTGAAAACTAATCCCCTCACGTTCAATTATATTTAAACCCATCGCAGCGCTATCCAAAAGTATATCCGCTACATTATCTGCAAGAAGATTTACTTCGTCTATATAAAGTATATTTCGATTTGCTTCAGCTAATATTCCGGGTTCTAAGGCTTTTATTCCCTTCATGAGTGCTTCTTTAATATCAATAGTACCAACAACACGATCCTCTGTAGAATTAATTGGTAAATTAATAACTCTCATTTCTTTAAGGACAATATTCTCTTCTTTAATATCGCCTGCAATAATTTTATCTTGACATGAATGGCACGATTCTTTTAAATTATTAGGATTGCAATTAAAAGGACAATCTTTTACAATTTCAATTTCAGGAAGTAAATCTGCTAATGCTCTTACTGCTGTAGATTTTGCCGTTCCTTTCGTACCCTTTATTAAAACTCCACCAATTTTTGGATTAATAGCGTTTAAAATTAAAGCTAATTTCATTAAATCTTGTCCTACTATTGCTGTAAAAGGATAAGGTTTATAATGTGTCATGTAAATATGTGAATTTGATATTTTTTTTTCAATTTTTTAATGATAATAATAATAATAATAATATTAATTTCTAAATTAGTGTTATTCTTTAGATATTATAAATAATATGAAATAGAAATGAATTAATTTCAAACTTTAAATATGCTGAAGGTGCAGTAGAACAATGATTAGCGCAAAAGGTAGTATAGATTAGCTTTATAGCCATTACAGGAAACCTTCCTGTAAGATATGGGATATACAAGAGTTCTAATAGAATACTTTATTTCTTTTCTAAGAATAACTTTAATTTTTTCTTAGGTTCTCCAGAAGTAAAAAGCTCGTGAAAAGCCTCTCCTTCCATTTTAAACCCATGTTCGTTGTTATATATCCCCTCCTGAATCAATCGCTTACAAAGTGCAATTGCTCTACCTGAATTTTGTATCATTAATCTTGCCATTGTTTTGACTCGATCTTCAAGTTCCATCAACGGAACAACTTCATTGACCAAACCCATTTTCAAGGCTTCTTGAGCGTCGATGATCCTTGAAGTGTATATAAT
>DAOUVJ010000018.1 GCA_030667705.1 Promethearchaeota archaeon | reverse complement strand
CTGTTAAGACAACCTGACCCGCTTCAACTTTGGAGATATCTAAAATATCAGTTATCATTTCTAAAAGATGGTTAGAAGATTCATCAATATCTTTTACGAATTCTAACTGTTCTTCGTTTAACCCACCAAAAGCACTTTCTAAAAGCAAATCTGTAAAACCAATAATTGCGTTCAAAGGGGTTCTCAATTCATGAGACATAGTTGACATAAATTCAGTTTTAAATCGAGAGGATTTTTCGATCTGATCCAAGTATAACTTTTGTCTCTCTAAAACTTCCATTAGGTCTTTTGTTCTAGATTGTACTTTTTTTTCTAACTGTTCAGTAAATAATCTTTTTAAAATTTCCCCTTTTTTTCTTTCTGAAATATCTTGCAACCATAACCTTAATTTGATTAATTCTCCTTTTTTATTGTACTGAGATAATTTAGTGCATGCCAACCATTTTCTTTTATCATCCTTAGTCTTTATTAAAAATTCTAAATCTCCATCATCATCACGCGCTCTAAAAAGTTTTTGAATATCTTCTCGATGCATTATTTTTTTAAATAGATTGTTAGCAATTAACTCCTCTTTTGAATAACCAAGCAGTTCTGATAATTTGGGATTTAAATATTCTACACTTCCATTAACTACATTAATGTCCAATATCCCTAATGATGACGTCTCTAATAAATCGAGATATTTTTCTTGACTTTCTTTTAATTTATCTTCTGTTTCTTTAAGTGATGATACATCCACAAAAGCTTCTAACAAATAATTGTCATCTCCAAGTGTAATTAGTGTAACTGTTTTTAAAATCGGAACCTCTTTACCAAACTTATTAATTAAACATTTTTCAGATTGATCTATTTTTTGTCCAAGATCAATAAGAGGACAAGAACCAATTTCAGATACGCCCATGTTATGGTGGCATTTTTTCCCTAAAATTTCAAATTCGTCATTCATTTCTAATAACTTTAAAGCAACTTTATTAACAGATTTTATTTTCTTATCATACCCCACTAAAATTATTCCTATGGGTAATGAATCTAAGAGTTTTTTTGTCGTTTCAGACGTTCTTTTTAATTTTTCCTCTGCATTTTTTCGCTTGATAGCCATTGCTAAAATTTCAGATACACTAGTAGTCAAGTCTCTTTCTTCTTGTATAAAGAGTTCTCCATCATAATCTTTTATTTCTTCCAAATACCCTACTTCTATTCGCCCTACAATCTTTCTGTTAACATTTAAGTTTTTCTTGATCATAAATTCTGTTTTAGCAAAGTTCTCAGTTTTAAATTCTTTTTGATTAAATATAATTCTCGAGTAAGTTTTCTCGGGAAATTGAAAAGAGGTTGTTAATATTTTTACTGTTTCTTGAAATATTTGTTCCAATGATAAATCAATATTCTCAACTAATTTTGAAAGATTATATAAACAATTTAATTCCTTAATTCTTTCCTCTAATTCATTTGTCTTCCTTAGTAAATTATCCTCTACTTTCTTGCGTTTGGTAATATCTCTTATGATTCCTATTGAATTCCATTCATTTTTTATACGAACTGCTGAAAGAGAGAGTTCTACTGAAAATTCTACTCCATCCTTTCTTATTCCTTCTAATTCAAGTGTTTTATTAATAGCTGCACCTTGTCCAGACTTTTTGAATTTAGAAAAACCTATTTTATAAGCCTTGTGATAACGCTCAGGAACAAGAATGGAATGTAAATTCTTGCCTATCATCTCTTTTTCAGTATATCCAAATAATCTCTCGGCAGATTTATTCCAATAAGTAACTAAACCATCAATATTCATTTGAATTATTGCATCTTGAGCATATTGGCTCAATAATCTTAATTCTTCTTCTACTTTCTTCTGTTCTTTAATGTTTATTGATGAAACAGATTTCACTTATTAATTCCTCCTTCTGCTAAATCTAATATTCCTAAGTCAGAATTAAATAAAGAATATACACTTGAATTTACACCTCTCGAAGGAAGTAATGGATTCTCTAGAAGCGTTAATGGATCACCTGTGCTATTTATTGTAAGCTCTTCTTTTTTATGTAACATTTTAATATCATTTCAATTTATAATTTTCCCAAAAATTGTTCTATTACAAATGTATCATTTTTTTTGGGTTCATTTGGGATTCTAATCCTAAATGTTGTACCCTCTCCTAGTTTACTACTAAATGAAATTCTACCACCATGAAGTTCTATAATTCTCTTAGTTAGAGCTAAACCCAAACCAGAACCTGGTGTCGAATCTACGAAGGGTGATTTAACTCTTTTAAAATCTTTGAAAATGAGACGAAAATTCTCTTCTGCTATACCAATGCCAGAATCCTTGATTAATAATTCCCATCCATTTTTGTAATAAGAAAATTCTATAATAATATATCCTTTTTCAGTGAATTTAATCGCATTATTCAAAAGGTTTTCTATTATATGTTTGAGTTTATGGGGGTCTGCCTTAATTAAATGTTTCTTTTTAATACCCTTCATTTCTAATACTAACTTTTTTTCATTAATTAGGGATCTTAAGGTAGATAATATATTATTCATAAAATCCAATAGGTGTATATCCTCGAATTTCAGTGAAATCTGACCTGACTCAATTTTAGAAATATCTAATATTTGTGAGATCATATCAAATTGATGTTCCGCTGAACTTTTAATATCCTTAATAAACTCTAATTGTTCGGGATTTAGATTGCCATATATGCCTTCTAGTAGTAAATCAGTAAATCCTATAATAGAATTCAAAGGTGTTCGTAATTCGTGTGACATGGTTGCTAAAAATTCCGTTTTAAAATATGAACTTTTAATAATTTGATCAAGATATAATTTCTGTTTATCAAGTGCTTCAGTAAGCTGATTCGTTCTTATTAACACTTTCTCTTCAAGCTTCTGATTAAAACTCCTTCTTAAAAATTCTCCTTTCTTTCTCTCAGAAACATCTCTAACAAATCCTTTAAATCCCGTAATAGCATTAACATCATATTTTAAATAAGCAGAAGATTCAAGATATATAAGTTCACCATTCTTCTTTTTCTGTGGATATTCTAACATCTTAAAAACGTTTTTAATCTTGAGTAATTTATTAAATTCTTCATATAGATATTGCCTTGTATCATCATCGTATAGTTCACTATAATTTAAATTGAGTAGATTTTCCCTAGAATAACCGGTAATTTCACATAAAGCATCATTAAAAAAAGTAAAGTTGCCATATAAATCAACCTCAAAATATCCTTCTTTAATACTTTCAAGAATGTTCCTATATTTTTCTTCAGATTCTTGTATTTTATCTTCATCAATTTTTCGCTCTAAAGCATTACCAATGATCTGTGAAACAACTTTTATAAGAGAATAATCTTCGGGTGCCCAAACTCTAGGTTTCTTTTCATCATCAAAACCTAAAATGCCAGAAATTATACCATTAGTATATATAGGATATGCCAATGTAGCTCGAACACACCTGCTTGAAAGAATTTTTCTTAGGTTAGAAGAGCCCTTGGAAAAATCTAAACTATTTTCAATGCTGACGAACTTTCCCGAGAGAATATTTTCCTTAACAGACGGAAATTTATTTAGTGGCGTTTTCCTAAAGAAGTCTATATGAGTCTCAATGCCCTCAGCGCACCATTCATGAGTGTTTATTAAGTATTCGTTACTCTCATCAAAAGAAAAAAGATACACTCTAGAAACCATTTTAGAAATTCCTATCCTTTTAAGGGTGTCTTTAATAGCCTTATTAAAATCTAATGTGCCAAGGAATTGAGATGAGATTGATGTAATTAATTTCTCAAAGTTCATTATTTGGTTAAGTTGATTTTCATAATCTTTCATTCCAGAAATATCTAAACCTGTTAAAATAGTGCAAGTAATTTGCTCATTTTCATTTAATATAGGTTTTAAGCATAAATTCATCCAAATTTGACTATTGTTTTTCCTTTTAATTTGTACAACTTCATTATTAATACTTTTACCATCATTGTAATTTTGAACAAGTGATTCTTCTTCAAATGTATAACTCCTTATCTGAGAAAATAAATCAAAAATAGTTAAAGATTTTAATTCTCCATTGTCGATACCAAATAAATTTGCAGCTGTAGAGTTACAATAAGCAATTTTATTATCTGGGTTGATTACCAAAAATGCAAAATTTACAAGCTCAATAAATTCTTTATAAAACTCTAATGATTCCAAGATTCTGTTACCTTGGCCGTCATTGCATGCTTCTTTAATTTTTGAGTTTATTTCTTCCATTCTTTTCTTTAAAACTATACGCTTATTTTTATAATCATATAATAGAACTAATTGTTGTAATTTAAAATTAATAATACGTGAAACATTTCGATATTTCTACTCAAATCATCATTGTTACTATTATTCCTCTCTTGCTCCCAGCCAATTTTAAAATACATTGCTCTTTCTGTTAACTGAAAAGATTCAAATTTATCAGTAGATTTTACTAAACCAAACTTTTCCAATCTTTTTAGATGCACTAACATCAATTCACTATTCATATTATTTTCTTTAGCAGACGATTTAGTAGAATATTGTTTTAAAGCATCATTCTTTAGGATGAAAGAAATATCTGTTTTCATGTTATTAAATTCATTAGGATCCACGCTTAATATACTATCGTCATAAAGCTTATTCAAGATTTCAGAGATAGTATAGAAAGTGTCATAAAAATAATTCTTCATAATAGATGTGCTGAATATTTGGAATTCATCCCCCAAGATATGTTGAGTTGTAAAAAATTCCTTTATTCTCCTTATTTTTTGATTTACGTATGAAGGATTTACCTTATCAGTTTTATGTAAAAATGCAGAAATATAGCATTTGGATAAATCTAATTCTTCTTTAAGTTTATGAATCTTAATAAGAAATTCAATAATTGACTCTAGGGAATTACTAATATCAAAAATACAAATTATCGCATTGCTTCTCTCAAAAATTTCACTCCCTTTTTTTGAAAACCAACTTTTGTTTTCTTGACCCGCTAAATCGAAAATTCCTAATTGTGAGTTTAAATAAGAGTATGCATCTGAATTAATCCCTCTCGATGGCTCTAATGGCATTTCTAATAATTGAGTTGGGCTTTTTTTATCAAAAAATATTTTTTTAATTGTTGTCTTTCCCACACCCGGAGGGCCTACTAATACTAATTTTTTATTTTGATACATTTAATTACTCCTATTTTTATTTACTAGCTGATGAGAATGGTTTTTCTAATGCATCTGTAATATCATCACACGAATCGAGCATTAGCTCAATATAACTTTTTATATCTTCCTTAGATATATTATCATCTTTTTTTATTTGCTCTAATGTTAATTCACAGAAACCCTGAATTGTGTTAATTCCACTTCTAATTTGCAAATTAGTAGATTCTAAGGGTAGCACTTCACCTTTTTTCATATATATGTCACTTACTTCCTTAAAGAAGTTTTCAAAAGCGGTTATGTTATTATTTAATATTTCTTCAGTGGCGATCTTACGAAAAATCATGCCAATTCTTTTAAAATGCAGCATCGGTATCAAAGGATATGCAACATCGCGAAGTAATATTATAGCGTAAAGTTGTTTTTTTCCCCTCGCATTTTCGTCAACCACATCGATTTTATAAATTTGACAATAGAATTGATTGAAATCTAAAATTAAAAATTCATTCTTGGTATTTAGAGCATCCCTTAAAAGATTTCTAACAAAACCCTCATCTTTTAAATCGACCGAAGAATATAAAGCTCTCGGACCCAAAATATGGTCATATTTTCCTATAACAATTATAAAAGGCTGTTCGTCTAATGCTTTCTTATATAATTGATAATAACCATTAAAATCCTCATCTGCTATCTCTTTCAATTCTATATTTTAACCTCTAAATATATTAGAGTTGTTATAAAAATTAAAAAATATTCTGTCTTATTTATAACAAAAGATCTTTTCTCATTAAATTTGTTATAAAACCCCTATATAATTTTATCGTTTTTGCCTAATCAGTTTCAAAAATAGTATAAAAATATATTCTAAAAAATAATTTTTGAACTAAAAATTTAACTATTTGTAAAAATTTAAAAAAGTCGGATTTATTACTTAAATATGTCTGAATCAGCAAAAACAATTGTAAAATATTTTTGTGATCGATTTTTAAATATTGATTATTATCCAACTAGTCTAAGTTCTATTCTCGATTTAAGTATTGATAAGTTAAAAAATATTAAAATTGAGGATATAAAAAAATTTAAAAAAATTGATGTTAGCACAATTAGGGAATTGTCTTCATTAAAAGTAGCTGATTATGAGAATCGTGCCAAAAAAGTATTTATTGAAAAATCAACATTCAATGCAGCATTAGTTGCAGCTTATTTAATCGCAAATTCCTGGAATAAAAGAAATCTTTATCTTAAAAAGATAAAAATGAAGACGGTCATTGCTGGTTTAGACTATGCGGGGAAGACATCATTACTAAATAGAATGATGAATGACTATAATTACAATGATATGATTAACTTAGAACCTACTATAGGTGCGAATGTTGAAGAATATCAATCAGAAAAATTAGATTTAGTTTTATGGGATTTAGGAGGTCAAAAAGATCATATTGAAGAATATCTTGAATCTCCTGAACGATTTTTTATAAATGTTGATGTTTTAATTTATGTTTTTGATTCACAAGATGATTTACGCTATGAGGATGCTGTTAATTATTTAAACGGTATTCTTGAGATTCTAGGATTTCTTAATGAGAATCCATATTTTGTAGTACTATTAAATAAGGCAGATTCAGATATTGTTGACGATCCTGATTTTCAAATTAAACTTGAATATTTAACTGATAAAATATCTAATGTTTTCATGAGTAATGAGAAATCTTGGAATTTCGAAATAATACCAACGAGTATTTATAACTTTTATTCCACTGAACCTGAAATTGCTAAAAGCATAAAAAATATATTCTCGAAAGATAAAAACAATTTAGTAGCAGAAAAAATATTACCTGATATTGAAGAAAAGCTTCAGAAAATATTAGATATTAATTTAAAATTAATGGATAAAGTTGTTGGAGAATTATCTGAAGTCAAGCGAATTTTATTTAGACTAGTCCCCTCTGATCTTTCTCAGTCTTTTTTTTCTGTGCCCTTTGAAAAAGTTCCAATTGATTTTGCAGATAAATCTTTAACTGTGGTTAAAGATAAATCTAAGAAAAAAAAGAAAAAAATAACATCATCATCAAAAATTAAAACAAAAAAGGGTATCGGACCCCCTCAAAGGTTAAAAGTTTTAGCTCCCCCTGATGCAATGGATGAAAAAGCTAAAAATATTGAAAAAATTACTGAAGCTAAGATAAAAGACGCAAAAAAATCATTATCATTAACTTCAACTACAAGTACTCCTCCTATGGCTCCTACTAAGGAATCTAAAGATACATTAGTCTCACTTAATTCTCTTAAACCACCACCTCCACCCCCAAAAATCCTAAAATCACCTGGCGAATCAAAACAAAATCAAAGAAGCCTAGTTATCTCTGAACTTAAAGAAATGTTTGTGAAAAAAGGATTGGTGACTCGTTAAATTTTTATTTTTCTCAAACTAAATTAACAGAATTACAATTTTAATGCAAACAAAATAAAAATTTTCCACTAAATTTTTATATTTTATCCATAATATTATAATTAATAGTTGAAAAAAGTACTGAATCATAATATTTAGTATAAAAAATTAATTCTAAATCGTGATAACAATTCCAGATAATATTAATAGAACTGAAGAAATGGATAATTATGAGGAAGAAACTGGAAGACAAGCAATTTGGCAGGGTGAATTAACTAAAGGTTTTAAAAGATGGAAAGAGGGTGAGAAGAATTATTATGGTGACAAGAAAAGAATTTCGGTATACGTTTCTCGTGAAACAGAAAAAAATTGGCAAGATTTTATTAAAAATGTAGAATCTAAAACTCTCTCAAAATTAATTCGAGTGAGCGTTAATGAATATATAAAAGAAAAATCAAAAGAAGTAGGAAATTTTAATCTAAATCTTGATTATCAATTAAATCCTAATGCAATTTATTATTTTAAACAAAGGGTAACTATCATTAAGGGCTTTTTACAGCTCATCCTTGAAAAGTACAAATTAGATTTAAATGAGGAGATTGTATCAATAGTAGAAAATGTATTAGATAACACTCAACAGTTGGAAAACAAGTTTATTCCTAAAAAGGATACAACTAGTGCAGAACAATCTCAATTTGATGTGCTTCTAATAGAGGATGATTTACCAACCGTTGAACTTGTAACAAATTATTTTTTAAGTAAAGGTTATTCATGTAAGGGAGTTTATACTGGTGCAAGTGGTTTGGAGGAGATGGTTCTGAACACTCCAAAAATTATACTTCTTGATATTATCTTACCCGATGTGAGTGGATTTGAGATATGTAAGCAGATTAAACAAAATGAAATATATAAAGATATCCCAATCATATTTCTAACTGCTATACCGGGTTTTAAAGTGCAAGAAAAAATGGAAGAAACTCAAGCAGATGGGTACATTTTAAAACCATTCAATTTAGTAGATTTTGAATTTCTGTTTAAATATTTATCATAAGATTAACTATCTTTATTTTTCCTAATTGGAATAGTAAAAGTAAATGTCGATCCTCTATTTCTTCCTTGAGATTCGACCCAAATTTTACCACCATGTTCATTTATTATTTGTTTTGAAATATATAAACCCATTCCAATTCCATCAGTAATGATATCCCAACCATGGCCATATCTTTCGATTTTTCCAAATTTCTTAAATAACTTTTCTTTTTCAGAACTCGTGAACCCAATTCCGTTATCAATTATAGAAATTGAATTAAGATATTCCTCGATTTTGGATATGATTGAAATTATTCCTCCTGTTGGAGTGTACTTAATAGCATTGAATATAAGATTAGTGATAACCGTGTAGATTTTTTCCTTATCTATTTCTACCATTAGATTTTCGGGCATGTTTACATTGATAATATGATCTCTCAAGTCTGCTAACCCTTTCACCTCTCTTATAGCTGTTTTTATTAATGTAAATAAATTCTCACTGCATAATTCCAATTTTGAAAAATCTCTGTCTAAATGAGAACTTTCAATAAATGTATTTACAAGAGAATTTAACCGTTCACTCCCATTTTTGATATTAGTAAGAAATGAAAGTGCTTTTTTGTCAAGTTTATCTTCATGTGTAGCTAATAAGAAATCAGCAAACCCCTTTATTGAAATTAATGGTGTTTTGAACTCGTGGGAAAACCGTGTTAGTAAATTTGATTTGATTTCCTCTATTTCTTTCCTTTCAGTAATATCTTGTAGCCACAATCGCATTTTGATAGGTTCACCATTTTCCGAAATAGTATATTTCCTCGTTCCCGATAGCCATTTTAGCTTTCCCTCCTTTGAATATATTCTAAATTCCACATCCCTGTCTCTAATCGACATAGGAAGTTCTTCAAGATCCTCTGGATGTATTAGTTTATAAAAGATACTATTATCTTTCAATTCTTCCTTTGTATACCCAACGATTTCTAATAATTTAGGGTTAATATACGAAATTTTGTTTAACGACATGTCAATTTCTAGTATACCCATAACAGCATTTTCAATTAGACTACGATATTTTTCTTCAGACTCTTTAAGCTTATATTCTGCTTTTTTACGTTCAGTAATATCATTTATTGTAACGATAACCATTGTCTTTCCATCAATGTCTAATGGAACGGTTGAAACGAGTAAAAATAATTCTTGCTCCTCTCCATCAATTTTAAAAGGAAGGGAAGCTTCAACATTGATTTTGCTAAGATTAGTTTCAAATGTGTCTAGAACAACATTACGTACGTTACATGATTGACAAAATGGACCAAAACCACATCCGCGAGAATCATATAATGAATTTAAGCAACGAAGAGCCTCACCGCCACGAAGTCCTAGCATTTCTCCTTCGGGCCGGCCTGCAAATTCTACTGCTAATCTATTAGCCTTTCGAACCCTTCTTTCGTTATCAACAAGAATAATTATTAACGGTGTTTGTTCATATATAGAAGATAACTCATTTTTAGCAGATATTAATTCTTGTTCCGCTTTCTTGCGCTCAGTAATATCTTGAATCAAAACTAAAACGTATGATTTTTCATCTATTTTAACATTAATTGGGTGTGAATTAATCCAAATCATTTTTCCATCTTTTCTATACATTTGTATTTCAGATTGTTCTGGAACTCCTGTTGTTAGAAATTTAGAGAAACTCTTTGCTAATATGAGTTTTGTGTCAAGAGGAATTTTATCAAATTTTAAAAAATCAATCCCTAAAAGTTCTTTTTTGGTATATCCAAATAAAACTTCCGATGAGGTATTACAATCTTCAATTATACCCTCAAAATTAATTAATAATATCGCCATAGGGGTCTGTTCGAATAGATCCTTATATTTTTCTTCGGATTCTTTTAATTTCTGTTCAGTCTTCTTACGCTCAATTGCATATTGGATGGATCGTACCAACAACATACTATTTAACTGTGTTTTAACTAGATAATCTTGAATCCCCATTTTCACTGTTGAAATTGCCAAACGCTCCTCATTTAAACCAGTTAAAATGATAATTGGAGTATCACGGACAACTTCTAAGGTCTTAGACGCAGTTTCAATCCCGACGCTATCAGGAAGATTAAGATCCAATAAAATCGCATCAAATTTACGACTCTCAAGTGTTTTTAATGCTTTAATAAGTAAACCAGAAGCTTCTACTTTAAATGATATATTACTAATGTCTTTTAACATTTCTCTTATTAAGCGAACATCTCCTTCATTGTCTTCGATTAATAAAATGTTAATTGATTTACTTGTTCTATCTTTATCTCCCTCCTCTTGGTTTTGTAAGCACATTATCTTATTACTTCCTGTGTTTTTTTCAGTCTACTTTTTATTCTATTGACCTTATAATTTAAAATCAATCTCAAGTAGTTTCAACCCAACTTAAAAACAAATTAAAGCAAATTATTTTTCGGGATTATAAATTGTCTAATTTTATCCAAAAAAAATAATGTTTACAATGTATTTAAATAATTACTTTCTCGTCATTTTGTATTCAAAAAAAATCCTAATTTACACTAAAAACTATTATAAAGTAGATTTATATATTTATTATATTATTTATAGTGTAAGATAATATTTACATACAAATAATTGAAATGTTATAGTTCAAAATAATAATTTAATTTTAAAGATTATCACACTTCAAAAATATAAAAATTTTAATATTAGAAATCAGAAAATGAACTAGCGAAAACGAGAATCTTTTAATAAAAAAATAATTGTTATCTAAGTTATTGAGTAAGTAGGTATGTTATTGAGTATAATAAGTGTGAAAGTTAAGTATAATTTAATATAACAATATAGAAATACGTGATTTAAAATATGAGTAATTCTGATAAAATTTCTGAGAAGGAATATAAAAAATTGAAGAAAAGCGAAGAAAAATTTCGAATGATAAGTTCGAATGCACAAGATGCTATAATACAAATTGATGATCATGGTGTAATTTCATATTGGAACAAAGAGGCAGAGAAAATCTTTGGATATTCTGAAAATGAGGTAGTGGGTAAGAATTTACATCTTTTGATTGCTCCTAAACGTTATCATGAATCATTTATGAAAGGCATGGAGTTATATAGAAAAACGGGTAAAGGGGCAGTTATAGGAAAAACGCTTGAATTAGAAGGAATAAGAAAGGATGGGGCAGAATTTCCCGTAGAATTATCTATATCCTCAATAAGAGTGAACGAAAAATGGAATGCTTTGGCTTTTGTCAGAGACATAACTGAACGTAAGCAAGTTGAAGAAAAATATATAGCGATTTTTGAACACTCACCAATAGCTATTGAGCTATACGATTCTGATGGTCTTCTAATTAAGGTAAATAAAGCTTGTTTAGATTTATTTGGAATAGTTGATATCAAAGAAATAGAAGAATTCAAGCTTTTTGATGATCCAAATATCCCTGAAAAAGAAAAAGAGATCTTGAAGGATGGAAAAACAATACGCTACGAGGGAGAATTTGATTTTGATAAAGTCAAACAATTAAATCTATATGGGACTACAAAATCGGGAGTTATACACCTTGATATGGTGCTCTCACCTCTTTATATTAAGGATAAACAGGAGATAAGTAATTATTTAGTTCAAATTCAAGATATCACTGAGCGTAAATTAACTGAGCAAAAATTGGAGAAATACTCAAGAAACCTAGAGGATATAGTAGAACAAAGAACCCTAAGCTTACAGAAAAAAATGGAAGAAAACCAATTATATTTAGATATTGCTGGTGTTATGCTGCTGGTCATTAACGCTGATGGAACAGTTAAACTTATAAATAAAAAGGGATGTGAAATTTTAGGATACGCTGAAGAACAAATTACAGGTAAAAATTGGATTAATAATTTCATTCCTAAAGAAAAGCATAAAGAAATTAAATCGGTTTTCAGAAAGATAATGGCTGGAGAAATTGATCTAGTAGAATATAATGAAAATCCAATTTTAACGAAAGAAGGCAGTGAGAAACTTATTGCATGGCACATTACTATCTTGAAAGATGAAAAAGGTGATATTATAGGTACATTAAGTTCCGGAGAAGATATAACTGAACGCAAGAAAGTAGAGAATAATTTACTAAGGAAGACAAATGAATTAGAAGAAAGAATTAAGGAATTAAAGGGTTTATATAATCTCTCAAAATTAGTTGAGAATATTGATTTATCATTGGAACAAATATTTCAAGAAACAGTAAAAATAATAACAACTTCTTTTCAATTTCCCGAAAAAACTTGTTCGAAAATTATATTTAATGAAAAAGAATTTAAAACTGAGAACTTTGCTAAAACAGAATTTATGTTCAAAAAAAATATTAATGTTGACAGAAAGATTGTAGGGATAATAGAAGCAGGGTATTTAGGAGAAATAAAAGAATATGATGGAGTACTCTTTTTACAAGAAGAAAGAGACTTAATTAATAGTGTATCAGAGATTTTAGCAATGACTATCAAGCGAAAAAATATTGAGGAAGAGTTACAAATTGAGCGAGATAATCTATTTAATATTTTTAATTCAATAACAGATGGGATTTATATTGTGGATCAAAATTATGAAATAGAGTATGTAAATCCAGTCTACACTAAAGAATTTGGTCAATACGAGGGAAAGAAATGTTATGAATATTTACATGATCGTAAAGATATTTGTCCGTGGTGCAAAAACTCGGAAGTTTTTAAAGGAAATACCGTAAGATGGGAATGGCATTCAGCTAAGAATCAAAAAATCTATGATAGTATTAATACTCCCTTAAAAAATATTGATGGAAATATAGTAAAATTAAAGATCGCACGTGACATCACTAAGATCAAGAAGAATGAGCAAGAACTCCTTTCTACTTTAGAAAATTTAAAGCGAGCAAATATTGAACTCGAAAGATTTGCCTATGTAGCTTCTCACGATCTCCAAGAACCACTTCGAATGATTGTAAGCTTTATTCAATTACTTGAGAAACGCTATAAAAACAAATTAGACCAAGATGCTGATGATTTTATTGCTTTTATTGTAGATGGAGCAAAAAGAATGCAAACATTGATAAATGACCTATTATTATTTTCTCGAATTGGGAGAATCGATAAACCTTTTAAATCGATTGATATTAATGTGGTTATAGACTCTGTTATTGATAATTTAATAAAAACAATTAAAGAAACTAATGCCAAAATTACTTATGATCCTTTACCCACATTGATGGGAAATGAAGCAGAATTTATACAATTACTTCAAAATCTAATTTCTAACGCAATAAAATTTCATAAGGAGGAGGAAAGCCCAGTCGTGCATATTTCGGCAAAAATTCAAAAAGACCAGTGGATAATTTCCGTTCGTGATAATGGAATTGGAATTGATACTCAATATTTCGATCGGATTTTTATTATTTTTCAGCGCTTACATAAAAAAGATGAATTTGGTGGTACTGGAATAGGATTAGCTATATGTAAAAAGATAATTGAACGTCATGATGGTAAAATTTGGGTGGAATCAGAATTAGGAAAAGGTTCCACTTTTTACTTCTCTATTCCAAAAATAGAGGTTAGAAATTAATGTTATTCAAGATAAATTTCTATAAGACAAAATTTAATTACTTGAAACAGTATAAAAATGTATATGTGAAATGAGTATAAGTACCTAAGTCAAATCTGAAATTAAATATAGTATAGTTATAAAAGAAAATTAATGTGTGAAAAAAAATGAAAGATAGTAAAAAATTTAGGCCGGTTGAGATTTTGCTGGTAGAAGATAATCCAGGTGACATTCGTTTAACAAAAGAAGCCATGAAAGAAGCTAATATTAATAATAATCTTAATGTGGTTGAAGATGGTGTTGAAGCCTTAGCTTATTTAAGAAAAAAAGGGGAATTTAAGAACGCAATTCGGCCAGACCTTATTCTCTTAGATTTAAATTTGCCGAAGAAAAATGGTCGTGAAGTATTGGCTGAAATAAAGCAGGATAAAAATCTTAAACAAATCCCCGTAGTAATTCTTACAGTATCTAAGGCAGAAGAGGATATTATCAAAACTTATGAGCTCCATGCGAATTGTTTTATCACCAAGCCTGTTGACATGGATCAATTTATCAAAGTAGTAAAATCTATTGAGGATTTTTGGTTTACTATTGTAAAACTACCACCAAACAAGAATTTCCATTAAAATATAATATCCGACTGAAATAAAGGATGAGAATGATAAATTCTATATTAGAAAATCCTAAAGAAACAATCAGATATCTAGTTGTAGTCGCTTTAATATCAATATTATGTTTTTTAACATATTATTTTGAAATCATAGTTAAAACCCATGTAATTTATTCCCATTTGTTTTATTTTCCAATTATTTTGGCGTGCTATTGGTGGAAAAAAAAAGGGTTAATCAGAGTTGGGTATAGGATCCACATTTTATTTTTCAATTCCAAATCTTTGATATAAAGAGCTAAATGAATCACGAAAAAAACAGCTAAAGAAGTTAAGAATTAAACCATAGAAAATTTGAGATTAAAATGAAACAAAGGAATGAATTAACACCATTTGTGGTATTATTAGTAGAAGATAATCCTGGTGATATTCGTTTAATTATAGAAGCCTTAAAAGAAAGTTCCAGGACGATTAAGCTTCATGTGGTAGAAAATGGCATAGAAGCATTACATTTTTTAAGGAAGGAGAAAAATTACAGGGAAAATCCAACACCAGATCTTATTTTTTTAGACTTGAATTTACCTAAAAAGAATGGTCGAGAAGTCCTAGCTGAAATAAAGGAGGATATAAATCTTAAACAAATTCCTGTAATTGTTCTTACAATTTCGTCAGCAGAAGATGATATTGTAAATGCTTATGAAAATCATGCAAACTGCTATATAACAAAACCTTTGGATTTAGATGAATTCGTTAAAAAAATATTGAATGTAATAGAATTCTGGTCATCAATTATTAGATTACCTTAATATATGGAATATATAAATATAAGATTAAATTGAATTGAATTAAAAAGAGCTAGAAAGAGAAAAATGCAGAGTAATGACGGTTTAAATCAAGTTATGCAAATACTCCTAATTGAAGATAATCCTGGCGACATACGAATTATTAAAGAACTCCTTAGTGAAGCTAAAGAATTGAAATTCAATTTACATTCTGCTGAAAATCTTTTAAAAGGATTGACTTGTATCGCCGAAAATTCATTTGATATTATACTGTTGGATCTCATGCTCCCGGATAGCTCCGGTATAGAGACGTTAGAGCAAATACTAGAAAAAGATTCTAAGTGCCCCATCATTGTGCTTACAGGGACGGATAACCTAAAGTTAGCGATTCAGGCAGTTAAAGTTGGTGCTCAAGATTACCTCGTTAAAGGACAAATTGAAAGCAATCCATTATTACGATCTATATTTCATGCAATTGACAGACATAAAATGAGGAAAACTATTGAATCATTGGTAGAGAATTTACAGAAAAATGAGCTTCGATTACGTAAAATAATAGAAGAGAATGCTGATAGTATTATTATAGTAGATAAGAAAGGAATTGTCCGCTTTGTTAACCCAATTGCAGAAAAGTTTTTTGAACGAGATAGGAATGAATTTATCGGAGAGAAATTTGGTTACGCTACTGGACCAGAGAATCAGGAGATAACTGTTTTACATTTATCAGGGGAGATAGCAATTGCAGAAATTAACGCGGTAGAAATAGAATGGGAGGGAGAAATTGCTAACTTATTAACTATTCGGGATGTATCTGAACATCGAAGATATGAATTACGCCTACAAGAATCTGAGAAAAGATATCGGGATTTATTTGAAAAATCTCCATATCCAATATTGATTTTAAATAAAAGTGGAGTTGTTGTAGATTGCAATTCAAGTTTAGAGCAAATACTTGAATTAAATAGAAAGGAGTTAGTCAATAGATATTATGCAGAAACCCCTTTGGTCATTCCCGAGTATTTAGATTTATTTGATAAGATTCACAGCGAAATTTTAAAAGGAAATTTCCCAAATCCGATAGAAATTAAATATTTAAAAACAATAAAAAACGAAATTATTTGGCTTAAACTGAATTTTTCATCAATAAAAATAGACAATCAAGCACTAATCTATGTATTAATCCAAGATATTACAGCAATTAAGCAATCAGAGCAAGAAGTAAAAAGATTAGAACAAATTCTTCATGAAATGAATGCACTTATAGAGGATGCTCCTTTAGCAATACTTTTAGTGCATGCTAAAGGTAAAATTTTAAGAGCTAACCAAAAAGCTTTAAATTTATTTCAAATTCAAATCCATGATGTTTTAAATTTAGATATTTTTGATCTATTTAGTTCAAAAAATATAGAAATTATCAAAAAACATTACACTGAAGATATCCATATTCTTTCCGGACCAACAAAGATAGAAATAACAATTCAAAGAAAAGAGGGAAAGACAGTTGATGTAGAAATCACTTCAAAGTTAATTAAAATCGCTGATAATATTATAATACAATCTTTTTTTTCCGATATTACTGACCGTAAAATTTATGAAAGGAATCTTCAAGAATTATTAGACAAATTAATTACATCTTTAGAATTTAAATCAAAATTCCTCGCAACCATGTCCCATGAATTACGAACACCTTTGAATGCCATAATAGGTTTTACATCATTATTACATGATGGAAGTTATGGACAATTAAATAAAGACCAGATGGAATTTTTAGAAGATGTTACATCAGAAGCAGATCATCTAAAAAGATTAATCGACACGATATTAGATTTTTCGCTAATAGACATGGGTAAATTTGAATTAGCTATTGAGAATTTTAAGTTACTCCCAATTTTACAAGAAATCGTTTCAATTGTACATCATTTATTTAAGAAAAAAGGATTAAAAATTAATTTGGAAGGTGTAAATGAAAAAATTCATATTAAGGGTGATCCACTTAGGTTCAAGCAAATCTTGTATAATCTGATTGATAATGCGATAAAATTTACAGAGGATGGTCACATAACTTTTAGATGTATGGCAAGAGAAGATAGCTGGGAGTTTCAAGTCGAAGACACTGGGATAGGTATAGCTGAGGATGATTATGACTTGGTTTTTAGAGAATTTGGTAGAATAAAAAATATTAAAAGTAGCAATGTTTCTGGTTCAGGAATAGGATTGGCTTTGACAAAAAGATTAGTAGAACTTCACGGTGGAGAAATCTGGTTTGAGAGTGAAGTAGGAAAAGGTACAATTTTCAGTTTTACACTTCCCAAATAGTCTTGAAAACAATATTGGACTTTAAAATTAAAATTTCCATATTATATCCTATTTTGGTATTAAAACTATAATATTACTGCCCTTAGTATGATCACCCTTGAATCTATCCTCAACTCTAGTTTCTCCTTTATAGCTATTTAATATTCTTTTTACAAGCGACAAACCTATACCCATTCCGCCACTAAAATTATTCTCTTTAGATCCTCTAGTAAAAATTAAATCTTTCCTTGAATCTTCTATTCCAATCCCATTATCAATAAATTCCAATTTGATATAACTGACATCATTTAGGTCCTCTTCAGAAATTTTAATTATTATTTCTACATTCAAATTTTCGTTATGGTTTACAGCGTTTATTAGAATATTTTCAAAAACTTCAATTAAAAGATCATTCGCTCGAACATAAATAATGTTTTGATCAGTATCAATTTTTACATGAATATTCTGATTCTGATACGCATTTTTCAAATTATCAATTGAAGGCTTTAAAAGAGAAAGTACTTCAATTTGTTCATCATCAATTTCATAATTTTCAAGTTCAGATAGTTTGCGAACGTTTGAGATTATTTTTGAGCCTCGAATGATTTGGTTTTCGATAACACCTACGATATCTATGATATCATTAGTTGTATCAAGATTCATTAATTGAATTTTACATAGTTGTGCAACTGATAATATCCCCTGTAATATATTACTCATATCATGTATAAAAATATCTTTATAGAAATTAGTCCGTTGGCATTCTTCCTGAATTTCTTTTTTTGAAAGTTCAAGTTCTTGCTTGACTTTCTGCCTTTCAATTGCATACATTATTGAACGTTCTAATAATATGGGATCAATTTTTCCTTTTACTAAATAATCTTGTATTCCTAGTTTAAGGGATTGAATCGCTAATAATTCATCATCTCTTCCAGTTAATATAATTATCGGTATATTTTTCACTTTTTCATGGATGATAGAAATTGTGTTAAGCCCTGAGCAATCAGGAAGATTGAGGTCTAGTAAAATTACTTCTATCTCATTCTTTATTAGTTCCTCTAAACCTTTACTAAGTGTACCATGCTCAATAAGATTAATATTATATTGAGTTGACTCTTTTAACATTTCTTTGATTAACCGAGCATCTCCAGGATTGTCTTCAATGATAAGAACAGATATTGTTTTTTTAGAAGTTAAATGCAAGAGAACCAAAATTTTGAATTTAACAATTATACAACAGAATAAATATAAAAATGTTTACTAAAAATTAATTTTATATAAGTAATAATACCTTTTTTTTTTTTTTTGTACTATAAATATTATTTGTTATAAATAAAAGGTTTAAATATTAGTTCTTCCTTTAACATTTTAGTACAATACTTACTATAAATAGTTAATAAAGAAAATGATAATTTTAAAAACAGATTTGGAATTTCCCATAGATATTAGTGGAATAGGTTTGATAAAAATATCCAATTTAAATGAAGGAGGAGAATTGAATGTAATTTTCCAAAAAGGTATAGGATACCAGCTAATCCGGAAAATATTCGATCTTTTTAGAGAAAAAATATTAGAAAAAAAACAAGGGATCTCAATTGATATTATCCATGACTATACGATATATCTTCATTATTTTAACAATATTGAAAATGAAATATTTGTTATAATCTATTTAGATAAGAAAGAATCAATTTTGAAATTCTCAAAATTTTATTATCTATCAAAGAAATTAAACGATGCGATTTGTTCAAATGTATCACTTTCAGAAATTCAGAAAATTTGTGAGAATGATTTCAAAATTCCAAAATCAGATTCTGTATTAGCACTACTTATAATAGGAACATCAGGGCATCTTTATTTTTCAAAAATAAAAAGGGATAAACAAAAATTTGCACAATGTGAAGTTCAAATCAGTGGTTTTATATCTGCACTATTAACATTTTCGAAAGAACTGATTGGTCAAGAGCCAGGTATGAGGCTTAAACAAATTAATTTTGGAAATCAGCGATTTTATATAATATTAAAAAATAATGTCATTTTTGCATATTTAGTCGAAAAAAATAAGATTTCAAAAATCGATAAAAAAAATATGGAACTAGTATCGGATGAATTTATTTATAATTATAAAGAAATTGTAAGTTTGCGTGCGTTTAATGGTGATATTTCCCAATTTAGAAAGTTTGGAAAAATAGTGGATAATTACCTCACTTTTTAGTAGAAATGGTATTTTATTTTCAAAGAAAAATTTGGTTCAAGCAATTGATAGCTTGCACCTCATCAGTGGCTAAATAAGCCTGTTTAAAGATGGAGGCAAAAAAAGATCTATCTTTTGGATTAAAGTACTTCATATCCAATGAATTCCATCTTGAATTTTGAGCGAGAGGAGCTAAAATAGAAATTTGATCTTTTACTAATTCCATATAAGTCAAGAGAATTTCTTCTTTCGTATTAGGTTTAACCGCATCAATCAAAACGTTATTAAAAGAATCCCAGTTGGTTTTAAATTGAATACAAAACTTCTTAATGTCCATTTTATTATCAATAATCAGTTTTGCTAGAACTTTTATTCCTAATTCATAAGGAGAGATCGTAGATTCAGTTTGAGAAATAATGGTAGTCGGAAGGCTCTTTTTGTATTTTTGCTCAGGATAGAGATTATACTCTGGCAATATTTTTAATTGATTTAATCCCAAAATGTTTCTTGTATCAGCTATTGTTCCTCCCGAATCAAAAAAACGTTTATTGATTATGTAAATCATGAGTTTTTCAGCATGTACATCTCCAAAATAAGGATAGTCAGAAGCATATAGTAAATATTCTGACCAATCTCTGTTATCTACAGTAATTTTATTACTTCCTTTAAACCAGCGGCGAAAATCCTCAAAAAAGTTTCCAGCGCCTTCACCATGAAGCATTGATAGATCTCCATATACATTAGGCTGAACAACGGCATTATATACTTCGGTATCTCCAATATTTCCTTGAGCAAAATGAGCAATGATGACCTTGAAGTGAGGAACTAAATTAGGATGATTCTGGCTCAAGAAAGCCCTAGTCGATCTTATCAATTCTGCAATGCTTAATATCGTCCCTCTTCCCCTAGTATCAAAAATAATGGGCATGGAATGCTTTGCTGCTTCTACTAAAACATTGATTACTTTATTTTCGTTTATTTTATCAATCCATCCTTCAGACCGAGGATGTAGTTTCAATCCTCTAAGACCCAATACTTCGCGTGCATACTTTACTTCTTTAACTGCTTTATCTCCCTCCATGGGATCAACACGTGCGTATCCAATTAATTTCATGGAAAATGGGAACCTAGTTGTAAAACGGGAAACATTTATGTTGCTTGCCCGATATAATGCTTCAGGATGTTTATCTCGAAAAACGTCTTGAAAGGGAAATACGACTCCTTGATCAATAAAAGCATAAAATTTCGATTTCTGTTTTAAGTCAGAATATCGCTTACCTAATTCCTCCAAAGCAATATATAATTTATCTGTGAAGGGAAATTGATTAAAAGACCACGTGATTCTGGTTGGAGTACCTGCAATACTGGTCATGAAGGATTGTTCTCCATTTATATCCCAATCTGCTTTAATTCGTCCTTGAACATTTCCCCAGAAATCAAAAGTCCCCGTACCCGGTGCTAATGGATTCATCATGGTGGCGCCATCAACGTCTTCCCCTAGATGAGAATGAGCGTCGATAACAAACACGTGTTCAGTTCTTTTCTGACCATTTTGTTCAATTGTAGCTGTTAACATTTTATATTCATTAACTTATTTCTATATTACAAAATCAATCTAAATACTTAGATTTAATCTTTTGGAAATAGGACCATACTATATACTCCATAATAATACTTTACTGAAAAAAAAAGTGAAGTTTAAGTTAACATTTCCTAATTATTTTTTTTGTACGATTTCATATTTCTAATTCCAATAATACTGAGGGTTATTGTACTAGCTATAAATAAAGGAATAAGATCATATCCTAGAATTTGAAAAGGAGGTATAGAGCTAATTTTAACAACAATAATATCCTGGTTATCAACAATAGTAAAAGTATTACCAACCACATAAATATCCCCAAATGAATCTACAATGATATCGTTACCTACGTCCTCTACACTAAAATCTAAAACATTACTCCACTCTTTCGTTCCTTCAGAGTTAAATTTTAATACAAATAACTTCTGGTACTCAAAACTGTTTGTCATACCCGTGATGTATAAATTATCATTAAGATCGACAGCTATTCCAGAAGCTACGTCATAACTTGATCCTCCCCATGTTTCATTCCACAGCTGTACGCCAGAGCTATTAAATTTTGCCAAAAAAACATCATTCGTATACGTGCTTGGAGTTGGTAATGATATATCTACATGTCCACAAGTATATATATTATTCCAAGAATCAATAACGATATCAGTAGATCGAATATTCTGATCAACTGCTCCAAAAGTTTTTTGCCAATCTAAATCTCCTGTACTATTATATTTGACTAAAAACATTTCAACGCCTGAATTACCCGTAACATAAATATTGTCTGCTGAATCTATGGCAAGCTTTCCTGAAATATATGAAGTGTAAACGTTCCATGATTCTTCCCACAAAAAACTTCCATTAGTGTTATATTTTCGCAGTACATTAAAATCATCTGTTTGTCCAACAGCATAAATGTCTCCCAAGGAATCAAGTGCAATTCCATTAATTCTATCATTTTCTATGGTACCCCAAGTTCTTTCCCATTCTAATTGTTTTGATTTGTTTAATTTCATCAATAAATAATCCAAATCTTCAGAAATAGGGTTGTACCTGTTACCTCCAATATATAAATTTGATTCATTATCTATTGTGATTGCTCTGTAGTAATCCTGTTCTTCCCAAGTTGACTCCCATAATTTTATTCCTGATTGATCATATTGAATAATGTGAGGATATGATACTCCAGAATAATAGCTGAACCCTGTTATATAAACACTACCATTTTCATCATCACAAATACTATATCCATAATTTCGCTCTCCAGCTCCATCATCCCAAGTTTTATTCCACTCATAAAATTGAAGATTATTGCTTGGAGGGACAAAAATAATTACAATAAAAATGCTCAGAATTATAATGCTCAAACTTGAAGTTAGCACAACAAATAATTTCTTTTTCATCAAAAATCAATTAATGTCTTTTTATTGATTATAATAAAAGGATAATTAATATAAATTTTAGTAAAAAATAAAATCAAGAATGGAGGTGAGTCATTACATTCATAATTTTAATCATAGTAATACATTTTTAAATCCAATTATGATTTGATTAAATAATCATGGTGTCATCCGAATTTATTCAAAAAAGAACCACATTAATTGTTCGATTAATTCTCACTATTAACATCATTACAGCTTGTATTGTTATAATTACACTTGTTGTTCCTATACTAGATGATCCTCCAATATATCATTTTCCATTCATGGTATACTTGGAATATGGCATTGCAAAAATATTATTAATGTTTTTAATCTCAGGTGTTCTATTAAAAAAGAAAGGAACGACTTTTAAAGTAAAATTTGGAAGGAGTAAAGTTATTACCTCCCTTATTGATAAGATTGAATGGGAAGATAAACCATCTTTATGGCGTAGAGTATTAAGACGTGTATCAATCATTGCTTTCTTCTTTGCAACCTTGGGTTTTGGTCTATTATTATTCGTCATTCCTGTGTACTGGTTTTCTCCAATGAATTTGATATATCTACCATTTGTTTTTAGCATGAGTTTATTATGGACGTGCATGGGAGTAAAGAAAGAAAATATTAGCATTGTACTATATTCGTTTTTATTACTAGTGGTGCTCATGTGGTTGGATATTTTAGCCATTATTATAGCCCAAGATCAACTGGTATTACCCTTCGCCATTACTTACCAAATTGTTACCTTGTTTCTTATAGCACTAAGATTGATTAATTATGTAATAGTAGAACGTAAAAAAGAATGAAAAAGATATTGATCGATTTGAAATGTCAAATTTTATATTAATACAATATACTATTATGCATGTATGAATAGGAACAATGACTTCGTTATCCGAAAATATGATTGTAAGTTATGTAAACAACAACATGAGATAAAACTGAGTACCCAACTATCTAAGGATCATGTCGATTTTCCATTTCCATATACATTTTTACGCGGAGATTTAAAAAATATTCTAACCACTCTCTATATAGATAAAAATTTGGAAATTAGAGGTGTAGAAGTAAGAAAATTAGAAGATAGTGACCTATTCTCTAAAGAACAAGTTGTAATTATCACTAAAACCCTTATGGAAGAGATAGAACAATTAAGGGAAGAAAATAATTCACTACGGGATAAATTATTAACCATAAAGAGGAATTCTGCAAAATAAAATAATAAAGATATTATAAATTATCAAGGGATTATCATGTCGCACGTTAGGTATAAAATATGTATAATTGGTGATGGAGGAGTAGGAAAGACTACTTTAGTTAATCGATACGTTTCAGGAAAATATAGTGAAGATTTTAAGATGACTATTGGTGTGGATTTTTATACTAAAAACATCGAGATTGAAGATATAAATGTCAACTTACAAATATGGGATTTTGCTGGAGAGAATAGATTCAAAAATTTATTACCGAATTATGTAATTGGAGCATCTGGAGGTATATATATGTATGATATTTCACGCTTTTCTAGCTTATCAAATCTAGATGGTTGGTTAAAGGTGATACAAAAATCTCCTCTTGAACAAAGAAGTTACCTACCAATAATGTTAGTTGGGGGGAAATCGGATTTAGAATTAAAAGGTAAGAGAACAATCGAGTCTGAATATGCTAAAGATTATGGTAAGAAACGGAATTTATTTGATTTTATCGAATGTTCTTCTAAAACTGGTGAGAATGTAGAAAATATTTTTGAATTACTATCAAGAAAACTGCTTAACATTGGTGGTCTTTTATAAATTCCCAGTCCCTCTCAGTATATTAATATTTACATAATCTATTAGAGGGCTTAAGGATTTTACTTTATAACCATTTTTTAAGTTTATTAAAAATTTAAAATGGGCTTAAAGGAAGTCTATAATCTCTTTTTTTACCAATCCAATTACCAATAAAACCACCAATAGTGAAGAGCACTATTATAATACCCAGATGTAACCAAGGACCAAGAGGTTCGAAACTCATTATAAATTTAGCAAAACCAGTAATTCCACAAAATATAGCATATAATATGGATAATCCAAACCCTATAGGAGTGATTCCAACTAAAATATAAACTGCTTTATTTACTTTCTTAGAGGGTCTTACGCGGAAATAATAGGCACCACCCAAGGCTAAGGAAAATATAATCTCATAAATAATAATGCGTATAAATTCCCTCTGTAAGAAAAAATAAGTAAAAACTCCCGAGCCTACCATCGAAATAGCCATCAATATCCAAAACGGTTTCCACCATTTAGGTTTTGAAGGTTTTTGACCATTTTCGTTTGGTAAATTTTCATCATTATTGCCACTCATTTGGATAATTTTAAGTATAACGTGTATCGATATTTTAAAAATACTCGTTATTTAAAAATTTTAAATTTATGTCCCTTTTTTTTATTCTCCGAGCAATAATTCTACTTGATCTAAATCTTCTTTCTTCATGTTTAAATTAAAATGATTTTGCATTTGAACGCAAATTTATTCATTGATATTGACATATAGGATTAATCGAAGTTCAAAGAATTTACTCTCTCATTTCTTTCGGAAGCGTCAATGTCCCAGTCAGAGGATTATTCAACGGGTCTTGACAGTATTGGATCGTGAAATATATAAGATCATAGAGAATGTTTGGGTCTTCTCCGTTGTCCAGTTTATATTTGTATAGACTTAATTGGTACTCGGCCTCCGTAATTGGCGGTTTTGCATAACTAACATCTCCGAAAACCGATTGAAGCACTGGCTTTAAGAAGGGTGAATATAAAAATCCTAATTCTTTTAGCTCATCCTTCAGATAAAAAAACATTCTTTGAACTGCTTGAGTCATGTATCTTACCGGCTGGTCTTCAGGACCGAGATATTGTTCTGCAAAAGTAGCATCGTATTTAGCTAAATGCTCACGACTAAGATTTTGGGGGCGAAATAACGAAATTAAACCTCGCTCGATTGAAGTTTTTCGGTTATAGGCTATGGTTTCAGAACCAGCATCGGGTACCCATACGCCATTCTGAAGAAGTTTAACTGCTTTATAACAGAGTGCTTGGATTAATAATGCAATACCGATTCTACGACATATTGATATTTGTGCATCACTAATTCGTACTTCAATTGTGTTCCAGTCTGTAAATGGAAATACATCCTGAAACCGGGCATCTTCCAGGCTTGCTTTTTGAACCACTTGGAGGAAATGGTTAATAGCATCATCATCCCCAGATGTCAAATAGGGAATAAAATGTTTTGGATCATTATTACTAAGCATTGTCGTATTACTTTTTAATCTTAGGGATCTCACGCAATTGGGGGCTGTAATCCGATTATTAACTATTTTCACTACATCTGTTGGTTGATTGTTCAATATCGGGGAGTTGCAGGTTAAAGCAATTATGTGAGGTAGAAAATTTCTAATCATGCAATACGCTTGGATCTTTTCTAAGTCTGAGTCAAATGAGCCTATGTGGCTATGGTCAGCCTGAGTCAACCCGCGCATGTATTCCTTAGTAGCAGGATTAATGGCAGAGGCAATTATGTGAAGATCATTAGGCAAAGTATTTTTTGCTAAGAGGAAAAGAGTGCTTGCCCAATATGCTAGCTCTTCAGCATATTCACACGGAGGGGTTACAAGTTCCAATATATATGTCACAGCGGTTACGTTGCCGTCACGAGCAAATGTATCTATGTCTACTTCAGCGTCATTGGGTAATTTATATCGGATGTCCATGGCAAATCCTTTTTCAAGGTCATCCCGACCCCAAGGACGAGCCATGACTTTTTGTCGAATGAAATCCGGAACGGGTAAGAAATCGGCTCTTCCTTGATATAAGATCTGGTCCATTATTTTTATAGCGTCTTTTACAATTTCTTTCATCCGGAAGACCATTTCGTCTCCTGGTGGATAGTCTCCATTATCGTCCGCAATGATCAATTCCATTTCGATACCGTGAGTAAATGGTAATGGCGTCCAATGTTCAACATCTTCAAGAATTTCTGCCCAAGATCTTTCTGGTATGAAGACTTCTCTATAATCAGTTCCAAGGAATAAATTATCATTAGATCTATCGATTTGTTCTCCAAGCTGAACTCCTGAGGAGATGCCGACTGTTTTTTGGGTTTTTTTATCTTTTCCTTTCTGTGATTTAGTTTCTGAAGAACCGCCCATTAACTGGGAGAATGTACCAACACCGTAGTCTTGTTGTTCTTTATCTTTCTTTTTCTTTTTCTTGTCTTTGGCCATTATGCTCTCACTTTTGGTAAGATTATTTTAGTTAAATTAAAGCCTCAATAAATGCTTTAAGGATATCATAATCATTGATAAATTCATATGATAAAATTAGGTTGATAACTGTAATATTATTGGAATGAAACACGCGCTCTAAAAATTCTTTAGCTTTTCCCCCTTCAAATAGATCATTATCAACAATTAATTTTACCCGATCACCCAATTTATTTTGAATTTTAGAACTTATTAATTGAGAATTCTGTGTCGATAAAATGATCGTAGGTTTTCCCAAGTAAGGAATGAAATCTAAATTAAACATTGTAACAGGACCTTTCATCTTGTTAATTGGAAAGAATTGCGTTAATGTGGATTGCATGATCTGGAGTTCTTCCTCATTGTGATTACTTATTGAAGGATAAAGATAATAGGCAAAAGATTCATGAGAATTATTTTTTAAGTCATTATATACGCGATCAATAAAGGGAAATATGCTAAAATCTAAGCTGAATAATGTAATAAATGCGAAGTTGAAGTTAAAATCATCCATGAGAACGTTATTGCTGACATTTCCTCCAACAAAAGAGAAATCCCTGATTTCTTTTGATGTTTTTGAAGTTAAAACATTTAATGAATAATATTGGGAAAAGATGACTGTAGGTTCTATTTTTGTTTTAATTTCATCAACCATTACATATATCTCATCAAACACATCCCGTGTTATTTTATCTCTTACATCTTTCTCCCCAAT
>DAOUVJ010000182.1 GCA_030667705.1 Promethearchaeota archaeon | reverse complement strand
AATGATAGGAATTAAAATAAATGAAAGAATTATTAAGAGATTTTTTTTCACTAAAAACACTACAAGAGCTTTTATTTAATTATATAATAATTATAATATAAAAAAAATCACGTTATTTAAAATGGCAGAAAATAAAGACGAGATTTTTAAATCTCGAATGTTCGCTCGACAGCAACTGATCAAAGGTTGGGATCAAGAAACGTTATCTAACGCTACGATGATGATAGTCGGAGTGGGAGCACTCGGTTGCGAAATTGCAAAAGATTTTGCCTTGATGGGATTAGGCAAAGTCATATTAGTTGATTTAGATACTATTGAGGTTTCAAATTTATCTCGGCAGATGCTATTTCGCCCAGGAGATGAAGGAAGACCAAAAGCAGAAGTTGCTGCTGAAAGGCTTAAGGAAATGAACCCCTATTTAAACGTTGATTTTTACTTTGAAAAGTTACAAAAGTTACCTTCTTCAGTATTTGAAGAATCAGACGTGATAGTGGCTGCTTTAGATAATTTTAATGCCCGGTTGGATCTGAATAAAATATGTTTGAGATTGAAAAAACCAATGGTCGAAGGTGGTACTGTTGGTTTTGAGGGTCATGTACAGATTGTGATTCCCAAGGGTTCTGAAATCCAATACAGAAATAGAGCCATGGAAATTGATAAAATTGTTGACTCTAAACTCTGGGATCTTGATGAGAGGGATTTCCAATCTTATTATGATGGCTTAAGGGAAATTGAAGAGCTTGAGGACCAGATTGATAAAATAGTACATTCAAAAATAACACCCGTTCGAACAATGATTCGTAAGAAAATCGAAGCTGATTTCGATCGGACCCATTCAGAAGAAGTTTTAAACTTAACTCCTTGTTATCGTTGTTTAATTCCTATTCCACCCGCTGATGATAAATTAATAGCAGCTTGTACCTTAAAAGGATTGCCAAGAAATAGAAATCATTGTGTAATTAAAGCAGAAGTCAAATATGAGAAGAAATATGGCTTCAAACCAGATATGACCATGGATGATGATGTAGTAAAATTAAAAGATCTCGCACAAGAAGAACTGGTTCAATTACGGGAAAGAGTATTTAATGAAAACGTACCCCCAGAAAAATTAGAAACAATGACATCAGAGGAAATTACAGAATGGAAAGAAAATATAAAGAAAACTTTTGGTCAGGATTACAAATTTGAAGAAATGGAAAATATACTTGGTAATAAAATTGCAGCAGTACAGACGGTAAGTTCAGTAATTGCGAGCATTCAATCTCAAGAAGCTCTAAAACTCCTGTTTAGGGTTCACGGTCGTGATATAGGAGCACCAATGTATCCTGCCTATATGAATTATAATGGAGTATATGGTCAATTTGATCAGTTGGATATTATGAAACGAGATGATTGCTTGGCTTGTGGAAATATCGAAGGGGAAGAAAATGCTCAAATTGTTGTACCGTTCGATGCAGATATAGGATATATTTTTAAAGCTATGAGGATAATAGATTATAATTTAGATCCTATCTTATGGATGATTACAAACCCGATGACAAAAGAAATATACTGGAATCCTTACATGGAATCCATGAAAGATCCAAATATCAAATTAACCACTTTAGAAATAAAGAGCAATGATGTAATCACTCTTACTCCATTAGGACAAGCAAAAGTAGATTCTGAAATTAAACGTTATAATATCATAATCACCTACATGTGATTTTACTTTCTTTACCTTTTTAATATGTATTATACTTACAATCTCGCATAATAGACCGCTTTATATCCCATTTTATTGAAAGGACATTCCTTAATACAAACAGAACACCCTGTAGATTCATAAAAATATTCAATACATTTTTCTCCATCAATTCTTGATATTATCCAATTTTCTTTTATAATTGGTTCATCGTAAATAGCGTTTACAGGACAATGACGAATGCATCTTTTACACTTTTTACAATATCCTTCCACGTCAAAATTCAATTCGGGGATTTCAGGAAGCGGTGAAGCATTAACCGAAATCATGGATAATCTTTGTCTAGGACCAAATTGTTTGGTGATTAAAAGACCTTGCGAACCCATTTTTCCCAATCCCGCTTTCACAGCCATTGCAGGATATAGTATTGGTCCACCCAAAGGATGGCAAGCAATCGCTTTAACTCCTTTGGATCGAATAAACTCTGCTAGCAAATTAGTTGCGATCCCTAATTCCGCATAAATATTTAAGGATTCAAGACCAGCTGGAGGTTCGGGAGCGGCATCAATGGCTTCATAATCCATTTCCATTCCCAAAATGATTCCATTTTCATATAATACCTCGATAGACCCAGTATAATCCTTTTCAAATATTAGATTTTCATCGATGGGAGCAAAACCTATTAGATCAATACCTAAGGATTTGGCTTTGTCAATAATTTCTTCCCAAAATCCCTCTGGAATTAAATGAAGCTCATCAGAGAGTTCTTTTATTTCTTTTTTATAAATACTTTTAGCTTTTTGAATGCCTTTAAACATTTTTGGGATTATAATTTTGGCTTTATCCTCTAATTCACCTTTAAATAGCGAAATATTAAATTTAGACTGATCAATATACCTTGATTTTAATCCTTTTGATCTCTTTAACATTTTAAATCCCTCACCATTTTTATTAAGATATCTATGAAAAAGGAATCAACTCCAGCTGCTTTTCCAGCATCCATGTCCTTTTCCATGTCACCGAAAAATATCATTTGCTCTATACTTACATTGAATTTTTCCTTGATTCTAAATAAACCCTCGGGTTCGGGTTTCCATTTTCTTACATCTTCTCGCCCGATTATGAATGCAAATTTATCAGAAATCCTTGCGATATCCAATGATTCCATTATGGTTCTTCTGGTATTCAATGATAGTACAGCTAAAATAACATCAGGATCAACCTCGAATTTCTCTTTATTGTTAATGAAATACACTATTTCCTCAATAGGTTCCGTCTTTTCTATATTTTCAAGTTCATATTTTCTAATGATATCAAAATTTTCTATTAATTCTAACTCATCTCCATTCTTGATTACCTCACTGAGACAAACAGAAATGCTATCAAATTCACATTTTTCCTCATGACGTTTAGAATATCGCTGTGAAAGTACATCTTTTAACGCATGCCACGGGGCATATAACTTCACGATCGTGCCATCTAAATCAAATACGATTACTTTTTTGTCTCTAAATAATTTATTTTTCATGAAAACCAAAGTATATAATTCTTAAATAAAAATAAAGTGGATTGTTTGAAAATAAAAGTTGAATAAATTATTGTCTCTATGAGCTCAATAAGCGAGGTGGTTTTTTTTTATTGAAAGTATTATTACCAACTTTGGAATTTCTAAATTAAAAAGTCAACTTATCAATTAAAATAATAATTAATAAAACACCTCAAAATTAAAAAAAAAGATGCCTAAACATCTATTATTTTTCATGCATACGTTTTTATGTACTCATTTTCAATTAATCTATAATGAATGAAGAGAAGACTTATTATGAAATTCTTGAAATAGAAAAAGAAGCTTCTGAGCAAGAAATTAAGTTAGCTTATCGTAGATTAGCTAAAAAATATCATCCTGATCTTAACAAAACCGATCCAAAAGCTAAAGAGAAATTCATTGAGATTAAAAATGCTTATGACACTTTAATTGACCCGAGAAAAAGAAAGATTTATGATGTGGGATATGACCCTAAAAATGTTGATTTTAGCGATATATTCAGAAGAAATGATTCTAGAAGCATTAGAGAGATCCTAAGTGAAATTTTTGGAAGCCAAAAACCATATTATAATAAACCTCCTCCTGAAGGCATGTATATGTAATTCTTTTATCATTTTTTTCGATATAGATATCGATCATATGTCACGAATTCTATCTTGTTTGATTCGGAATTCTTTAGAAATTTGATCCCTTGCTTGATTTCAGGTAAGGTACTACAAATAGTGAACTCCAAGTTATCTAAGTCTTTCACCATCAAGGGGAAACTCATCGCTCCATCGTCTATCTCAATATCTGCATAAAGAATTGTCCCTTTTAGATGAATTTTCAAATTATAGAGATCGTGAGAGGATTTATAATTACCGCTTATTTCTTCAATAATTCTTTCCATCTCTAATTCTTTAACTTGCGTCATATGATCTATATTTAGTAAGATCGATAATGCTGCTCGCACTATAACAGAACTGTTCCCAGTACATGAATTTTGTCCCACAATCACTCCAATCTTGAGGTCAGGGATTAAACCGAAAAATGCACAACTTGTACCCAATCCTCCACCATGATGCATGAAAGTCTGAGGAAAATAATCATCTTTTACCCATCCTAAACAATATTTTGGATTCTCTCCGTATCCATATGGACTATTGATCATCGGAGACCATAATTCTTCAATGGAATGGGGTGTGAGTAATTGATGACCATGATAATTTCCATGTTGAAGAAGGAATTGAGCATAATTCATCATTTCTTCCATGGAAACATATAACCCTCCTCCAGCATTAAGATATTCGTAAAAAGGAACGTCATTTTTTTTTGGTACCATGACATCTTCTTCTTTATGAGGGAGATATCCAGTCATTTTATCGTTATCCTTCTCAAATTTCTCCTTTGAAAACACCGCGCGTTTCATTTTTAGTGGATTAAGAAGTTCATTATGAATATATTCTGTGTAGGAGAGACCTGAAATTTGTTCAATTATAAAACCTAAACACGTGAAAATGTCATTGTTATAGTAAAATTTCTCTCCAGGCTTAAATATAATAAAATCTTCAGGTTCTCCAAGATGAGCTTCAAAATCTTCTCTAGTTGTGGCTGGATAAATCTTACGATAGTCACCAAAAGTATAAAACATTGAAAATAATCCCGTATCCGCTGCTGGAACTCCTGTTGAATGAGATAGCATGTGTTTTATTTTTATATCTGGATGCGTACTAAACGGTGCGAAATTGAGATATTTAGAACCAGAATCTTCAAGTGAAATTTTTCCTTGTTCTACCAGTTTCATTATTGCAGATGCAGTAAATGATTTAGTGATACTTCCAATACCTATGAGTGTTTGAGGTGTCATTGGAAGAAATTTTTCCAAATCACGGGCACCAAATCCTTTCGAATATATTATTCTATCTCCTTGGAACATGCTAATTGCCAATCCAGGGATCTTACACTTTCGCATGTATTTACGAATTATCTTCTCTAATGGTTCAAATTTATTTATCACGATATATCACTTTGAAATGTTAATGAATAATCTGTAGATGATAAAATATAAAATTCTAACTGAAACTGACATGTAAAATGTTATATAATTTATAGATAAAATTAGAAATGTTAAATAAAATTAGGAAAAAAAATTAATCCATTGCGTACTTCTTAGTCCAGGATTCGGCCTTGGATTCAAATTTCTTAAGAGCTCTAAAATATTGCTCCCCTGCCTCATGATTTAGTGGATCTCCTGGATTAAAGAAAGGAGGTTCTACATGCATCATTCCTTTGAGGGCTTCAATGATATTTGTTAAGGTTTTACTGGGAGTCCACCCACTTGCCCCCGTCGAAGCATCTACTTTTCCCACAAGATCTGGGTTGATTAAATCTAAGCAGATGTTCAATTTTCCCGGAGGGATTGAACTATCTATGTTTGGATGCCACATTAGTGTGACTGCATATGCATAGGGCGGAGTAAATGGATAATTTTCAGGGAATTTGATTTCAAACACGAATTTTCCCTTTGAGTATGGATTACCATCCTTTCCAATGATGGTTAGTCGTAAATGGTCAATACTTCTTCCCCATGGCTCGATGATGACATTTGTATCATCCTTAAACGCTTCTAGAGCTTCACTATAGTCAGTTTCTTCTCTCAATTACATTCACTTTGTTGGATTTTGATAATTTAAATAATAATATGTAATTTTTGTTAATTATTTAGTTTAAGTTTTTGTTAAAAAACATTGTGATAAACACAATTTTTATTCTGAATCGTATAACAGAAAAAATATAACAAGCTTGAAAAATTTTTGTTTTAGGAATTATAAATCGCATTATTTAGTTATCTTTTATTTCGATTAATTGATGTTTTTATAACTTTCCAAAGAAATATATTGAATTTCCAGTAAACTCCCAACCTCTCCCTTTTTATATGTTTTTTATATGTTT
>DAOUVJ010000001.1 GCA_030667705.1 Promethearchaeota archaeon | reverse complement strand
ATAATATATGATGGACTTAGTGGTACTTTTGATGAAACTATTGAATTTACATGTGAATATCTTGGCGAATTAAGGCTTAGGTGTACAGTTTCAAGTTCAACCGTGGATATTACTACGTTGGAATTAACTCAGATCGGATGTGTTCTCCAACTTGAGCAACCAGGAATAGGAAATAATCAATGGCTTGACAATAGTGGGAACAATTTGAATGGGACCGTTTCTGGAGCAATCCCAACAAACTTACCTCAAAATCATATTGAAAAATTTAAGCATAGTACGGCTATTACTGGAGATACAACTTGGACTTCAATTATACCAATAGGTTATGAGTTAACCAAAATCATTTTTGTAGAATCTGGTGGAACGGCAAGTACTATAGATCTCGGCACAACTTCAGGAACGTCAGATGTATTTGCAAATCAAGTAATTGAAGCAAGTTCAATCACAACCGTAATCATTCAAAAAACATTTTCAATGAGTGCTGTACAAAGTCTTTATTTAAATGATGATGACGGGTCAAGTTTATGGGGAGTGGGTACTTCAATTATTGCAACTTTATTTATGGAAAGGGGATAATTTAAAATGACAAATGGAATAGAAAAAAAGAACAATATAAATAAAACGTGCAAAGCTAATTATACTATTCTTGGTAAAATAGCAACCAAAGCAGAAGTTAAAGGAAACAAAACAGATATAGGTGGAAGCTTTTATATATTTGATCTTTATGATAATGATAATAATCTCATAGCCTTAAATAGATATTGTTTTAAAAATGCAGAAGAGCAACCATTTGAAGAACTCTCAAATGAAGAGGAATTAATATTAAATCCTATAATCGAAGAGGTACCCATAGAGGAGGAGATTTAACATGGCAAGTAAAACAAGTTATGTAGGTGATACAGGCACATTTGACGACGGCAATTTTACAGATGCAGACCTAACAGGAGACCTAACAGGCGCAAGTTTCTCAAACCAAATGGTCAACCTGGCCAGCTCTCAAATACTCGGATTAATGACAGATGCAAGATTTTTGAATATGCTTTGTGAATCACCTTTGAGTGATATGGCCGTGAATGGCGGTTTTGATAGTGATACTGCTGGATGGACAGCGAATAGATGCACATTTGCAAGTATTGCTGGTGGGGTTACTGGCAATTGTCTTGAAGTTACAAGAACAGAAGTAGACACATCATTCTTTGGACAAAGTGCTGGATATTCAATGATTGCAGGCAAGTCATATACTATTACAGGATATGTGAAAAGTGGTAGTTCTGGTAATGAAGCATGGAGAGTTGCTTTTTATACTGGAACTGGGGCATCGCCTGGTGCAGCAGTAATCTCTAGTGCGGTTTCCGGTACTTCTTCTGCTGCATGGGTAAAATTTAGTGGAACTGTTACAGCTCCTACGACCGGAACTTTTGTGTTTTTAATGTATAAAAACACTACAACAGTAGGGACGATGCTCTTCGATACTGTTGTAATAACTCCTACCCTTGCGGACATCTCAATGAAAGCTCATGACGGCCAATATATGGGCACATGGGCAAGTGCTGATAGAATTAATAAAGGCTCAGGTTGGGCGCTTGACCCAAATGGTACAGATGCGTATATTGACTTAGGTGATTCTAATGATTTCAGTTTTGGGGATGGTAGTAATGATTCGCCATTCACGGTGTTTGGATTAATCGAGATTGTAGATATTGGAGCGTATCAGCTTATGTCTAAAACGGTCAACACTACCGGTTCAGAACAACGCGAATATGACATATATATATTCAATAAAATAATATATTTGAGATTACATGACAATAGTGTGGTTGTAACGAGTGCAGTCAACATAACAAATGCATTAAGCAATGGATGGCATACATTTGTAGCAACTTACTCAGGTGTAGGAGGTGCGACGGCTGGAAATGGAGTTTCATTTTATATTGATGGTGTTGAAGTAGCAGTTACAGTAATTAATAGTGGCTCATATGTAGCAATGGAAAACTTAACCGCATCGGTATTTATCGGAGCAAGAACGAGCAGTTCTGGAACGCCTGAACAGTTTATCAAGTATGACATGGCACATATCGGTCTTGATGCCGTGGAATGGTCAGCAGAAGACGTTTGGAAGCACGAATTGATATGTCGTGGATTATATAATTTATAAGGAGATTAAAATGCCAAATGAAGAACCGGCTAAAAAAGAAGAGCTTATATTAAATCCTGTGATCGAAGATATTTTGGAGGTGTAGTTATGAAAACTGGTAATATTGTATCAGATAACATAAATAGTTTTGCACATTTAAAAGCAGGTACGGCAATAAAACCGCCTTTAAAATTTGAAACTGGTATAGCATTAACTACACCAGAAACAGGAGCATTAGAATTTCATAATAATAAACTTCATATTACAAATAAAAGTGTAAGAAAAGCCATCGACCGAACATCTGACATAGTATTGGAAACTGTAACCGTGGCAAATACTGCGGTTGAAACCACTATGTGGACGGGTTTAATGCCGGCTAATAGTTTAGTTGCCGGAAATATGTTCAAATTTCATGCTGATGGGATTGTTTCTAATGACGGTTCTGCTTCCCCAGATGATCAAATTACACTCCGAATTAAAGTGGGTGGAGTGGAAAAAGTTATCCTAACTCCGGCTACGAAAGCATTATCTGGAGATCATTGGCATTTAAAAGCTAATGCTTGCCAGAGAACAATTGGTGGTTCTGGCTCAAGAGCAATACATATTGATTTATCAATAGATGATATCTCAGTTGTGGTTGTAGGGGTGGCAAATATAGATACTACGATTAATATGGATGTGACTGTAACCGCTCAATGGGGCACAGCCAAAGCAACAAATACCATAAGTTTATATCAGGGATTTATGGAATA
Source organism: Promethearchaeota archaeon (assembly GCA_030667705.1). Taxonomy (GTDB): domain Archaea; phylum Asgardarchaeota; class Lokiarchaeia; order Sigyniarchaeales; family SOKP01; genus SOKP01. Next base: position 60,607 of record DAOUVJ010000001.1, on the reverse strand, counting down.
TAAAAACTGATGAAATATTTTTTAAAAATACTATTTTGTAAACCTCCAATATACGAATATGTATTGATTTTGAACTTTTGTTAAATCCGGGTATGAATAATTTCAATAGGTTATAAGTTTTGAATTTCAAAAATAGAGATCATACATATTTGCCCCTATAAAAGTTTTATAATTTAAATAAAAAATGAAAGGATTATACTATGAAAGATATAATAGGTTTTAGTTTTATTATAGGAACTAATGTTTCTCATTTTGGAAAATATATTCCTGGCATTTGGTTTGATAATTGTGATATTAATAAATTACCTAAATTAGAAAGAAAAGGATTTGGTTTTAAATTTGATATATGTTTCGGTAATATTATTAGGCCAATGGGATATTTTTGGAAGAAAGATTTTTGGTTTAATAAAAAATGTATTAAGGATATTCCAAAAGATAAATGGAAAACTGTTTTTGGAAAAGAATTAGCATTAAAAATAAATCATTTAAATCCTGATTGGCATAAATATAGAATATATAATCCTTGGTATGCATTACATAGTTTTGTATTAAGACTTCCTAAATTTATTCCTTCTTTCTTTATTAGTGTAGGAATTGGAACTATAATTAGTATATACTTTGGAAATAAAGAATATTCAATTAATCCTATGGGGAGAGATTATACTTGGGTTAATTCTAAAGATAAAAAAAGAGCAATGAAAGAGAAACCTATTACTGAATATTCAGCATTATGCCCAAGTATAACTATTAGAAAAACAAGAATGACATAAACTTTTTTAAAAATGTTATTTTGAGAACCTCTCATATATAGAAATATGAAAAGTTTTATAATTTAAATAAATTTTATCTAATTATTAGAAAGGAGAAATAAATTATGCTAAAACGTAAATGGGAAATATTTTTTATGGTAGTTTGTTTTGTATTATTTTCAATGATGGGATATGCTGGAGATACAAAAACATTTGAATGGGAACCAAATATTGAATCTGATGTTGCTGGTTATAGATTATACCAATCTAAAATATCAGGATCTTATCTTTTTGGAGAAGGTAATTCTGTTAGCTCAACATTAGCAGGTGCTGAGACTATTACGTTAACAAATATTAGCGACGGAGAATATTTTTGGGTTGTCACTTGTTTTGATAATCACGGGAATGAGTCAGGTCCATCTAATGAAGTCACTTCAATTATTGATACAACGTCACCATCTGAACCTATAGGTTTGTCTATTACAAATTAGCACAATTAGGGAATTTGCCATATAAGAAATAACTAATTTTATTTTGGACAAATTCCCTTCCATTAAATTAAAATGGGATATATAAAAATGAAATACTATAAATTATGCCTGTTAATATTTATAATATCTTTTGTATTTACAGGATCAAGTTTAGCCTTACATTTAACCTGTGTTCCCCAATCTGATAAAAGTATAGTAAAATATGAAGTAATTCTTAATGGAGAAATATATAATGCTCCATTACAAACTCTTAATAATGGAAATGTTAGATTATGGTATAATATAGATAGTTTAATTAAAGGAAATTATAAAGTACAATCGAGATCAATAAATCATGTAGGAACTTGTAGTTCTTGGTCTAAAAAATTTAATTTTAATATACCTTATCGCAAACAAGGTCATTAATAATAGAGGAAATGAAAGGGATTAAAAATGCCAAAAAAAGTTGAAATTAAATTTTTAAAAAAATATTCAAATAATATTAAATATTATTATTATGTTTACGATTATGATTTATTTGATGAAAATGGAATATACATTGCTTTAAATAGATATGTCTAAATAGATAATTTTAATACAATGAAACATTTTTAATTTTATTTTTTTAAAAATGTTATTTTGTAAACCCCATATATAGAAATATGTATTGATTTTGTATTTTTGTAAAATCCCACTATGAATAATTTCAATAGGTTATAAGTTTTGAATTTCAAAAATAACAATCATACATATTTCCCCTATGAAATCCATAAAAATATTAACTTTAAATTTTAAATAGTTCTATCACATTATAAGGAGAATTAAAAATGGCTCTTCGTACTAAACCACAATCAACCCCTGGAGTTTATTATACTGTAAAAACTATTGACCCGACTGTTTTGGATGATAATTTTCCTATACCAACAATTTGGGTTAATTCAACAACTAATGATTCATTTATATTAACCGAAGTTTCTGCCGGAGCTGCCACTTGGAGTCTTATGGCTGAATCAATTGTAGATTATGATCGTTTAGCATTTGTCAGTCCTACTTTTGTTGAAAGTACGGCAAATCATAGATTCTCTACAATTCAGAGTGCGATTGATTGGGCTTATGCTGAATATTCACCAATAAGTTCATCAGATGCTGTTGTGATTAAAGTTGCTCCTGGACTTTATAACGAACAAATACATAGTTATCCCGGCATGTGGATTGTCGGACAGGTCAGTGGGATGGATGCGACAGCAGGAAGATCATCTGTTACACTTTACAATCCAGGGACTGGTGAATCCAGTTATCCTCTAAGATCCAATGAAGATGAAAGTTACGAAATTTTTGGAATTAATATAATAACAGATCCCACTGGGACTTATGGTAAAATACCAAATGCTAATTTTCAGAAATGTTATTTCAAATATGGTAGTTTCACTGAGAGGAATAGTTCATGCTATGCAGGGTTTAGTAATTGCAGATTTGCAAATAATCTTTATGGAGGATTCAGACTTGAGGGAAACGATCTTGTAGGAAACCGAAATCTGACATTGAGGAATTCCTGTGCAATGTCTAATACGCCCGTTTTGACCAGTACGCATACGGGTTGGGGTAATTTTCAACATAGTAACTCAAGAATTAATGGTAATGTAAACATTGGGGGTGATTGGTCGTTCAGACCGTCAGATAGTAATATGTATGGTTATGCCCACAGAAATGTTTTTGATACGACTGGGGAAATAAGCATAATTTCATGTGTAATTCAAAATGGTATACATTTCAAAAAGAATCCAGCATTGTTCAGTATGATAGGTTCAACCTTCAAATTAGGAGACTCGTCACTTATCCCTGTAGGGGAAGCAGATATAATAGCTGACGTGGAAGTAACTGCTCAGACGTATATTGAAAATACACAACAAAATGGCCTGTCGGGTAAAATACATACACCCGGGGTAAAGAAATATGTTACCCCACGAGCTCCGGATTCATATTTGTCACTTCAGGATGCAATAGATAGTATTCCCGCTTCGGGTGAAGGAGTCATAGAATTAAGCGAAGATCTAACTGGTCTTGCAGAAATAATAATAATCGGTGAAAAGAATATTACAATTGATGGCCAAAGAGCTTGGTCATTATATTTTACTGGTGATATTGCAGAATTAGGATTAAATCAAATAGTAGCATTGTCAAGGGTAAAAAACATAATAGGTGGAATTATAGAGATAAATGGGGATGGTTCAGAATTTCATTTGCATGGGTGTAATGATGATTCCGAATTTAGCATTTTACTGACCTCAGGTGCGGGAGCTTTAATAAGTATTAATAATTCAAATTATATGGCCCCTGCTGGCCTGAGCGCTCTACAAGTTAACTCTGACGAGCCTGAGACAATAATAGAATATAGTAGATTAATGGGTGCCAGTGGGCAGCCTGCAGTTGAATTCACGGTTGTAGCAAATAGTAAATTCAAAACTAAATTTAGTTCATTTATTTATGGGGCCGGTGTTGGAGATGTACCCGCATTATCGAGTACTGCGGCCTCTAGTGATATTGAGATGTATTTATGCGGAATGAATAAAACATGGGTGGCTGGGCACTTTACGAATAAAATCGGTTCTGCTGGAAATATTGCAGATCCTCAATTAATTTTTTAAAAATGTTATTTTGAGAACCTCATATATAGAAATATGTATTGATTTTGTATTTTTGTAAAATCTCACTATGAATAATTTCAATAAGTTATAAGTTTTGAATTTCAAAAATAGAGATCATACATATTTCCTTATATGAAAACCATAAAATATAAAAGAAAGGATAATAAAAAAAATGGACAAAAAATTTTGGGCAGATACAGGAAAAAAAATAATTGAAATTTTTATCTCAGTTAAAGTTTTAACTATTGCAGCATTATTAATAACTTCAACAAAATTAGTTATGTTAAATTTAATGACTGGCGGAGAATGGGCTGCTGTCAATGGAGGGGTTATTTCAACCGTTTATGCATTAAGGGAAGGATTTAAAATTGCTAAAGTAAAATCAGATGATGATTCAAAAGATTTAAAAGCCTAAGTGAAAGGAAAATTATGAACATTAGAATTTATTAAACTAAAACAAAGGAAAATTAATATGAATACTGTACTTTTAGGATTTTTAGGATGCGGTTCAGTAGCTGCTATATCTTATTTTGTTTCTCAATTTTTAGGAAATAAAAGTAATGTGAAAGATATTGCTCATTCTATAACTCAGAAATTTAAAAAAGAAAAAATTAATGATATTGAGAAAGAACAGATTTCTATATTAAAAAGCATAGAGGAAAATGAAAAACTTTCAGAAGAAATGAAAGTTAAAATTAAAGAAATTAAAAAAGAAACAAACAAAAAAATAGTTGAAATTTTAAGTTCTGATAATAAGTTTTCTGAATTATTAAAAGAGGGAAACTTATTATGGTAATATTATTGGAGGATAATTAAAATGGAATATGATACATTAAACACATATCTAAATAATTTAAACACAGAAAATTTTACTATATTAGAAAATAAAGATTCTGGAAATATTGTTCGGGATTTTAAACAAATTCTTTCTAAATTCAAACCATCTGGAAAAAATAAACCAGAAGCCAAGAAAAAAATTAAAGAAATTCAAAAATCTGAAAATTATAAAAAGGTTCAATTGGCCCTAAAAAATTCTACTAAAGGCGGAGGATTTGATGAGTCAAGATTTAAAAAAGAAATACTTGATTTATGTGATTATACACAAGCTAATTTTTTAACTATATTATTATCAGTTTTTTTGGGTTTTCGTTACATACAAATGAAACAAACAAAACTGATTCCTGTGGACATAATTGCAATATTAATAAGTAGTATATTAGCTCTTCCAGGCCCTATTATAGTTAAACTTATTACAAAAACAGAAAGAAAACTCGTTGATATTCAAACAGAAATAATGAGTTATGATAGTGCAACAAATAAAACGTTAAATTCGATTGAACTTATATTACCTATTATACTTTTGTTCGGTTCTCTTTTCTCAAGTGTTTTAGGGGGTAGTGGAGTTTTAATTATTTTATCCGCTATAATTCTTTCAGTTTTAGTTACTTTAGGAAAATTTATTTTTGGTATTTACTTGGGAGTTAAATTAAATAATTGGAAATATTATGATAAACAAATTAAACAAAAATCTATAATAGAATCAAATGATACAAATATTAAATATATTGATACTCTTATATTTATATCTTCTCTTAGGGAAAATTTAGTTTCATTAGTAACCACAATTGAATCTAAAGATTTTATTTTAAATCAAGCTTCAGATTATGAGATATTACATTTTGTTGTTGAGGGGAAATTTCCAGAGCATGATAATGAGAATTATGAAGATCTTATTGAGATTTTAAATATAAGTTTGAATACTGATTTTATAGGAATAGATGAATCTTTTATTTCTACAAAAGGAATAACTACAGGAATTCTTTTAGAAACTATTTTAAATAGTTCCTTATTTACAAATCAATTATTTTTATCTGAGAGTAAGATTAACCCGAATACATTAAGTGAACTTGAAAAACTTATGAAACAAGCCAAGAAAAATATGGCTAATGCTATGAAAGCTCATTTGGAAAAAGAGAATGAAAAAACTAAAAATGCATATACTGATGCAGGAACCGCATTTAATAATGCAAAAGAAAGATATAGACAATATAAAGACACAGGGTTAGATCCTGGAAATCAAGCATTTAGTAATTCAGGTGGTATTAAAGAACCTCAATGGGCTCAATTTATACAGAAGATTTTTACATTTGATCCAAGTGTTGCTGTTAAGAATATTTTAAGTAAAATATATGGGGCATCCAATCTTGCAAAAGCTGCTAATATAAGCCCAGCTCTCTCAGGGGCCTTAATTGCATTAACCTCAGTTGTCGTATCTGCTACTTTCATTTTTGCAAGTTATAAAGCTTATCAAAGATTAATGGGAAAAGCTGCAAGTTTTTGTAGAAAAGAAAAAATGGGAAAAAATACTATAATATGTATGAAGAAATTTGAACTAAAAGGAGTTAAAGAGAGGATAATTGATTTAAAGAAAGTTCTTTCTTTTTGTGATAAATTAGAGAAAACAGAAAAACAATCATGTGTTATTACAATTAAATCAAAAATAAACAGTTTGGAAGAAGAAATGAAAGATTTAAATTCTTATATAGATAATAAAAATTTTTAAATAACCAACAACTTTAAGGGGTTTAAATTAGTTCCCTATATATGGGGTTATTCAATAACATAACATTGATTTAAACCGTATATGCTTTGTCCTGAGTATCCATTTAAACTTTAATCCGAAAGGAATCTAAATGAAAAACTTGCTAATTATTATATGTATCTTATTCTTATTTAATATTGGTTGTGCTCCGTCTCAATTTACTCCAAAAGAAGTTCCTCCAATTAAATTTGAAAAAACTCCAGTATATGTATTAGATTTATCTTCTATTATTCAACCGGAGAAACCAATACATATATGGGTAGATAAAGATTTTAATAAAGTTTCTCCGGACGAAGCACAATATCTTTTACTTACAAAAAAAGAATATGCAAAATATGTAGCTCAGCTTAAAATCAAAACCACATATAAAGAATTATTAGAATATCAAGAAACATTAATTAATTCTAATATTAATATCATAAATTCATTTAAAGAATTTATAATTTTAGAAAGAATAAAAGTTGACTCATATAAACAATTATGGGTAGATTCAGAAAATGCTTATAGATATGAAAAACATTCACATAAAGTTGACAATACAATTAATAAAGGAATGTTTTCATTTATCACAATTGGTTCTTTTATTGCTGCATTAATAATAGCTTTTTAAAAAATTTTGTACAAAAATATGAAGGGTTAAACCCCTCGCATACTTTACATAATTTGAAATTAAAATTTGGTTGACATGTGTTTTAAAAATGTTGGTGGTATATTCAATATTATTGTAACTTCTTCACTATTTATATTAATGAACTTTGAAAGTTTTATTAGCATATTATAAATCTTCCTGTGTATTTTATATAATATAAAAATTCGCGTCGAATATTAGTTCTCAAGACAACTAGACTCTTCCTCGCCCCTTGCTGCCACTAAAGACTCCGTCTACAAATAGTTCATCGTAAAATATTACAAACAACAAAAAGAAAAGTTCCTTCTGTGTATATTTTTTATAAAATGCACCGAAAAAGCCGGATTCTCCAACCAAAGATTGAAAAAAAGTACAACTAATTTTATGAAATTTATGTAAAAATATACAGAATCAAAAGAAACTTCCCCTTCGTACACCATATAAATACTTAGCTGTTCTCAAGGGATTATGATATAGATGTGACTATTGATTCCGGGCATTAAATTTACCCTCAACTAACCAATATGGAGGTTTAGAAAATTCATTTATTAATATAACTCATGCTTCTACAACACATTTAAAACATTAAGTTCTTTTCTCAATTTTTTCCAATTAATTTTTTCCCCACATAATGGACAAAAGTTAAACAAAATGGAAAATCCTTTTCTTCTATCTATAAAATCTTTAGCTAATATTGGTTTGAATTGTTTGCTTGTTTTTGATAAATTTATCGACTCCATTGACATAACTTTTAATTTATTAATATAAGAATTAAGTTCAAGATGATTTTCAGGTACTTGATTATAACTATTCAATATTCCTAACCAACAATTACACATTTTTCTTTTCCTTTTTGGGAGATATTTTTAATTTTCAACAATGTGCTTAGTTATCCAAACAGAATCTCCTTTAGAAGAATAAGATGAAAAATAAAGATATTCTTCATTTTTATTGTTTTCAAATATTTCTTTTTCATTACGACAATTCTCCCTAACTAAAAATCTTGCATATCTAAGAGCCGCATCAAAAACAAAAAAAGGTTTCATTATGAATGTATTCTTATCATAACATAAAACAATATAAATTTTTACCGGGTCATTTGAAAAATAACGATCAATGATACTGGAGGCAGATGCGAGTTTACCGGCAGCTGATTTAAGATTTGCAGCAGCCTTACTTATTGCAGCAGAGCTTGAGGCAGCAGCCTTACTCATTGCAGCATAGCTTTTCAAACGTTTTCCATAATTATCAGTCAAATAGGGTTTCTGTCCCATTATTTCTCCTTCCTTTTTTGATAGATATTTTTAATCTCCAAATGAGTATTCTGCTAAAAAAACACAATCTCCTTCACTTGAATAAATTACATAATAAAGATATCCTTTAATTTTAATTTTTTTAATTTCTTCTTTATTATGGCAATTCTTTTCTACTAAAGACTTTGCACTTTTAAGGGCTTCATCAAAATCAAAAAAAGATTGATGAGATACTTTTGTGATTTTATCAATACATGTAACAATATAAATTTTTCGTTTATTCTTAATTATTCCTTTCGTTTGATTATGACTAATATCTTTCCAAGTAACAGGATTTTGTTTTTGAATATCCAAATCTGCATCTCTAAGTTGCTCATAAATAGATTTATGCATTATAAATTATTCTCCTACAATCTATTGCTCTTTTAAGTTAATAAATTCCCATACATCTTTACCAAAAACTGTTTCCATTGCACATTCAAAAATATATTCTGTAAAATCATCATAGTTCAAATTATCTCTTGGATCTTTTGTATCTATTAAATTTATATAATCTTGGCACATTTTTTGAAGTGGGATAATATTCGGACATGAAAGTTTCTTTGGTTTGGTTTCTTGTCGACGATTCAATTCTGCCTGCAAATCTTTTGTACTTATATTATCAAACATATTGACTCCTATTGATTTTTTGAGTTAATAAATTCCCACACATCTTTACCAAAAACTGTTTCCACCGCACATTCAAAAATATATTGTTTAAAATCATCATAGTCCAAACCATCTCTTGGATCTTTTGTATCTATTGCATCTATATACTCTTGGCACATTTTTTGAAGTGGGGCAATATTTGGTTCTGAAAGTTTCTTTGGTTTTAATGATTCTTGTTTGGCTTTTTGTCGACGATTCAATTCTGCCTGCAAATCTTTTGTACTTATATTATCAATCATATTACCTCCTAAGTATATAAACTATTTAGTTAATTTAAAAGTTCTTTAGAAATTTGAATAGTTATGTTTCACTTTTCTTGGGTGGAGATTGGTTATGTGATATCTTTACAATTTCCTTTAATTCTTCCAATTTATCATAAAAAATATCGGGCCAATATAATCTATATAAATGAGATACTGCGGATATATCTAAATCATAATCTTGTGCTGTTTGTTCTATAAAACTATTCATGTTTTCCTTTCATATAACAATTTAACTAAAAATATAGGGGAATTCCAAATCCCTATATTTTTGATATTCACATAGAACATATAGAACATATATTAAATAGAGTTTCCCAATTTTCAAATATAAAATACGTAGTTAATGGTGCTAATATTAACGCTAATACTATACCATAATTTTTCAATTGGTTATGATGTTTTGTCAAATTGCACGGTGGACACATTTTTTCTCCAGTGCCCAATACTCTTCCACATTCACAATATTTAGTCATTTTTAATACCCCTTCAAAGACATTTTTCATAATCTTTAGTATTTACGATTATATGTTTTTGATCATTGTAAGCCACTGAACTCATTGTTGATATTACGTTAACCAAAGGGAACATTAAATGACCATCCCAATGATACTGCATACCTATGAAAATAACCTTTTCTTTCGCAAGATTTATATTTAACATTTTTAAGTTCTCCCTTCTTAATTAAAGTCTTAAAATGGATTTCTCTATTCTCATTTAATAATATATATAGTAGTTTACTTTATCCCTGATTTTTAAACAAACATAAAAGGAAGAATTAATGAAACATAAATTTTTAAACAAATATGAAAGGATTTTTAATAATGAATTATGAAATAGAAATAGATAAAATTTTAAAAGAAAATATGTCTGAACGCGGATATAAATTATGGATTGGTATTAAAACAATTTTACCAGATGCTTGGAATAATCCTACTTCTTCAACTGGGAAATATCATTTAAAAGAAGATGGAAGTGTTCCTACAAATGCTCATCATACTTTTGAATTATTATATTCATCTATAAAATTATTGCCCATATTTAATATTCAAAAAAATACATCGAAAGCTGATATGATTTTATTTGCTATTAGTTTACATGACACTTTTAAATATGGAGAATTTTCTTCTAGAAAACATACAGACTCAACTCATGATAAACAAATTGCAGATGTTATAATTGAAAATAAATCTACTTTTTTAAAGTTATTAAGTGAGGAAGAATTTTGTATTATGGAAAAAATGGCCCGCTACCATGCCGGGCGCTGGGCCACAGAAATTGGAGATAGAAATAAATTTAATTTTAAAGATTTTCCACCAGAAGTTTTATTTATACACATTCTTGATATGCAATCTACAAATAATTTAATCAAAATTATTGATCAAAAATAGAAAATTTTTTAAAAGAAAAGAAAGGATAATTAGTAAATGAATATAAAAGAATTTATAAGTAAAGAAATAAAAGATCTGGAAAATCAATCTGAAATTATTGAGAAAAAACCTAAAGATATTTTAATGTCTATTTTATTTGAGGATAATCATATTCATCATGTTATCCCAGAAAAAGAGATATTTGAAATATTAACTGAAGATTTAGATAATCATAGAAATCATAATAGTAGAAATTATAATCATAGTAATAATAAAGAAGTTCCTAAAAAAATAATTTTTCATAATAGGCAATGTATTGGGGATATTTTAACTATGACTTGTTTAATAAGAGATTTTAAAAAGGAATTTCCTAATACTCAAATTGGAGTAAAAACTACGGCTTCTCATATATGGGATAATAATCCTTATATAGATTTTAGTTTAACCGAAGAAGAATTAATTCTAAAAGTTGGTCCTGGATTTTTAACTAATAAATCTAATAGATGGAATCTCCACATGTGTAATGCTTTTAGAATAGATACTGAGAACAAATTAGACCTCCATATTCCTCAAGGAAATATTTATCCGGACATATGGTTATCAGAGAAGGAATATAATAGTAAACCTTTAATAAGTGGTCCTTACTGGGTAATTATAGTTGGGGGTGAACCTGGGTGGACATCAAAAATGTATCCAATTGAAAAATGGCAAAAAGTAATAGATTCATTACCAGAAATTCAATTTGTCCAATTGGGATTAAAAAATCATCCATATCCTCATTTAAAAAACGTAATAGATTTTATTGGAAAAACTGAAGATCCTAAAACTGGAATTCGAGATTTATTTAAAATATTTCTTCATGCTCAGGGATCAGTCGGATTAGTTTCTGCTCATATGCATTTATCGGCTGCATTTAATAATCCTTGTTGTGTAGTAGCTGGGGCTCGTGAACCACAATGGTTTACACAATATGCAGGACATCAATATTTATCTACAAATGGAACTTTAAAATGTGCAGAACTAAATTCTTGCTGGAAATGTAAAATTGATGGGTGTTTAAATCAAAAAAATAAAATTCCAAAATGTGTAGATATAATTGAACCAGAAGAAGTCATTGAGGCAATTAGAAAATATTATAAAGGGGGAAGATTGGAATATGGAATAAAAGTTGAAAATAAGTTTTTTAAGAACATAATTCCTGATTCAAAAATACATATTAATAAATCATTTGATAATAAGAAAATAGATAAACCTCAAATTGAAATGTTTGGTTATACATTTGGAGGATCATCTATTACAAATGAGGATTGGATTTTTATTGAAGGTATAATTACTAAATATAATATTAGAAATGTTCTTGAATTTGGTTGCGGATTAAGTACTTTATTAATGATGAATAAAGTTGATAAAATAAAATCGTTTGAAACTAAAGATGAATATATTAATAAAGTAAAAAAATTAGTTAATAAAAAAGTTGAAATATTCAAATGGGGTGGAAAAGTTATTAATCAAGAATTAGAAGATTTTGATTTTAGTTTTATAGATGGTCCTGCCAATGGAATTAACAGAGAATTCTCAACAAAAATAGCATCAGAAAAATCTAAGTTCATAATAATGCATGATGCAGGAAGAGAATGGGAACAAAAATGGCAGGATAAATATTTGAAAAATGGAGAATACGAATTAATTTCAAAAGGTGGTCATAGATGTCATTTATGGCGAAAGAAAAATATATCATATAAAATTAATAATATCAAACCAATAGTTAGAATGATTACAACTTGTAGGGGATTTGGTGGTAGTGAAAGATCTTCTATTGAAATAATGAAAATGTTAATTGATAAAAATTATCATATTGAATTATTACCAACTGGAAATATTTGTGGAGAATATTTAAAAAATTTAGAAGGTCTTAGAGATAATCTTTCAGTTATTGATTGGATGGATCTTAAAAATAATTCAGAACTAACAGTACTTTATTGTTCGGATACAATTTGGAATTATAACCAAGAACAATATTCAAATATGTATAATTTAAATACTAAAAAGAAAGTAATGATATTAAATTATCAATTGGGTTGGGCAGGAAAAACTGAATGGACAAAAAATTGGGATAAATATATATTTTTGAATAGGGAAAAAGAGCATGAATTTTTAAATAGAATACCAAAAGCTAATACTCAAGTTCTTGCTCCTCCAGTTGATTTAGATCCATTTTTTAAAGTCAAAATAGATTATTCAGGATCATTAAAATTAGTCAGACATTCTTCTCAAGGTGATGCAAAATATAAAAAAGATTTTAATGAAATAGTTAAACATATTATAAAAATTAAAGATGATGTAGAATTTTCATTTATGCCAGCACCCAGTTTTATTGACTCATCTTTTTTTAATGATAAATCATATAATGATATATATAGATTTAACATCTATAAAAGAAATGAAATATCAGTTCCTAAATTTTTAAGTAAAGGAAATTGTTTTTGGTATAATCTTCCAGAGGGATATTCTGATGCTGGCCCAAGAGTAATACTTGAAGCAATGGCTTGCGGATTACCTTGTATATGTGATAATGCTTTTGGTGCAAAAGAACGAGTAACAAATTCAACTGGTTGGAGATGCAATGAAATTGAAGATTATTATGAAATTATAAGAATGATAATAAATCCAAAAATATTAAAAGAAAAAGGAGAGAATGCAAAAGAACGAGCATTTTCTGAATTTAGAAAAGAGAACTGGGTGGAAGGAGGAATTATCTAAAAATTCAATACAAGTTTTCCCTTGGGATCTTTTGTATTTTAAAAAGAATTGGGAATTGAAAAATATCCCTATATAACAAATTAGATTTAGATATTTTATCCTTTTGAGATAAAAACCAAGAACAAATATATAAAAACAGAATAAAATTAAAATTTAGAGAGGATATAATCAAATGACAAATTTAATACCGGAATTAAATTCTTGGTTTAATAGATTTGTAAAAAATTCAAGTGTTAATAAAAACCAAATTACAATTCCGACTGAAATTAATGATATATATCTTCCTCCTAAATCTTTCATAGAACTTTTATTTAATGAAAGTTATTCTTACTCTGAATATTATTATAAATATAATGAAGATACAAATAGATATTCTTGGCCTAATATTGTTAAAACTAGAATGTTAATATATCCAAGTGCAGGGAAATATTATAAATGTGCAGAAACTGGAGATAATTCTTTTAATTTAAATGATGAAGATTTAGTATTATTAAATGCATTATTACAATATAGACAAGACTCAACTTCTGTCACAATTATTGATTCAATTGAAATCAGTTTTGTAGATAATGTTTTATATGCTTCATATTCAAACATATCTTCTAATTTAGCAAAATTAATATTTCTATATTTAGAATTAAAGATATATGGGAGAACTTCTAATTATGATAATCAAATATTAATATCTTCATTTGATAATATATTAGAAAATATGTATGAGTCTTTGGTTTCTGATGAAATATTTACAACAATTTCAATAAGAGGAGTTTAATTTTTTGTCACTTGACTTAGATTATATATGGAACAAATATAAAAAGGAGATTTAATAATGAAGAATTTAAAAATATATTCTATAATTTGTTGGGGAAGTAATTAATAATGAGCTGGGTATGGAGAACTACAAGTCCTTTAAATGTACCAAGATTAGCATTAGCCGGTTGCGGAACGATTTCTGACGCATTATCTTTTGGGGGTGAAGATTCCACTGCAGCTATTCATTCTGATATAACTGAGATTTGGGGCGGAGATGTTTGGGCGATTACAAATTCTTTAAATGAAACAAAATATGGACCAAGTGGTTGTGGAACGATTTCAGATGCATTATGTGCAGGCGGTGAATCTCTTTATTCAACTGAGATTTGGAATGGATCTTCTTGGGCAACTACAAGTTCTCTAAATATAACTGGCAGATGGGCTGCAGGATTATGTGGGACAATTTCTGCTGCATTATGTGTGGCAGGAACAAACAATTCAACTGAGATTTGGAATGGATCTTCTTGGGCGACCACGAGTAATTCAATCGACCCAGTAAGATATTATTTTGGAATAGCAGGAAATAGTTCAAATTCTTTTATTTTTGGTGGATATAATGTAACTTTAAATAGTGAAATTTGGAATGGATCTGTTTGGGCGACTACACTTGCAGTAATTTCTAATAGACCTCATTGTTCTGGTTGTGGGACAGTTTCTGCTGCATTATGTTTTAGTGGGGGACTTCTCCCAACTGAGATTTGGGATGGATCTGTTTGGGCGACCACAAATTCTTTATCTCAAGCAAGAACAACCGCAGCTGGTTGTGGAACTTCTACCGCAGCATTATGTTTTGGTGGAGAAGATTCTTTTGGGTCAGGAGATTTGATATCGGAAACTGAGTTTTGGTCAAGTTTTAGCTCAAGTTCTTCCTCATTCTCAAGTTCATCGTCGAGTTTTAGCTCAAGTTCAAGTTCTTCCTCATTCTCAAGTTCATCATCTTCATCTAGTTTTAGCTCAAGTTCTTCATCATTCTCAAGTTCTTCATCTAGTTTTAGCTCAAGTTCTTCATCGAGTTCTTCATCTAGTTTTAGCTCAAGTTCTTCATCAAGTTCATCATCATCTTTCTCAAGTTCATCGTCGAGTTTTAGCTCAAGTTCATCATCAAGTTCATCGTCGAGTTTTAGCTCAAGTTCATCTGCTAAAATTCCTACAAAATATTATGCTATTGCATCTATTTATCAAAGTGAATCTTAAATTTAAAAACTTTAAAATCAAACTTTTAAGAAAGGAAAACCAAAAACATGAATAAAGAATTAAATGTATTAAAAACTACAGGATTAATAAATAAATCTGATTATGAATTTTTAAAAGAACATAAAGAAAATTTTGAAAAAAGACTTAAGACAAGATCAATCTTTAGATCAAAATTTGAAATGGAAGCTTCAGTTTTAAATAAGGATATCCACCCAACTCCAGATTCAAAATATTGGCAAGCAATTGGAGAACAAATTGTACAATTACAAGAATTAATTACTTTAAGTTTTGAAAATGGAAAACATGAAGCTGATCGTGAACTAATGGAAGCAGAGATTGAAGAATTAGAAGAAAACTTATTAGATACTAACGATAATAAAAAATATCAAGAGAAAAAAATCTTAGCTAAAATTAAAAAGAAAAAAATAGAAATTGAACAAAATAAATTTGGAGATATTCTTCAAAAGAAAACTGCCAAAGAAAGAATGAGAGAAGTTATGGAATGGGAAGAAATAATTCAAAAATTAGAACCCCAATTAAAACATGGGTCAGAAGATTTTGGTCTTCATCATCCAGAAAGATATTTAAAAAGATATAAATTAAGAATGGAAAATTTAAATATAGTAGATAGTGAAGCCAGAGAAAATGTAGTTTCTCATTATAAGAACTTTTCTGAGCATCCAGATAATAAAGAATTAATGTCAAGACTTTCTATGGACAATAAAGTTTTAGAAAATGATCCTGATAATACAAAAAGAATTTTACCGGAACCTGGGCATAAAGTTTTAGAAAGACCAGGGCCAAATGATACATGTAGTAAAGAATATAAAGATGAAGATGAAATGTTAAAAAGTGAAAAAGTAGTTTCAGAATTTTTTAAAAGAGCAACTAATAAAGTTTTAGTCGGAACTCCACATAGATTAAAAGAAGATAGAAATGCAAGTAATTTACATTTATTACAAATCCCAGCAGGAATGTCAGCAATGGCAGAAGAACCTTTTGGATTTCCTGTTGCTGATGCAAGAAATTTTATAGTTGAAAAAGCTATTAAAGATCAATTTGAATATTTATTTTTTATTGACGATGATTTAATTATTCCTAAAAATACTTTGGTCACATTAATGAATCATCTTAAAAATGGATATGATGTAGCATCAGGATTTTATTATAGGAAATATTTTCCTTTAGAATCTTGTTCCATGATAGAAGATGATAAAAACAGACCAGATAGAGTAAATTTTGAAATTGGGGAAACTTTTGATGATGTATTGGTAATGTGCTCAGGTTGTACATTATTCAAAACAGAAATTTTTAGAAAAATTAATCCTCCTTGGTATAAAGAAATTTTTGTAAAAGGAAAAATCCAAGTAACAGAAGATACATATATAAGCCAACAAATAAGAAATGTTGAAACCCCGGTTGAGACAATTTTAGATACAGGAATTCAATGTATTCATGTTGATAAAGATAAAGGAATATTTTATGGACATTCAGATATTGTTCAAGATAATAAAATTTTAGAGAAATATCGAGATGATTATGCAATTTAAAAAAATTAATATTTATAGGAGTTTTATTATGATAGAAATATTTTGGAGAAATAATTAATAATGAGCTGGGTATGGGTAACTACAAGTCCTTTAAATACTCCAAAATGGGAACTCGGTGGTTGTGGAACAATTTCTGATGCTCTGGCTTTTGGGGGTCTACCTTCCATTGGAGATTTTATTCCTAGTGTTATCACAGAGATTTGGAATGGATCTTCTTGGGCAACCACAAATTCTTTAACAATAGCAAGATTTGGATTAGCTGGGTGTGGGTCAATTTCTGCAGCATTATCTTTCGGCGGATCCACTGATAATATAATACCAGTAAACATTACTGAGATTTGGAATGGAACTTCTTGGTCGACAACTAGTTCTTTAAATATTATAAATTCAAATCCAGCCGGGTGTGGGTCAATTTCTGCTGCATTATCTTTTGGTGGATTTGATGGAGTATTGTATCTTTCATCAACCGAGATTTGGAATGGAACTTCTTGGGCAACCACAAATTCTTTACCAATAGCAAGATTTGGATTAGCTGGTTGTGGGATAATTTCTGCTGCATTATCTTTTGGTGGATATGATGGAGGATTATATTTTTCAGAAACTGAGATTTGGAATGGATCTTCTTGGGCAACCACAAATTCTTTAATTAATGGAAAACATACATTCGCTGGTTGCGGATCAACTTCTAGCGCCCTGTCTTTTGGTGGTGATCCTGTAGGATTTGCAAAAACTGAGATTTGGAATGGAACTTCTTGGTCAACTACAAATTCTTTAATTATTCCAAGATATGGATTAGCTGGATGTGGGTCGTCTGCTGCGGCTTTGGCTTTTGGTGGATGTGATCTTATTGGCACCTCCGAAGTAAATGAAATATGGGCAAGTTCTTCCTCATCTTTCTCAAGTTCATCATCAAGTTTTAGCTCGAGTTCTTCATCTTTTTCAAGTTCATCATCAAGTTTTAGCTCAAGTTCATTTTCAAGTTCTTGGGATATAAATACTTGGAATCCTTATGATAAAAGTCCTAATATAGAATTGATGGTTGGTAATTTAACCGCTCATCAAACAATTTTTGATAGTAATGATGCAGTCAGAAATACAATAGAAATGTCAGGGCAAAAATGGTATTGGGAAGTAAAAATAAATCAAAATGTATGTGGAAATCCAATAATAGGAATATCAGATGAATTTTCACTATTAGAAGGAGTACAAGCGGGGTCTGACATTAATTCTTATGTTTACATTGGGAACACTGGGAATAAAATGAATAACGGGATTTCTCAATCTTATGGAGATTCATTTACAACCGGAGATTATATAGGAATTGCTTTAGATTTAGTTAATAAAAAAGTTTGGTTTTCTAAAAATGGAGTTTGGCAAAATGGTGGGGATCCAGAAGCAGGAACTGGAGAAGCTTTCTCAATTAGATTTATTTAAAGTTTTATAAAATAACTTCAGGGGAAAATTTAAAATATGTTCACAATAGATGATCTTTGGAAAATATTTGATACTTTAAAAGGGGAAGAACCTGTTCCGGATATCACCGAAGTTATTGAATCATTAGCAAAATCAGAAAAAGGAAAAACAATTGAATTCTTTAATAATACTATTAATCAAAATTCATTTAATACAGATGATTATTTAAGATTCAAAGATTTTTTAATTGATTGGTATGCCTCTCATAAAACAATAACTTCTTTACAATCTCAAATATCTGATCCCCATTCTATGCCCGATTCACATTTAGATGAACTTTTTAGAAGTTTTGGATATCTTTATTCTTCAAATAAGATTTCTCTGGTATCATCTAAATATTCAGTTAATCAAAACAAAGTAAATTTATTTTTAGATTTAGTTAATTTATATAAAATAAAAGGAACTCCAAGATCAATAATTGAAATTTTAAGTTATTATGGATTAACAAAAGTAGATTTATATGAATTTTGGCTTGAAAGAGAATCTTTAAATAAAGTAATATTTAGGGGAAAACAAACAATATCCTCAACTAAATATAAAGATGATTATATACTTGATTTTGATGAAATGATTCTTAATGATCCTCATTGGATGTTAACTGAAAGCCAAGTTCTCCAATTAAATTTAAATAATAAAATTAATTTACCTTCAAGAACTCCATATTTTGCTATTCGGCCAGTTTATAATTTTAGAGAAATTAATGGTTCTTTAACTATTATTTCAAGAGTAATCCAAGATCAATATTTAGAATTTATTAATACAGGAACTATTACAAATCAAAATGCTCCTATTTCAACTTTTGGAAAAACATGTTCTTTATTAGAATTATATTTATCATGTGTTTATATTTTTAATAAAATATATACGACTGGAATAAGTCCAATAAATATTTTCTCATGTTATAATGGAACAAAAACTGATTATAGTGACATAATTGAAGATTATAATAATTTAACTTCTTTGTCACCAAAAACAAGAGATGAAAGAGAATTAAAATTAGCTGAATTTTATAATTTATTTACAAGATCAGAATCTACTAATTTTTTGAAAAATGAAAATACTGCGGGAGTTATTTTAAAAGAAATAAATTTAGAATTATATGATCATCTGACTTATTCTTTTGATTCAAATGATTTAGATTTAGTTATATCTCTATTAATTGATTTAGGAGATTGGATAAAACTTCAAATTAATTTATCCTATATAAATATTTCATATGTTATTTTTGGTCTATTTACTTTTATTGAAGAAATTAAAGAAGTCGTTAATTTCTTTAAACCATATCGCGCAAGAATGAAAAGTGTTGAATTATTTGAATTTGATAACCCTTTATCAGAATCTGTAAGAGTAGGAGAAATAGTTGATGAGAGAATTCATCATACAATTGTTGATTTTGTAGAGTCTGATGGAGATTTGTTAGATTCAACTTCTGCAGAAAATTGTAGTTGGCCATGCCCAGATTCGATTTCTTCATGTATGGGATCAAGAAGAGATACTTATGATTGTGGATCTTATTATGATATTGGGGCAATAACTGACGAATGTGAAATTATAGTGGATTATGATAATTGGAATTCAATAACTGGAAATTTTGGAGACAGTTCTTTCATTTATCCAGTCCCAACAGGATTTAATTTATAATAAAATTCAAGATTATCATAGGAGATGAAATCAATGGGTATAAAAACTGAATTTGAAAAAGAAAAACCAGTTTGTGAACATAAACATGTCATAAAAGAATATTATGAAAAATGGCCACCTAATCCATTTTCTTCCTATAGAAACTTTCCATATATAACTGGAGAAATTTGTTATAGAATGCGAGCAGAAAATGTTCAATCTTATATTAAACATTTAGATGTTATTTATCATGCTCATAATTTAAATAAAGAAAAATCAAAAGCTAATAAAGAGAATCACATTTAGAATAAACTAATATGTTTTAATCTTAAGAACAAAATATAAAATTCATATAAAGAGGAAAAAATGGATAAACAAAAAGATTTGAAGGATTTATTAATACGAATAGAAGATCAATATGGAAATAAATGCCTTGGGGATTCTAATTGTAAAATTGATAGTAATACAAGAAAACCTGAAGGATTTGTTGAAATATATGAAGTTTTAGAAAATAATAAAAAGAAGATAATTGAAAAATCAAATCTCGTTGTTTATTTAGGAAGAGAAACTCTTGCACAATTATTAACAAATATAAATAATCCAAATGTAGCCTCAGGTATAAATGATCATCTTTATTGGTTGGGATTAGGTAATGGAGGAGTTGCGGAAGGAGATCCCTTTAATCCATTACCCCCAACCAATCTAGATACTGAGTTGGGAAATGATATTGCAATAAGTGCCACAGATTCGACATGTGGAGATTGGAGAATAGATGCTTATTATAAACACCCACTTGATTCAATTACATATGAAACGGATATTGCCAATGATAATTCTTGGATTGTTTTGAAAGTTACCACAACTATTGGTGCCGGGGATGCAAATGGATTTCAAATATCTGAAGCAGGATTATATACAGCAGAAAGTGATGAGCCAGCTTATAGTCCGGGAGCAGAAAATTTTCATCTATTTTCCCGAGTGACATTTACTTCAATTGTTAAAACTTCTGCGAGAGGGATTGTTTTCATATGGTATTTATATTTTTAGTGCAGGATTTGAATTAGAACAAATTATTGGTACTTAAAAGGTTTCCATAGATTTAAGAAAAGATCAAATGAACCAAAAGATATACTAGGCGCGGTTCTTTAAAATGGATAATATAGAGATTGAAAAGAAAGGTGATTTTATTCATAGAGAAATAATCAAATTAGAGAATTAAAAAATTTAAAAAGGAGAAACTATGGCTATTTCACCAGGTGTTTACGTTAAAATTATAGACCTCAGTACTTATTTACAAGCTGTTCCTGCAAGTACCGGACTTGTATGTGCATTGACTGAGAAAGGTCCCGATAATGAATTAATGTTTGTTGGGGGAAGATCAGATTTAATTTCAAAATGGGGAGAACCTAATATTTCCCATTACGGCAAAAACTATGGCCAGGGATTATATTCTATGTACAATTTCCTCGGAGAAAGCGGCTCTGCTTTCTTTATGCGTTGTCTTCCAGATAATGCATCTTTTTCTAATATAAGAATAGATGCTGCCGAAACTGTTGACTCGACTGCAACAATCTCTATTACTTATGTTGATGATATAAATACAAAAGTAGAAATTGATTCAGATATTACATCAAATTCTGAAGCTCTGTGTTTCTTATATCCAATTGGAAGGGGAGAATATTATAATAATATTGGTGTTAGATTATCAGAATACTCTAACCCAATGATAAGCTCTGTATATGTGATAGATATCTATGAAAAACAAAGTGATGGAGATGATGTTATTATAGAATCTTTTGATGTTTCTTTTGATCCAAATGCGGTTGACACTGCCGGAGATTCACTTTTTATTGAATATATTTTAAATTCATATTCTTCTGTTCTCAGAGCAGATATGTCAAAAACAAATGAAGATTGGTCTGACGGATATGATATTGCTGTTAAAGTTTTTGATAAAAATATTGGAACAATTTCACTTGATAAAGATGGAGCGACCGCTTTAATTACAGATAATAAACAAGTTTTTACTGATTGGGAACAATCTTTAGGATCTGCCAGATATGTAATTACTGCCGTTGACGGAACAGGAAATAAAATTTGGGGATGGCTGGGAATTTCTTCCGGAGATGATAATGAATCTTGTGCAGTTTATCAAGATAGATCATTGACATCAAGGGGTTGGAATGATAGCGTTTCTTTATTTGATGAAGATTCTACAGATATAGTTTATACTATTAAAAAGAACTTTGCAAATATTTCTCAACCTTTTGTTATTTCAGAACCGGCTCCATTGAAAAAAGGTTCAGATGGAGAATTAAAAAATGCAGATGGAAGTCTTAATACTACGATAGCCACTCAGCTTCTTAGTAGCGGATATGCAGGAAATATTGATGATAGTATTTTAGATACTGAATTTCTTAATTTTAATTTAGTATTTGATTGTGGATATCCAACCGACGTAAAAACTTCAATTAATACTTTAGTTACAACCAGAAGAGATTGTGTAGGAATTTTGGATAATGGAGATAATGCATCTTTTACTCTTGCATATGACGCAAGATTAAATACTCATAATTTTAATAATTATTTTGTTGCTCTTTATGAATCTTATAATAAAGTTTATGATACATTTACTGGACAAGATGTATGGTTTTCTCCATGTTACCATATGGCTTATTTGTTACCGAGAAATGATGCAGTGGGTGAGATTTGGTATGCTGCGGCTGGTTTTACTCGGGGAGCGATTGATTCTATTAAAGAATTGAGATATAGTCCAAAAATAGGTGAAAGAGATAGTATGTATCTGAAACAATTAAATCCAATAGTAAAATTCCTTGAGGGCAATACACTTTGGGGGCAATTGACTGCTCAAGCTAAACCGAGTGCTCTTCAGGATTTAAACATTGTAAGATTAGTTTTATATTGTCAAAAAGCAATAAGTAATTTCTGTAAATTTTTTCCATTTGAACAAAATGATTCTATTACTTGGGATCTGATAAATGGAGAAATAGTTGAATTTTTGGAGAATATTAAACAGAGAAGAGGATTAGATTCTTATGAAGTGAGTGTGTATAGCACAGATTATATGAAAAAACGAAAGACATGTGCAGTGGACATTACCCTTACGCCAGTGAGAATTTTAGAAAAAATCGAATTGAACTTCTTTATTAAATAACTTTTAACCCCCGAATAAAATATGGAGGACAGAGGGTAGCTCCCTTTGAGAGATTCCTTAGCAATCTTTCTAACTCCATATTTTATTTTAATTTTTCAGTTAAGGAGAAAAATATACTCACCTGCCTTATATGTAATAGACAATTCAAAACTTCCCAAGGTTTAGTTTCCCACCTAAATTATCCAAAATCTTCTTGCAAAACAAATATCAAATTCTATTACGATAAATTTCTTCGAAAACCTGGAGAAGGATACTTAAGAATTTGGGATTGTGGAAGTTTAAAATTTTTTAAACAAAAAATTAACAAAAAAAGAGATCTAAATTAAATCTCTTTCTCTTTGTTCAATATTCCCCTTTTTGTTAGTTGGAGACTATATCAAATCCGCCATTATGTGCCCCACCATTTACTTTTGATATAATTTCAAAAGCATCTGGTTTCAGATTACGAATTGTTTCCAATCCATGTTCAAACCAAAAATCTGCTATTTCTTTTGTTAATATTGTTTCCTTACCGTTTCTATCTACACAAATAAAATTTTGCATTTTTCTCTCCTTAATCCTTAAAATTAATAAGTTAATAAATATTTCTTTCTATAAATTAATATATATAGTAATTGATTTTTAACATGAAAATATTATGAAATTTATGTCTTTTTCGATTGGGCACATTTAACCAAATGACGAACCAGTGTTTCTATTATCAATGGGATTTCAATTATTGGATCGTCAATTTTTACCCCAGTTTTATAATGATTACCTTGATGAAAAACATATAAATATGTCAATTCTTTTTCCCCGACTGTTTCCGTTTCTATACTTACTTCATAATTTTTCATTTTTTGTCTCCCAATTTAATGATCATAATGTGTTATAATTATGTATCATCCGCATATCCTGGGCGTTTTTCAAGTTCCCAAATGCGCTGACATAAAGCCAAAATAAAACCATCCCCGGCTAAATCGCGCCACTTTTCACCATATCGTTCTACATATTGTCTTCCAGTTTGTTCATCAAAAACATGAGTATATTTGCCATCACACACTTCTGTTCTTTGAATTTTGTCGTACATTTTTATCTCCTTTCAATATAAAAAATATATCTCAATCTGAATTATTTTTCAAAATCACTTTTAAAACACTATTCGGTACTATTGTTGTATTATCTGATTCTTGGGAACCATATTTTTCTTCCATTATACAATCATGGCACATTGAATCATAAACACATTTCTGATGTCTTTCACCTTGCCTGCACAAATAACATGGTTCCCACATTTTACCACATACTGGACATTTGTTCATTTAGATTTCCCCACTAGTTTTTATTAATTATTTTTCTCTTTTATATAATTATTAATTGGCCTAAACGGTTAGATTTCGTAAATTCCATGTCCTGAGATATTTTCTTCAAAACTTACGGTTTTGTTATTATAACTTCCGAGCATATGAACTTTTTTTAAAAAACTATACATGGCATATTCAGCAATCTTGCAATAGTAACCAAACTTATTATTGTTTTTATCCTTTCTGGTTTCTCCAGATAATTCAAAACATCTAATAATCCCCTCTTGTTGTAAATCATCGTAAAAATTGTTTAATGACAAAAAATGGCACGGGACAATCTGTTTAATTTTATAAAAATAAGTATATGCAGATGCTTTTTTTGCTTTATTATAGTCAAAATCTTTTCTTGAAATGTTAATCGTTTTTGTTTTTTTTATTATGTAACCTCTTTTTTTGACTCTATAAGATGTACGGAGATGGATACTATATTTTTGTTCGATTTGTTTAACAGAAAGTGTTTTATCAATATATATCTTTTCTATTGCCATCTTTTTCTCCTTCAAATCTCAAACATTATAACGAATAATGACTATGCTTATTTAGTTCATCTATCACGGCTTTTATATTTCTATTAGTTCAACTCCTGCATCATCTTCATAAGCCAAGCGTAACAATTGCTCTATAAAAATACATAAATAAGTTGCTCCATTTTCTTGTGCTTCATCACCTGCTTTAAATTTGAAATATTTTTGCAACTTATTCATATCATTTATTTTCAGATTATTAACCTTTGCCAAATTTTTAATATGTTGATCTGAGATTTCGATTTGCATTTTATCTCCTGAAATATACTGGTTATATTTTTTCACCAAAACTAAGCATTATCCTTTCATGTTCTTGTTGTATACATTGTGTTTTATGATAAGCATACTCCAGTTCTTTTCTCATCCAGGTTGGAGTATGTTTTTTATTAATTCTGCTAATAATCCTTCCTAAACTGTCAACAACCTGTTTTGCCTGGTTATAGTTATATAATCTTGCCGATTCTGCTCCCATAAAATCCTCCAAAATCTAACACATGAATTATATTTTTATCTCCTTTTCATAATATTTAGACATCCTTCATTTTAATAGTTCGTATTTTATAAAGGATGTCTAAATATATAATCTCATCTCTATTTAGAATTATTTGACTCTTCGAATTTTTCTTTTAAGAGATAAATCATTTTTTCATGGTTAGCATAAGAATTATCAAATGCTATGCCTATCGAGACAGGATTCTTCCCATTTTTTATAGATTGTGATATTTGAAAATCTTTATGAACGTAATATGCTCCAATTGTTAAGATTAAAACTCCAACAAGAATTCCTATTATTACTACAATTAATTCGTCCAGCTTTTTCATATTCTTTTTCCCTTTTAAAAATTGTTAACACATTCTCATTGATCCATAAATTTTAATAAGACTCTGATTTCCTTCAAATTTTGTTCGAAGTATTTTAACTTTTTCAATATAATCTAAAATTGGAACTTCATTATAACTCCAATCCTCATCAGAGATAGTCAGAAGCTCATATCCAATTAAACAAATATCATCTGATATGCTTCCATCTTCTTGATCATATAAAATATCAAAATCCTTTTGATCATAAACTAACTCATAAAATAGTTCTTCATATTCATTTTCTTTATATTCTTTGAAATTTTTTAATGGAAATATTTTTTTAATTAGATCACGAAATGACATATCACTCTTTTTCATTTCAAAACCTAAGAATACAAAAGAACATGAAGAACTATTTGTCACAAAATCCATTTTAATTTTCATTATATTATAAATTCTCCTTTTCAAAAATTGTTATCTCATCCCATCTGTTAATAGCATAATTTCATCATTACTTAAGCGAATATGCCTCCCCTCATAGTCCATTGTATCTCCAATTCTTCCGCCACATATATGTCCATCATTATCTCCAAATTCAATTTCCAAATAAGAATTTAAACCAATTTTCTTTGCAGTTTTAGTTGAATCATATAATTTTAAATATCGCATAATAATTTCGTCATACCAATCATTATCATCATGGTTCTCATATGATTTTTTAATTTTTCTAATTTTTTCAATTAGAATATCAATTGGCTTAATTTTTACACTTACTACATAATCTGGTAGGATCTGGTCAATACATTCTTCAATTGAATCTATGATATCCTTCACTGTAATATTAGATTTTGTTTTATCATAATCTTCATGTTCAAGATTAAAAGAGTCAGAATATTTTTTTAATATTGTATACAATTCTTCTTTTGTATTTCCTTTAAAAATAAACATATAATTTGTGCTTGAACTATTTGTTACAAAATCTGTTTTAATTTTCATTTTCTAATAAATTCTCCTTTATGTAATGATGATTTTTCTAGTATATTTACGGCTTCTTGACATATTGATGTTTCCCCATAATGACCAAAACATGGATCTCCACTATTCCACCCATCTCCAGAAAAATCAGTAACTTTTCTTGAATGCATCAATAAAGAAATATTTTCAACCGAAAACACTTTTTTAAAAAATTTAGAAACTAATCTATTCATGGCAAATTCTACATCGATTATATTTTGGAATGTAGTATATGTAGAATAAAAACTTAAAAACCTGTCTAATTTAAATATGAAATTATAATTAGAAAATACTGCAGATTCAAATTCTAATTTTTCCACACTACCAAATAAACAAATTATAACGTCATCTTCTTTTATTGAATGTATATTCAATTCTGAAAAGTTCCTAGTAGGTAAAATAGATTCTACTGTATTTATGAAATTGTTGGTTATATTTTTGAAATTTAAATATGTAAAGTTTTGATCTACTGGACTGTATGGATCTCCGGATGAATATTCTTCACTTATTATATAATTTGTGCTTGAGCTATTTGTCACAAAATCTGTTTTAATTTTCATTTTCTAATATCCTTTTTTATAGGATTAATCTTTTAATATAATGCAGGGCAGCAATCTGCATTCTTTTTTAATATTTCTCTAAATTTTTGAAAAGGTTCTGAATTATGCCAAACTTCTTTGATTTTATGATTTTTAATATCCCGGCCATATTTATCATGATCAGCAAATGAACATGGAACAAGTTTCATATCTGGAGTTATATATACTGACATTCTTCCAGATTCACAAGTGTCGACTGACATTCTTTGTTGCTCACTAAAATTTGCAAATTTTAAAACATGATTTATAAGACATGAATCTGCTCCAATTTTAAATTTAGTCTTTGCATTTCCTATTAATTCACCAAATTCTTTTATTTGATTTTTTGAAGGAAACCATTCTGGAAGATTAGCACCTTTCCCTTTTGGTTTAAAAAGAAGAAATACTATAGCATTTAATTTTTCTAAATTAATTTTATTATTCCAAACATCTTCACCATTCAAAATTCTCATTGCTAAATCATGACTCATTGAAGAATATATTAAATGAATATTAGTTTTAACTCCTCCATTAATAAACATATCTAAAGCTTTATATGTGAAGGGTTTATCATAAAATGAAATTGCAACGGCTCCACAATATTTTTTTGAAATTTTTACTATTTCTGGAGTGATATTATTTCCAGCTGAAGTATAATTAGGAACCACCCCACTCTCTCTTGAATATTTCAATATTTCTTCAAAATTTTCATGGTCTTCTGGATTCCCCCTTCCTCCCAATGCTACTTGATTTGTATGATATTTTAACTCATCAATAATTTGTTTAAAATCTTCTAATTTCATATTTTCTTGATATTTATCTCCCTGATAACAAAATTCACAATTGTTTTTACAGTGTCCCATAATTCCACAATCTAACATAGTTGGAAGTTCTGTCATAAATGGATCATCGTTTCCAATAATTTCCTGCAGAACTTCCACTCCAGTTTTTGTATTAAATAATAATTCGTAATTATCATTTTTAAATATTTTATCAAAATACCCAAAAATTATATTATTTGTTTTTTCATCTTTTATTATTCTAGCTTCCATTTGATTCCTTTCTTTGATGTTTTTCAGCCTTACATATTGTTTATAAAGTTGCGACTTTCCCAGTAAATCACTAAATTATTTAGGTTCACAGAGCATCAAGTTCTGCTTCTGTCATCTTTTGCGGGTGTATACTGGAATAAAGAATGCTACAATCTATTTCAAAAGCGTCTCCGTGTAACATTACCATTATTTCTGTATCTTGTGTCTTCCAATATGCTATATATCTCAGCTGGCCAAGAGCTATAGCCGTTCCCCAATGTGAAGGCATGTCTTTAAATAAATTCCTGTCCCAATGTGTTATATCTTTTTCAGGCTCTCCATATTTCTTGGTTAATGCCTCTTTGAAATTATTATAGTCATCTATGAACAGGTTATTATTTGTATTTTCTTCCTCCAGGAGGTAGGCTCCACTGACCAATTTATTATCTATAAATTTATAGCAAACCATTACTTTTTTATCGAGTAATTTGGATTCGTACCACAAACCTTTGTTAGTCGATGAACTTATCTCTAATGTTTCTGTATTTTTAACTTGTTCTTGTGTCATACCCCAATCACTTTTTCTGAAATCAGCGGCATTGACCATGGTTAATGCTCCAAAAAATGTTATTACTAATGTTGTTATAAATGTTTTCATTTTTCTCCTTTTATAATTCTACAGTTATAGTAAATGATTTGTTACATCTGACTGCTTCTATGTTAATACTATCTCCAATTTCATATTTGGTTCCTTTTATTCATAATCGTTATTTCCTTTATTCTTTTAAAAATCCAAATTCATAAACTCCATCTTGCATTCTTTACAATACCTTCCATTAGTTACCCCTTCAAATTCTTTTCCACATCTTTCACATGTTTTCATAATTCCCCTTTCTAAATTAGTTAAAAGTTATATTTTCTTAATTCAGATCTATCTCTTTAAAAATCCTCTTTTATTCTTTTATAAACCATGGGAACAGAAGATATTTATCTTTGGTTCTTTTTCATCTTTTATCATTCTAGATTCCATTTTTAAATAATTCCTTTTTTCGTTTTCTTCATTAATAGTCTATTTTTAACATTCACCAATGATTTCAAGAACTGGATTATTTTCTATAAATTTCTCCAGACCATTCCCATAAATCATATTTTCAATTGGATCATTATCGTCACTATAGGTTGTTGCCCGTATATAATATATTATCCCTCCATTTTTTAAAATTTCTATACATTTATTTCTTTGTGCACTTGATGTATAATTATCTCTATAAAGATCAGAATTATAAAATTCAGCTAAAGAAGTTATTTCCATCTCGACTAAATTATTTAAATCATATTCCATTTCTATTTTAATTTTAAGATTTTTCTCGCGTTTTGTTTTATTTGCAAGTATAAAACTTGTAGAACTTGAATTGGTCACAAAATCTTTTTTAATCTTCATTTTTAAATCCTCATTTTTATTTATTAGCAGCCTATTTAATCTTCAGCAATGATTTCAAGATCTGGATTATTTTTTATGAATTTCGCCAGCCCATTCACATGCAATTCATTTTCAATTAAATCATCATTTTCATTTGATACCTCTATATTAAATATTGTTCCTTCATTTTTTAAAATTTCGATGCATTTATTTTTTTGTACATCTGTTAACATTAACCAATGTTCATCTTTATAAAGATCAGAATTATAGAATTCATCCAAAGAAGCTATTTTATCCTCAGATAAATTAGTTAAATCATATTCCAACTCTATTTTAATTCTAGGATTTTCCTTGTTTTTTGTTTTATTTGCAAGTATAAAATTTGTAGAACTTGAGTTTGTTATGAAATCTTTTTTAATCTTCATTTTTAAATCCTCTTTTTTAGTTATTAGTAGCCTATTTAATCTCCAACAATGATTTCAAGATCTGGATTATTTTCTATAAATTTCTCCAGACCATCATCATAAATCATATTTTCAATTGGATCTTCATTATAATGGTCTGCTGCTTCTATATGAAATATTGTTCCTTCATTTTTTAAAATTTTGATACATTTATTTTTTTGCTTATCTGTTAATAACCAACATTTATCTTTATAGAGATCAGAATTATAAAATTCAGCCAAAGAAGTTATTTCCTTCTCAACTAAATTATTTAAATCATATTCCATCTCTATTTTAATTTTAAGTTTTTTCTTGTTTTTTGTTTTATTTGAAATTAAAAAACTAGTAGAACTTGAATTGGTTACAAAGTCTTTTTTAATCTTCATTTTTAAATCCTCTTTTTTATAAATAAAAATTAGTTAAACAGTCATTCCTTCTGGATATTTAGTTGTTAATGCTCTATAATTTTCAGGTGATATTTTGCCACATTTCTTGCATTTCATTTTAGGAATCACATCTTGATGGAAAAATTGATCATCATAACCAGAATCTTTTTCTGTAGATTTACAATGTTCACAAATATAAATGGCTTCAAAATCGCGTCGGTGTTGGGATAGAATTTTTTCAATTTTCATAATAATTTATTCCTTTTCTATTTATATTTAAAAATCAAGTTTTCTAATTCATGTATAAAATTATCAGTAGTTATAAGAAATTGTGATTGATTTTCCAAACAAAAACATTTTTTATAATAAGTAATAATAGACATTGTATTGTTATATCACTTGGTTATAACCATTTCTTCCTTATACACCTATAGCCCTTCTCCGTGGCTCATCTGGATCCTCCTCCATTCTTTCCTTTCCTTTTCTATCTTTCTTAGAGCTTCTTCTTCTTCTTTCTTTATCCTTTCAATTGTTTCTGTTAACTTCATACAATTTCTTTCAATTGCTATGTATTCAATAGTTTTACGTTGTCCTTTAATTTGTGCCAGTTCATGCCCGCGATCAGCAGACATTGGGATTACCGGAAAAAATATTATCCCAATACATACCGCTGCAGAATCGTGATCAGCAGCTTTCTTTTGTATTATAGTTAATGCTGAACATTGCAATATTAATCTATTGTACTCTCTACTGAGCTCTTCACATGTGTAATTTTTGTATACTAATGGTGATATATACGCAGCCGGTATCTTATCGGGGTAATTAGCACACCCGACGCACAATTGTATAACACATAATACTACTAAAATATATTTTCTCATAAACACCTCCGTTTACGATCTCCAAGCCCATGTCCATATTTTTACGAACAGTATTAGCTGTCTTTCTCCTAACTTTTCTTCTTTCTCTTTTCTTCCAGTATCTTCTAACACGTCTTTTGCTATCCCCATTGGCAGTCCATTTAGGGTGTAGTCTTCCAGCAGCAAGACCATAAAATGCCATATCTCCAAGATCAGGATCCGCAACATCTTGATTTCTTGGAATTCCATAAGCTTTCATTTTTAATTTCCTTTATTTATATTCAAAAATCAAGTTTTCTAATTCATGTATGAAATCATTAGTTTTATTTTCTTTAGGAACGACATTTGATAAACTCCCAAAATGTTGTTCTAAACAATTTAAAAGAAGATTTTTAATTTTCTCTTCTTCAGGTCGATATGGAAGTTTGCATTCATCATATGATTTTTGTAATTTTTTTTCATTTCTTTGAAAATGTTCTTCAATATCTTCTAATTTCCATTCTCCTCTTCTAACAGATTTTAATTGTTCACGATTTCTTTCAAGATCAATATCCCCCTCAGTTAAAATTTGATGAACTTCATCAAGCAAACGAATTACATGATATGCAAATTTCACATCATATCCATATTTCTCATACATCCAGAATCTTTTACCTTTAGGATCTGGTTTTTTAATTTTTAATTTATGTAACTGTGAATATGCATAACCTTTAAATTTATGCCAAGCCCCACAATGAAGAAAAAGTTTTCGATTTTCTCTAACAAGTTCTCCAATAGGAGTAATATATGTCACACATCTTATGGGAACAAATAATGAATCTATCATATTTGGATTATTATCTGCACATAGACGAAAATATTTAACAATGTTATAAATATCTAAATCATATTCTCTAACCGGATTACAGGATTTATCTATAATATGGTGTTGTTGAAATTGATCAAATCTTTTTTGAGGTTTATCAAATCCAATTATTTCTTTTCTTAAGTGGGGAAATATTACATCTTTTTGTGGAATACAAAATCCATACAAATCAATATCGCTCATATCACTTGAAACCCCATAAGCAAAAGATCCCATAATAACTTCATATTGTAATTGTTTGACAACTTGGGGAGGTGGATTCACTAATTCTTTTTTAGTTAACTTTATAACATAACTCATAAGTTCACTTCCTTTCATTCTAAAACTTATCTACCCATATAAAAATTTTTATGAGCAGATAAGTTTTGGATTTTATTCAGTTCTATGTAATGGAAATGGGGAAACCACAATCTCCGGTTCTAAGTATACAGGTGATGGTTTATTTGTTTCTGGATTAATCATCATTAACCAAGTTGCTGATGATGATGTTGGCATAAAAAGTCCATTGGGATCTGGTTGAGGCATTGTTGATGGAGAACTTCCAGCATAAGAATTGCTATTTTTGCCCCAGCGAATTATTCTTTCTGGATTCGTAAATTGAGCCGAGAACGGTATACCAAATCCAATACATTTTCCTATAAAAACAAGTTCTCCCCTGTAGTCACTTTTAATATAAGCATAACAAATCATACTTTCTTTATCACAAAGTTCGAGAACTAATTTCATTAACTTTTTTTGTTGAAAATTAATAATATTAGGCATCCCAACCTGTCTATTAAGTTCTTCCATAGCTTTTTCGGTTTGTTTAGATTGTTTAGAATCAGTTGATTCCTCATTACAACCAGATATAATAAAAGTTATCATAAATAAAACAACCAATAATGACGTCTTAAAAATAGAATTTTTCATTTAATATCCCCTCGTTTTTGTTAAAAAATTTCTTAAGTTAGCAGATGTAATTTTTGATTCATCAAACTCAGCAAATCTTAAGATTATAAGTTGACGAATAGCTTCTCTATCTTCAATATCACATTTATTATATTCATCATGATATTTGGCTAAATCTTGAACTTTCCCATGAACATAAGATTGAGTTTGTTCAAAAACTTCTCTTCTTACATTTTCTTTTTTTGGTTCAAAGAATTTATTCCAACCTAAACTTAAAAGAGCACCACAAAATACTATTGCTATTATTGCTATAAAGATTGCAACTCCTCTAATAAACCCTCTAAGTACAATTCCAAAAATCTTCACTTCTAATTTCATACCCATTTTTGCTTTCACCTCCTTCCATATGTTGTTATAATCATGATTCTTTTTCTCCCTCAATAATTCTCTCTTTTATCAATTCTTCTAATAAAAGTAAATAGTTAATATTGCTGCCAATATTTTTATTAATTTCTATTATAGCAAAAACAATAAAATTATGTAAATCATCATTGTTAATTATATATTCCTTAGGTTCAGATAATAAGATTTTTTGAATATTATCTATTCTTAAAACTGATCTTTTTCTCATATTATTAATTCTTGTTTCAATTATTTCAGTATTCCAATTAATATGGGGAGAATAACTACGGCCAGGAACATTTTTGTGCAATTCTTTTAAACCTGTTTCAATTACACCCATTGCTTTATTCCATATTGTTGACATATTTCCATTCTTATTCTCACTCTCTATTTTTCTGACTAATTCCCTTAAAATTTTTTTCATAATTTTATCCTCTTTATGAATTAAATATATTCACTCTGGGAAATTTGGGTTTGTTCAAAAACTTCTCTTCTTATATTTTTGATTCATAGAATTTCCTTTATCCAAGAACCTATTAACATACCAATGCTAAACACTCCTACTAAAAAGATTGTTGCCGCAAGTATAATTTCAAAAATATCTAATTCTAATTTTATACCCATTTTTGCTTTCGTCTCCTTTCATATGTTATTATATTCCCAATAGGAAACTTCTGAAATTGGATAATATCTTAATTTACCATTATGCCAAAAAGATATTGTTACTTGATTTTTCCCACCTTGTGGTGTATTATTAGTAACATCCTTATTCATAAAATTTTCACCATTTTTAAGAAAAACATTAATGTTTGTTTGTTTAAAGAAATAAGGTACACGTATCATAATAGTTTTAATTCTCCTTTTTTAAATGTATTCACTCTGATAACTGGCTAATATCTTCAAATTTCTCATTGTTAAAATCAATAAATCCTAAATAATTTTCTTTATTATTAAAAACTGTTAAATCTCCAGCTCTGTTAGGATAAAGAATATCAGAATCTTCAAGTTCAGTTAAACATTCTTTCATTTTTTCCACACTCATCCATTTTTTTAAAAATCCACTCTCAATTTCGATATTAACATCTATTGCCAATTTTCTACCTCCCTTTTTAAAAAATATTGATATGTTATTTTTTCTAACATATCTTTTGAATTTAAGTCAGGCTCATCCACTGTTAAATTTAACAAATATTCTTTAATAATTCCAATTTGTCTGCATGGTCTTAAACCGGTAATTCTCATAATATCATTCCCATCTATATTCAAATCTTCAAATTTACATGGGGTTTTTCGATTAATTTCAAATCTTATTTTTAATATTTGTTCTTTTACTTTTTCCTTTAAACCCGATTTATTCTTTTTTAAATTAGAAAGTCGATCTGCTATTCTTAATTGATATAAATCTTTCCATTTGATATTATAATCGCTTAAAGATTTTAATGTTCGTCTAATAGCTTTTGGAGTTTTAAAACTTCTCATATGTAAATCAACTAATGATGTAATATATTCTATTTCTTTTGTTGAAAATTTTAAATTTGTTAATTCTTTTTTTACACATTCTGCACCTAAATGAGAATGTGCTTTAAATTTTAAATCTTTAGTTTTAGGATTCCAAGTACAAGCTGAGGGTTTTCCAACATCATGTAAATAACCAGCTAATTTCAATAATGGTTTTTTTGTTGAAAGTTTATCCCCACACATATAACAATGTTGAATTATAGATTCACTATGATGCGGCCCATGACTTTCATAAGCATAACAATTATCTAAAGATTCAAAAATATATTCAAGAGCTCCAATTTGATGAAGAGCGTCAAAAAACAAAGATGCTTTTTGATTAGACATAGCTTTAATTATTTCAATATTAATTCTTTCTGGAGAAATAAATTCTGGTATTAAATGAGCAAAATTTATAAGAGCCTTTTTTGTGTTTATATGAAATTTTCCATTTATTAAAGCTAAAATTCTGCATGCTCGAACAATTCGATTTGGATCTTCAAAAATTCGCTTCTCAGGACAACCTACAAACCGAATTACACGATTTTTTAAATCTTTTTGACCATGATACGGATCTATAATATCCCCTGTATAATGACAAAGTGCTTGAGAATTAATGGTTAAATCTCTTCTCGCTAAATCTTCTTCTATTGTATTTGCTATTTCAACTTTAACTTTTTTATCTGATAATCCAGAATATTGATCAGTTCTAAAAGTTGCAACTTCTATATTGTCTATAAGAATAACATTAAATAATTTCCCGACTGTTTTAATACTATGTTTATTTTTAAAAAGATTAATAATTTCACTTGGAGCTGCTGATGTAACTATGTCTTCGTCTTTTGGATCTATTCCCAATAAGAGATCACGAACAGCTCCTCCAACAATATAAGTTTCAAAATTATTTGAACATAGTTTTTCAATAATATATTCCGGTGTTGTTTTCATATTTTTCCTTTATTTTTAAGATAATTTATCTTTTATAAAAACAAATAAAAAGATTTAAATTGATTCTTATATCCTTGGACATTCGTCATATTTCATATTTTGAACCCTATTTTTTCACCTTATTAATAAAACAGGGTTCAAAATCAAAATTGTTTTATGAATTTCTCTGAAGGTTGTGAAGATATGAAATTTTATCTCCCGTACCATTATATTGGAACTTATTTATAAATTCTTCTGTAAGTATTTGGGGATAAGCAATTTCTTTTTTATTAATTTCATTTTGGAATTCTTTTATAAATTTTTTCGAGATCATTGAGATCGTTTGCTTATAAACAATTCCGTGCCAGTCAACTTTATCTTGAAATTCCCTTATAAATTTCTCTGTAAGTATTTGATAATAAGAAATTCCACACCAGTTAACTTTATCCTGGAATTCTCTTATGAATTCCTCTGAGAGTATTTGTGTACATGAAATTCTAACCCACTCAACTTTATCCCGGAATTCCCTTATAAAATTTTCAGAGAGTATTTGATAATAAGAAATTCCTCTCCAGTCAGCTTTATCCTGGAATTCCCTTATAAAATTTTCAGAGAGTATTTGATAATAAAAAATTTTATGCCAGTCTTCTTTATTTTGAAATTCCCTTATAAATTCCTCAGAAAGTATTTGTTTATAAAAAATGCCACTCCAGTCAACTTTATCATGGTATTCCCTTATGAAATTTTCTGAGAGTATTTGATTATAAGAAATTTTGTTCCAGTCATCTTCAATTTGAAATTTTCCAGTTTGATTTTTTTGCTCTTCCATTATTATTCCCCTTGCTTGATTATAAACTTTAAATTAAAAAAATATACTTTCATCTTTATTTTTCTTTCTATTATCCCTCCTTTTTAATTTAAATTAAATCCCAGTAAGTGGTTAAAATTATTCTGTAAAGGAATTATTTTGAAACCACTTACTGGAATTACTTTCTCCTTTAAGGATAAATCATAAGAAATTTTACACTACTTAACTCTATTTTTGAATTCTTTTACGAACTCAGGTGAAAGTATTTGAGAGGAAAAAATCCCAATCCAACCTTTTTTACTAAATCTATCTTTGAATTCTCTTATAAAATTTTCTGTTAACATTTGGCAATAAGAAATTCTAATCCAATTAACTTTATCTTCGAATTCCCTTATGAACTGCATTGATAGTTTTGTTATCAGATTAGAAGAAATTCCGTCCCAATCAACTTTATTCTGGAATTCCCTTATGAAGTCCTCTAAGAGTATTTGATTGTAAGAGATTCCACACCAATCAACTTTATCCTGAAATTCCCTTATGAATTCAACCAAGAGCTTTTGATTAGAAGAAATTCCGTCCCAATCAACTTTATTCTGGAATTCCCTTATGAAGTTCTCCGGGAGCTTTTGATTGTAAGAGATTGCGCTCCAATTAACTTTGTCTTGGAATTCCTTTATGAACTCCATTGATAGTTTTTGATTAGAAGAAATTCCGTCCCAATCAACTTTATTCTGGAATTCCCTTATGAAATACATTGATAATTTTTGATTGTAAGAGATTTCGTGCCAATCAACTTTATCTTTGAATTCCTTTATGAACTCCATTGATAGTTTTTGATAACGAGAAAGTGTGGACCAGTCAAGTTCACCTTTGAATTCCCTTATAAAATTTTCACTTAAATGACCCTTCTTAGAAATTTTATACCAGTTAACTTGATTTTGAAATTCTCTTACTTTGTTTTCTGAGAATTTTAGAGTATCTATTACCTCACCATTACTGTCATATATTTTTATCGTTTTATCATATTTCTTCTCTTCTTTATTTAAGTATGAAAAATTTTCCTGTTTGATTTTTTGCTTTTCTGTTAATTGTTTCATTATACCCCCCTTGATAATTTAAAATAGGTTTACAAATAAATCCTTCTCAGATATTAATATATATAGTAATTCATTCTATAAATAATAAACAATCTATCAGAATTTTTAGAACAAAATAAAAAGGAGATTATATATGAAATTTGTTCTTGATAATT
This sequence comes from Promethearchaeota archaeon, assembly GCA_030667705.1. Taxonomy (GTDB): domain Archaea; phylum Asgardarchaeota; class Lokiarchaeia; order Sigyniarchaeales; family SOKP01; genus SOKP01. The sequence continues at coordinate 22,298 of DAOUVJ010000001.1, read as the reverse complement.
ATTTAAAAGACATACAGAAAGATGAATCTATTTTTCCTATGGATTCGTTTCCGGATACTAAGAAAAAGAATTCAGTTTTGAAAACTATATATCCGGAGCAAGAAATGCCTACTAAAAAAGAGAAAAAAAGAATAATGATTGATGTTGATGGAGTTTTACATCAATATAAAAATGGGTGGAATAATGGAAAACTTGAAAATGTTATATCAGGAGCAAAAGAAGCATTAACTCAATTACATAAAGATGGATTTGAAATAGTTATTTTTAGTACTCGAGCTTCTGGGGAAAACCCAAATACTAAACAATTAACAGAAGAATTAAAAAAATGGCTTATTAAGAATAAATTATATTTTGACCAAATTACAGGAGTAAAATTAGGAGCCGTTTTATATGTTGATGATAGGGCATTACAATTTAAAGGAAATTGGAAAGATACAATGAAGGAAATTAAACTGAGAACAAATAAATAATTAGTGAATAAATAATAATGGGGACAGGGAGTCATGACCTTGGGAAACTTTCCTTTTGCTTTAGAGTTTCCCTAACCCGTTTTAAATTTTTCTTAGCAAAAGGAGAAAATTAAGATGAACGAGAGGATTAAACCGATAAGAATAGAAACTGATCAATTATGTGAATATGGGTGTGGACAACAAGCAAATTATATAGTCACAATTAGAGGAAAGAAATGTTGCTCCAAAACTTGGAAAAGTTGTCCTGAATTAATAAAGAAAAGCTCTCAATCACGAATGGGAGCTAAAAGAACTATAGAAATGAAAAAGAGAATATCCGAATCTCATATAGGTCAAATTTCAAATAAAAAAGGGAAGAATTATTTAGAAGTATATGGGAAAGACAAAGCAAAAAAAATTATAGCGAAAATGAGTAAAGCTAAGAAATTAACAATAGAATCTCTTAAAGAAAATCATCCCTTCTTTTGTAAAATTGAAGAATTAAGAAAAGATATTAAAACTGGAGAAATTCAAGGACATTGTAAAAATCATAATTGTGAAAACTCAAAAGAAAAGAATGGATGGTTTATATTAACACATACTCAAATTGGAGAAAGAATAAGATGTTTAGAACATAAAGACGGAAATGATGGTTCTTATTTTTATTGTTCAGAACATTGTAAAATGACTTGTGATTTGTATGGAAAAACAGCTGAGCAAATCATTAGACGAGATTTAATAAATGCTGGCCATATTCCAGAAAAAAGTTCACCAATTTTAGGTCTTGAAATTTGGAGAGATGAAGTTTATAAAAGAAATGAAAAATTATATGGATTTAATCAATGTGAGATTTGTGGATCTATTGAAAATATGAGAAGTCATCATATTTATCCGCAAAAAACTCATCCAGAAATGGCTTTAGATCCAGATAATGGATTAATAGTTTGTCATGAATGTCATGTAAAAAAATGCCACCCAAAAGGAACTTCTTGTTCATTTGGTGAGTTGGCAAAATTAGTTTGTGAGAAGAGATATAATCAAAAATCATTAGAAATTTTTAATAATAAAAATGGAGGAAAATAATATGCTATATTCATTTGCCGCATTAAAAGATAATATATTAACCCGCAAGTTCGGCGGAACAACTCTGGGGGTCGCAGATCCCTACGTCTCAGGGTAAAATTTGATGCCCCTTGTAAGGGAAACTTTACAATGAAAACTCCTTTAATTCAGGGAAACTCCTCTTTGAGGACAATCCTGAGCGAAGCTCTTTTTAAAGTTTTTAAAAGAGAACGTGCAACGACTATTCCGAAAGGAAGTAGGCTCAAGTGAGCCGAAACGGGGAGTGCCTAATTATTTATTAAATTTAAATAAAAGGTAAAGAGATAGTCTCAACTTGCATAGTAATATGCAGCAGTTCAAGAAATTGAACGGGTAAGAATTAACAATTCTTATTGAAGATATTGATCATTTTATCTGGTTTTCTAAATTACCACCAGATCTTTATAAATATACAAAAGGAGTGAGCGGATTAGCATCAAATGAGGATATTCAAAGAGTTCTCGCTGCGACATGTTTGAGTGTAACACCCCCAGGAGGAACGTTAAATAAAGTTGAATTTACTGGTTTGGGTGGTGTGAAATGGGCTGTGCCCGGTAATATAGACTACGGAAATACTGTATCTGTTAAATTTTTAGAAATGAATAGAACTCCTATTCTTGACATTATGCACGGATGGGTTAAAATGATCCGAGATTACAGAACTGGAGTTTCAAATTTAGATGATGGAGTAGCGGGAAAAGGTTATTCAAAACCAACTTATGGCGGAATGATGTATTATTGGACAACTGCACCAGATTGTAAGACTATAGAGTATAGCGCGTGCTATGATGGCATGTTCCCATCTAAAGATCCTCAAGATCTTTATACGTCAGATGTGGAAACTGTTGGAAAACTTGATGTCGAGATTGAATTTAATGTAGATTATGTTTGGCATGAAGATTGGGTTGTTAATAAATGTCAAAGTTTTGCAAATGATCTTTTTATGGCATCTAAGGGAAAGGTTGAAGCTTATGGTGCAAAACAAGCATAGAAAGTGAATTTCTCATAGTTAGAATTTTATAAGCAAGATAAAATGAAAGGAATTTAAATGATTAAATGTGAAATTTGTGAAAAAGAATTAAAAAATTTGAATAGTTTATCAAAACATATTAAGATTCATAAAATTACTCATCAAGAATATTATTCAAAATATATAAAATTACCTGGAGAAGGGTTATGTAAAGAATGTGGTTCTAAAACTACTTATATGAATATGAAAGAAGGTTTTAGAAAATATTGTCATGACCCTTGTCCAACCCCACAAGAAACAAATAAAGTTTTAAAAGAATCTATGAAGAAAAAATATAATGTTGATAATATTTCAAAATTAGATTGGGTTAAAGAAAAGAAAAAGAAAACTGCTATTAAAAATTATGGAAGTTTAAAAGCTGCTCATTATGATACATTATTAGTTTCATTAAAAGAGAAATATAATACAGACAACTTTTATGGTTTAGATTGGGTTAAAGAAAAAAGACAAAAGACATTTGATGAGAAGTTTGGTGGTCACCCAATGTATGATCCTGATATTAAACAAAAGCTAAAAAACACATACATTCAAAAATATGGTGTTGATAGCCCAATGAAAGTTGAAAAGTTTAAACTTAAAAGTAAACATACATATATGAAAAACTTTTTTCTTAAATTAGAAAAATTTCTTGAAGACAGAAATCTGATACTTTTAAATAAATATGAGCATGCTCATATAGATTATAAATTCAAATGTAAAATTTGTAATACAATTTTTGTGCATTTGTATAATAGTGTTCAACAAGGATATCAATGTCCAAAATGTTTCCCCAGACTGATGGGAACTTCAATTGCAGAACAAGAGATTTATAATTTTATTTGTGATTTAATTGGGTCTGATAAAGTTGAACATAATTGTTGGAATTTAATTAAAAATCCAAAAACAAATAGAAATTGGGAAATTGATATTTATATTCCATCCAAACAAATAGCAATTGAATATGATGGATTTTATTGGCATTCAGAACAATCTCCAAACTATCATTTAAATAAAACAATTGAATGTGAAAAATTAGGAATCCAATTAATTCATATTTTTGAAGATGAATGGATGTTTAAACAAGATATAGTTAAATCCCGTATTAAACAAATTTTGAATATTAATGATAATAAAAGAATTCATGCAAGAAAATGTATAATAAAAGAAATAGATCCAAAAGTTAAAAATGAGTTTTTAGAAACATATCATATTCAAGGAAAAGATGCTTCTAAAATTAAACTTGGAGCTTTTTATAATGAGAAATTAATTTCAGTTATGACTTTTGGAAAAGGAAATATTTCAAAAGGATCCAGATCCCAAGATAAAGTTTGGGAACTAAATAGATTTTGTTCAAATTCAGATTATCATATTCCAGGAATTGCTGGAAAACTATTAAGTTATTTCAAGAAGAATTTTGAATGGAAAGAAATCTTTTCATATTCAGATAGAAGATGGAGTCAAGGAAATCTTTATACCATATTAGGATTTGAATTAGAACATATTACTAATCCTAATTATTGGTACTTAAAAGATTATAGTAGAATTCATAGATTCGGATTAAGAAAAACTAAAGATGAACCAAAAGATATTCCAGAATGGATTTTAAGGGCTCAAGAAGGATATCTTAAAATTTGGGATTGTGGAAGTTTAAAATTTAATGCTTTAAAGAATAATGTTATATTTTAATAAAAACAAATAGGAGAAATTAAAAATGGATAAAAAAGATTTACAATTACAAACAGGTCAAATAATTGTTGATTCTAAAATGACAAAACCAGCAAAACTTCAAATGCTTCAATTTATTCAACATGAGGCGTCTGAATCTCAATTGATGGCTCTTATTTTAGATGGGCGTATTGTCAAATTAGATGAACAGGCAGAGGAAATTGTTAAAGATCGATTTACTACTAAAATCGATGAAGGAGACGTAAAAGGCGCATTTGCACTCAACAAGAAAAAAAGATATGCTGCGCGCCTTGGTAATCTTAAAGAGTATATTACTACCCTTAAGAAAAATAAAGCAGACAAATGTACTGATAAAAATCCAAAAAAACAAGACTGTATAAAACGATTTGATATATTTATTGCTGCTGGAGTTAAAAAATTAAAAAAGTATGAAGAAAAATTATCGAAACTAAAATAAGGATTTAAAATGATATGTGAAATATGCAAATGTGAATTTTCAAATACTTTAAAACTTGCTCTACATCTTAAAACTCATAACTTTACTACCAAAGAATATTTTGATAAGTTCCTTAAAAAAGATTCAAATGAAGGAATTTGTCAAAATGAAAACTGCATTAGAATAACCAGTTATAGGGGTTTAAAAACTGGTTATTCTAAATACTGCGGTCCGGGTTGTGTTAGTAAATCCAATCTTGTTAAAAAGAAAAAGGAAGAAAAATCTTTAGAAAAATATGGAACGAGATTTGTTTTTCAAGCTGACAGTGTGAAAGAGAAATGCAAAGAATCATGTATAATAAAGTTAGGTGTAGACAATGCTAGTAAATCTGATATTGTTAAAAAGAAAAAAAGTGAAACATATAGAAAAAATTTTAATGGAAAACCTGAACAACTTAAGACTATTCAAAATAAATATAGAGAAACATCTTTAAAAAATTGGGGTGAAGTTCATCCAATGAAATCCCAAATTATTAGAAACAATGTTATAAAGACTAATTTAGAAAAATATGGAGGGAAATCTTCATTATCATCTAAAGAAGTAAGAGAAAAAGGCAAAATAACTTCATTAAAAAAATATGGATTTGAAAGTCCAAATAGTTCAGATATAGTTAAGGAAAATAAAAAGAAAGCTTGGGTGAAAATTTATGGTGTTGACAATCCTTCTAAAACTAAAAAAATAAAAGACAAAATTGTTAAGACTAATTTAAATAAATATGGGACTAAAATTCCTTCTCAATGTGATATAATTAAAAACAAAATTAAAGAAACAAAGTTAAAAGTTTTTACTAAATATTTAGAAAAGATTTTAAGTTCATTTAATGTAGAACTTCTTGATAAACAATATAAGAATTGTTATCATAAACATAATTGGAAATGCATAAAATGTGGAAATCATTTTATTCAAATTTGGAATTTAATTCAACAGGGTTTTACTTGCCCAAAATGCAGACCGCCAATAAATTATAGATCTTCTTCAAAAGAAAAAGAATTATCTGATTTTATAAAAGATGAAATTAAAAATAAAATAATTGTGAATAATAGATCTTTATTATATCCTCTTGAACTTGATATATTTATTCCGGATAAAAAAATAGCTTTTGAATTTAATGGATTGTATTGGCATTCTGAAAAAGTTTTAAAGGAATCTCGTAAATTAGATAATTTTAAAGTTTCAAATTATCATTTACATAAAACTAATTTATGCAAAAAATTAGGAATTCAACTAATTCATATTTTTGAGGATGAGTGGGTATTTAAACAAGATATTGTTAAATCTCTTATTAGACATATTTTGAATATTAATAAGGGCACAAGAATTCACAAAGAAGAATGTAAAATTAAAGAAATAAATTCAAAAGTAAAAAATAAATTCTTAGATAATTATCACATTCAAGGATATGATAATTCTAATATTAAACTTGGAGCTTTCTATAACAATAAATTAATTTCAGTTATGACTTTTAAAAATAAGGAAAAAGTTTGGTCATTGAATAGATTTTGTTCAAATTCAAATTTCCATGTTCCGGGAATTGCTGGAAAACTATTAAATTATTTCAAGAAAAATTATAAATGGGAAAAAATCTTTTCCTATGCGGATAAAAGATGGTCTCAAGGAAGTTTGTATTATCAATTAGGTTTTGAATTAGAACAAATTATAAAACCTGACTATTGGTATATAAAAAGTTTCAAAAGAATTCACAGATTGAATTTAAAATATAAAGAAGATTATGCAAGAATTTGGGATTGTGGAAGTTTAAAATTTAAAATGGTTAATAATTGAAAGGAGAATGAACTATGCCGTTTACAGGATTTGATGTGAAGTTACCAGAATATGAGGTAATTTGTCCTCATACAAAATTTCATTTTAATATGAGATCTTTGAATGTACAAGAAGAGGAAAGAATGAAAGGGAGTTTTATTACTCCAGCTAAAATTACTGATCATCTAAATAAATGTATTTATGATTCAATAGCTAAGAAACCAGATGAGATTAAAGATTTTAATGATTTTCTGAGATTGTTGACTTTGAAAGATAGAGATTCCCTACTTTTCGGCTTATTCCATATTACTTATGAAGAGATTCGTAATTATGAGATTACTTGCTCCAGTTGTAAGAAAGAATATCCGGTTACAATTAAAGCTTCGAGTACTTTTAATTATAGTGAATATCCTCATGACAACGTTTTATCACAAAGAATTAAAGTTAATCTTCCAATAAGTAAGGGAGTCGTTGCAATAATTAAACAACCTTCTTTATTTGATGAAACTGCCGCTTTAAAAGAATTATCAAATAGACCAGGTTCTTCCATTGATTTAATTATAGAAACTCTTATTATTGAAAAGTTTGAGCAAGATGTTACAAAAAGTAAAACCCCAATTGTATATTCAGACAAAGTTGATATAATGGATGCTTATTTATCTTTACCTGCCAGAGATAAAAGAATTATTCATGATAAATATTCAGAAAATTTTGGAAAATATGGGGTTGAATTAAAGATGAAAACTTTTTGCCCAACTTGTGGGAATGAGGAGGTGGCTACTATTGATTTAGTAGAAAACTTTTTTCGTAGCGTCTACTCGTCATGATAAAATAACTGAGTATAAAAAAATATTATCAGAAAACATTTTTTCTTGTATGGAACTTAGTAAACAATCATATATTGATGCGGTTAATATGCCTGTATTAAAGTTTTATAATTATTTGAAATGGAAATCCTCTCTTGAAGAGGAAAGAGCAAAAATTATGAAAGAAGAGTCGGGATCTTAATATTATGCTAATCATTTTTTATGTTGGGTTTAAAATGATTAGCATTCTTTATGGGGGTTAATTTGGCTAATTTATTTGATAGATTTAAAAAAAATGTAATAGGATCAAGGGGTAGTATTTCTGATTTTACTCCGAATATTTCTTCCTCCGGTGATTTTAAACAAGTTATTGATTTTGAAACTATTGTTCTTTCTTGGAATAATATTTTATTGACTCCAACAAGAAGTTATGATCATGATCCAGAATATGGTTGTGATTTATATAAAATGATATTTGAGCAAGCAGATGAAATAACTAAAGAAAAAATAAAAAATGAAATTATGTTAAAACTTATAAAATATGATGATAGAGCAACCCCAACAAATATTCAAATTGGTTTTTTGGATAATAGAAAAGGTTTTTCAATAGATATTCAAGTTAAATATAAAGGACAAACAGATCAATTACAGGTTATAATTGATGAGTCGAAATATTTTAAATTCACAGGTTAATATATTTAGGAGTATTTAAAAATGCTTGATAAAAAATTATTAGAACAATCGTGTAAACATGCTTTATTAGATTTAGCTGTTGATAGTAATGTTTTAAAAGAAAATGTTTCATTTAAACAACATGTGAATATATGTAAAAGAATAACCAAAATGACATATGAAGAAAGTATTTCTTATGTTTTTAATGAGGGTAAAATTCTAAATGAATTAGGAATCCGAGATTTTGAAGGAAAGTTTAAAAAGTTTATTAAGTATTCATTTTCAGCTATTGCAGGGGGAACTGTTTTATCTCTTGGGGTTCCAACCACCCCAACTATAATTCTTTCTGCTGTATTATATTATCTTTTTAGAAAATTTACTGACCCATGTTGGCAAGCATGTGTTAAAAAATTCTCACCCGGCCGCAAAAGACTTTGTGTTGCAGAATGTCAAGTAAATGCTGCTAAAAATATAGTTAGTGATATTCGAGCAGAAATTTCAAAATGTAGAATGGTTCCTGACCCTTTGAAATGTGAAAAAAGTTTAAGAGGTCAACATATTAAATGGGCTAAAAAACTACAAAAAGAAATAATTAAAATGAGAGAAGTAAAAGCAAAATATGATGAAAAAGAAAGACAGCAAAAGGAAAAAGACAGAAAGAAAGAGTTAAAGCTAAAGAGAAAGAATTAAAGGGGAAAAATATGATAAAAACTAATCATAAATTTATATTAGAAATTATATCAACTTCTCCTTTGATTAGAAAAAGACTGTCATTTAGAGAACATTTAAAAATGTATAATTATTTTTCTAATTTATCTGAAAAGTCAATCGATGAGGATTTTTCAAATATTAAAGTGCCCTATAAGGATCCCTCAAAAAAGACAGATTGGTGGATTAGAGTTGGATTAATGAGTGCAATTTTTGTTACACCAATTCCCGGTTTAACAGAGATAGTTTTAACTATTAAAAATGCACAGAATTATAAGTGTAGATATGAATGTTTAAAAAATATTAAAACTGTCAAAAAGGATCAACAATTATGTTATAGAGAATGTGAATATGCTTCTGTAAAATTTTGTGTTGATTTTCTTGAACGTGAACTTAAAAAATGTAGATATAGCAAAAAACCATTAAAATGTAGAACTAAAATTTTTAAACTTTTAAAAATTTGGAAAGTGAAATTAGTTAAATCTGAGTTAGATCTTGATTTTAAACAGCGGATACATGCTGCCAAATTGTCAAAACAATTTAAGTTAAAAGAAAATGAGACTCCTACAAAAACAAATCCTAAACTTCAAAAAATTGTAAATACGGGTTTAGCTATATCAAGTTTGACAATTCCTATACCTGGGTTAAGTTTGGCTATAAAGAAAATTTCTGATATAAACATTTATAAATGTAGAAGTCGATGTGAGAAATCTACGAATATTGTAAATAAAAATCTATGTTATTCAAAATGTAAATATGAAGCTACGAAATGGTCAGTTGCTTTTATTGAAAGAGAATTGAGTAAATGTAATGGAACTAAAAAGCCTATTAAATGTAAAAAGAAGTTATTCAAAATGTTAATGGTTTATAGAAAGAAATTAGCAAAAGAAGAAATTATGCATTCTTATAAGGAAAGAAAAGCAAGATCTCAAGGAAAAATATGATGCAAAAATTTTCAAGAACTTATGATTATATTCAGGAATATCAAAAATTAGTATATGATGTATATTCCAAAAGTGGAGTTGCTTATTTAGTAACCTATTATAATTTAAATGTAGAAGAAACCGTATGGGAAAATGAAGATATTTTTGGTGGAGCATATGAGAAAGTTGGAGATTTAAGTGGAATAAAAAGAAATAAGATTCTTCTATTACCGGTTTATTTTCCTGAAATAATTTCAACATCTTTTGACGGGCAAGAAACTGGATATCATAAAGAAAATGAAACTTCTATAGTAATACCCAGCAGTTATGGAATTACTCCATACCCAGGAGATGCTCTCAAATTGGATCAATCTTATTTAAGAGCAACTAATAACGTATATCCAATGTTTATGGTTGAAGGAATAGAAATTTCAGCCAATACAGATCATAGATATTGGAAACTTAATATCAAAAATTTTCAAAGTGAGAATAAAGAAAGTTTTGATGATCAAGTAGAAAATACATATGTATTTTTCGATTATGATAAAACTATTCATACCCTTGAAGATTCCCAATTTCTGACAAAAATTCTTAGTAAAAATGAAGAACTCAGGAGTAATTTAAAAGGGTTATTTAATGAGAATTCTGGATTTTATTTAAAATAAAAAGAAACTAAAAAATGATATTTTAGAATTTGGGATTGTGGTAGTTTAAAATTTTTAAATAGAAATATGGAGAAATTTAAATATTATGTCTAATTTAATGTCCAGTCAAATTAATACTTCAAGAGATGTAATTAGAGAACAAATAAGCGATTATGTTAAATCATATCTTGAACTTGAAGGAGTTGATCTTACAAAATCATCGTTTTTAACATTCCTAATTAATGTTATTTCAACTTTAACTGGAAATTTAATGTTTTACCAAACGTCAGTATACAATGAATTCTTTCTCACAAAATCTCAATTTCCGGAAAGCGTGTTTAACCTATCAGCATTTTTAGGATATCAATCTTACGAAGCATCTTATTCATCCGTTAATGTATTAATAACTATGCCTCTTGGTTTTAGTGATTCTTCTGCAGTTTTTACAATTCCAGAAGGATTTAAATTTAAAACAAAAGATAATATTGAATTTATTACATATTACAAAACTACAATTACGGTTACAAATAATTCTTCATTAACTATTCTTATAGAAGATGGAAATAAAAAATATTATTTGCCATCTACTAATCCTCCCGGTACTTCTGATGTAAATTTTATATTACCCCTTAGACAATATAAAGAAATTATTCAAGAATTTCAAATTGATGCAGATCTTGAACAATATCAATTTGTCACAAAAGATATTCCTATAGCGGATAAAGTATCCTCAATGACTATTGAATTTAGAGAACCAAATGATTCATCGTGGACTACCTGGACTGAATATTCGAGTTTATATCTTTTAAATGAATCAATAAAAGGATATGTTGCTCGGAGAACAGATACAGGAAAAAAACTATATTTTGGAAATGGATTAATAGGAATTCAACCAACCCCGGGTTCTACTTTAAAAGCGACTATAAATGTAACCAAGGGGGTAGAGGGAAATGTCATTGCAGGATCTATAAATTCTGGAGAAAGAATTTACGTTGTAACTTCTGCCGGGGCAACTCAAATTGTAGATTATTCTGTAATTAATCCTTCTCCAGCTATAAATGGAAAAGATGAAGAATCTATTGAAGAAATTAGAAATAATGCGATTGCCTCAATTACAACTCTTAAAAGATTAGTCACAGAAGATGATTATAAAAATATAAATGTTGTAATACCAAATTCACCACTTTCTTCAAATTCAATAGCGGTTCTTAAAAGATCTGACGTTAAAGTAAATGATATTCAAATTTATACGCCAGTTGAATTTGGAAACGAATTAGTTCCTACAAGAAATGCAAAATTAACTATTCCTTTAGCCACAACTTATATTCCCAGAAATACTGAAATTACAATTGATGATATTGTGTATTATACTATTTTTGACATGACAATAAATTTATTAAATTCAGTTGCAAATTATGAATATATTATGTATCAAATAGAACAAATTCCTTCTTTAGTTACTAGTTATAATTCTTTATATAATATTATTGCCAATAATTTTATAGTCAGTAAAGAAGATAATAAAGCAATTTTTACATTACATTATGCCTCAGAAGAATCAGATTCAGATCAATGTACATGTGAAATGCAAATAGCAAGCACAGGTTCAGTTTATGAAATGACGAATGATTCTACCTCATCTGATTTTACATTAGAATTTGATCCTTATACATTGCTACCTCAAGAAAATGAATTATATTATTTTACAATTTCAGATCCATCTGATTTAGAAACTGGAAAATATTCAGTAGAATTTATTTTTAGAAAAAGTCTTCATGATTTTATGTTATCAAATACTGTTTCTGATTCAACCAGTACTATTATATATGATATTCCTGTAGTTCAAAAAGATTATTATGATGAAATAGATCAAAATATTTTTGAATCTCAAGTTCTTCAAGTTATGATGTCTTCAATGAGTTTAGCAGATACCAGAATGTTAACAGATTTTACAAATGTTAAATTTACAAATACTACTGGATATTGTAAAAATATGTTATATAATCCTATAAATCGAGAATCTGTTTTAGATATAGTTGAAAGTGTTCCTACTAATCCTTCTATTAATGATCGGTATATTGTTACTGAAGAAGGAGATTATAAAAATAATATATATGAATGTATTGATTCGACTACACCAATTTGGACTCAAACTATTCCAGCCACTGATGATATATTATATGTAGATAGTCAATCTGAAAAATATATATATTCAAATTTAGGATGGGTACAATTATCTTATTATTCTATCCCATTAGAATTTGAAATAGAAGTTTTTAAAGAATCTACATATTCAGGATCTAATATTGAATTAAGTAATTTAATAAGAACATCTTTAGTAGAAGCTTTTGAAAGTAGATTTGGGTCTAATATTTCAATATATCGTTCTGAAATAATTGATATAGTTCAAACTATTGAGGGTGTTAATCATTGTAGATTATTAAAACCAGAAACAAATATTTTCTTTAATTTTGAATTAACTGATTTAATAGAAAATGAATTACTTGAATATGGCCCTGAGTATATATTTTTCAAAGAAGAAAATATCACAATTAGGATACATTTATAAATGGAAATAATAATAAAAAAAGCAAATATCAATAAGCCTCAATTAAGATCTCTTTTAGCTAAAGTTGTTGCTAAAAGTATATCTGATTTATCTGAACCGTGTTATTGTCCGAACTTTAAAAAACATTTTTATGATATTTTAAAGATTACTAAAGTTTCAGCGAAAGATGTTAGAGAATTTAATAAAAGGAAATGGAAAGGAAGAAAAGAAGAAAAGTTTGATCTTTTTCAAGATAGTATTGCTAACTATTATATTTTTTTAATGCACTCTCTTTTAAAAGAAAACGATCAATTAACATTTAGATATTTAATGATTTTTTACATTATTAGACATTATATATCTCTATTTAAAAAAAAATTTAAATATTGTAATAAAGATGTTTTTAAGTATTCTCTTGAAACTTTAACAAAAACTCATTTATTTTCCAGAGAAAAAACAATTGGAAATGCTTTGGTACATTTAGCATATGAAATGATTCGTCGCTATTCAACCCCAATAAAAGAAAATGATATAGATAAAATTTCTAAATTTATTCAAGAAAGTAGAACTCGAATTTCACAAAGTATGAAAAGTTTTGCCTCAGCTTATTATAAATCTTCCGCAGAAGGATTGGGATTGAAAACTCTTGAAGAGCCGGCTGAGGATGATGAAAAACAACGACATATTTCTACAGAAAAAAGTACAAAGGCAATAGATATAGTAGTAAAAAAAATCGTTATTTATAAATTTATAGATTTAAAAGCTCAAGAAGAAATAAGAAAAATAACAAAAGTAAAAAGTTCTTTGTCTACTTTAATTACAAATAATCTTACTAATATAAAATATTCAGATAATATTAGAATAATTTTTACTTTATTTATTAAAAAAATCTCAGATATAGATTCTTTATGTGGAGAAGGTTATAATAAATATTTAAGAGATTTAATGTTTATTAAAAAATCAATAGCTCCAATCTATTTTAAACAACAAGTAAAAATATTAATGCTCAAAATAATGGAAGATATTGGTTATTCGGAAAGATATAGTAATTTTACAACTCAAACACAATTTTTACTTAGTTTATTTTTGGCTTATTATTTAACTTCTGTTTTCAGAAATACAATTTGTTTTAAATAAGAGAGGAATGTGAAAATGATATGTGCAATCTGCGCAAAAGAATTAAAGAATATAAAAGGATTAGCAAGCCATCTTAAATTTAATCATAAAGGAATAACAAAAGAAGAATATTATTCAAAATTTTTAATGAAAGGAAAAGTGAATAACATCTGTGAAATGTATGGAAAATTAGATTCATGTGAAAAATATACTAAATTTATATCTGTTACCAAAGGTTTTCATAAATATTGTTCTCCAAGATGCTCTACAAGTGATCCAGATATTCAAAAGAAAAAAATTGAAACTTGTTTAAAAATTTACGATGTTGAGCATGCAATGCAAGCTGATATAGTTAAAGAAATTCATAAACAAACTTGTTTAAAAAATCTTGGGGTTGATAATCCAAGTAATTCAGATATAATTAAAGAAAAGAAAATTCAAACCTCATTGAAAAATTGGGATACTAAACACCCATCACAATGCGATGAAATTCAAAAAAAGACAATACAAACTAATTTAAGAGTTAGAAATGTTAGATATCCAATGGAAGCAAAAGAAGTTAGAGAAAAATCAATACAAACTAATTTAAGAGTTAGAAATGTTAAATATGCAGGACAAGATCCTAAAGTCCAAGAAAAGATGAAACAAACTAATTTAAAAATTATGAGAGTTGAGCATAATTCTCAATGTGAAGAGATTAAAAAAGTGAAAAAGGATAAACAAAGAATTGCATTTTCAAAGAAATTAACTAAATATTTAAATCATTTAAATTTAGAACTTTTAGATGAAAAATATATTGATGCTGGTTTTAAACACAATTGGAAATGTTTAAAATGCAATCACAAATTCAGACAAATTTGGAACGAAATTCAACAGGGATATACTTGCCCAAAATGCTATCCAAGAAAAGATGGTTCTTCAAATGCTGAAAAAGAAATTTATAAATTTATTTGTAATTTAATTGGAGAAGATAAAGTTAAACATAATTGTAGAAATATTATTAAAAATCCAAAAACTAATCATTTTTTAGAATTAGATATTCATATTCCGGATAGAAAAATAGCATTTGAATATAATGGCGTGTATTATCATTCAGAAGCAATATCACCGGATCCAATTAATTCTCACCTGCAAAAAACTAACTTATGCAAAGAAAAAGGAATTCAATTAATTCATATTTTTGAAGATGAGTGGTTGCTTAAAAAAGATATAGTTAAATCAAGAATTAAACAAATTTTAAATGTTAATAATGATTTAAAAAGACTCCATATAAGAAAATGTGAAATTAAAGAAATAGATCCAAAAATTAAGAATGAGTTTTTAGAAGAGTTTCATATTCAAGGAAAAGATGCATCTCAAATTAAATTAGGTGCATTTCACAATGAAGAATTAGTTTCAGTTATGACATTTGGAAAAGGTAATATTTCAAAAGGATCAAAGGCAAAAGAAGGAGTTTGGGAACTAAATAGATTTTGTTCAAATTCAAATTATCACATACCTGGAATTGCTAGAAAACTATTAACTCATTTCAAGAAGAATTTTGAATGGAATCAAATATTTAGTTATGCTGATAGAAGATGGTCTCAAGGAAATTTGTATTATCAATTAGGTTTTGAATTAGATAAAATAACTCAACCAAATTATTGGTACTTAAAAGGCGTAGATAGAATCCATAGATTTGGATTAAGAAAAAGACCAAGTGAACCAAAAGATATTCCTGAATATCTTTTGAGACAAAAAGAAGGTTATACAAGAATTTGGGATTGTGGAAGTCTAAAGTTTAATCAAATATATTCTTAAAAAATTATACCAGAGAGAAAATTATGCCAGAATCAGCAGGTCTTATTACATTAAAACCAGATGAAGGAATTTTTGGTTTACCCCCGCTTAATAATTTATATGTTTCAAAACATGTAGTTATAGAGTCTATGCCGACAGCAGAGATTATTCCCTGTGAACCAAATTTCTCCTCTGGAATGTCTCTATTTAGTCTAACTGAAAATACAGAAAAATATGATAGTATTTTACAAAACTTAGGATATAAAGTTACACACCCAATAAAAGTTGCATTTTTAGCGGATAATTTTCCGACCGATAGTTTTTCAAATGATTATGGTGAAACTTTTTTACAAGGAATGACTGACGTTGGAGCACAGAAAATTCAAGAAATGGTTCAAATGACCGGAAGTGATACTTTAAGTGGTGCAACTACAAAAATAGCAGAAATGATAAAAGGTGCTGGAAAGCACGTTGGGGGACATACTGGGTCTGCTTTGGATATGATGGGAAGTTTAACAAATGCTGGGGGAACTGTAATAAAATCATTAGAAAATGTACCGGGATTAGGAACCGTTGGGAAAATGCTTGCTGGGCACAGAGTCGACTTTCCAAACATTTGGAAAAATAGTGGATTTTCTCCATCTTATTCAATGACAGTTAGATTATTTAATCCTTGCCCAGGAAATTTTGATGCAACAAGAGATTCGATTATTGGACCTCTTGCAGTATTATTAACTCTTGCCACGCCCATTACAAAAGATGGGAATACTTTTAGATGGCCATTTTTTCATAAAATAAAATGCCCGGGCGTTTTTTCTTTAGATCCTGCAGTAATAACTAACATTACTGTGATAAAAGGAGGAGATCAACAGCAAATTGGCTGGAATCAAAGATTGGGAATCGTGGATGTCAGAATAGATTTTGGTAGTCTTTATAGCAGTATGGTTTGCGAGGAAGGAGATGTTGAGATTGTAAATCGTCCAACTTTGAATAATTATTTAAAAGTTTTAGAAGAAGAAAAACCAAATGTTGAGTATCATTATCTTCGTTCAGATTTTAAACAATTATCTTTAGAACTTGAGAAATCTAAAAAAAAAGAAAAAAATAATAGATCTTCAAACGAATCTTTAAGCCGGGATGAAACATATATACCTGGGCCAAGAATTCCAAGTACATCGACAGAAGTATTTAATGAGTTATCTTCATCAATGCCAAATTTTTAGTCTTGTATTTTAAAACCTATCATACAACAAAGCATGATAGGTTTTAAAGGGTTTTTAAATTTTAAGTGACCTTTGGTATTCAGAAATATTTTTCATGAATTATAGAAGATATTAGATAGAATTATTTAATATTAAAGTTTTGAAGTTAAGAAATATCGCAAGCCAAAACCTGTTGTGCCATTCTATCTCCACTAGAAAACCCTCCTTGATTTCCTCCATTACCACCACCTCCTCCCCCACTGGCTGAAGAAGTATTTGCTAATATTGTTGAGGTATTATTTAAAACATTTGTCGAGTGAACCATTGCTGCATTATTTTTCCCCATCTCACCAGCCATTTTTCCAGTTGCTTTCCCAAATTCTCCAGCTGCATATTTTCCTTCTAATAATTTTTCCGCCGCTTGAGTTTTTGAAAGTTTACCTTTATCCATAACAAGAGAATTTGCACTATCTCTAATTTGTGATTCAAAAGCTGATTTTCGTTCTTTATCACGGAGAACAACATTTCTTCCATATTTACCAGATTCAATTCTTTCATTAAGTCTTTTAGTTTGTTCACTTAAATATTTACTTCTTTGAGATTTTGAGGCAGGACTTCCGTCTACTAATAAACTCCCATCACTTTGTAAAATCCATTCTCTTCCTTCATATTGAGCTTTATCTAAAACTGTAATTGGAGCGGATACTTTTGAAGCTAATGATTTTTTAACTTTTTCTGGGACTTTTGCTGAAACTGGAGCATCTCCGGCAAATCCCAATTTCTTTTTTACTCCGGAAAAGAAACCTCTAATAGCTTTTTTCCGTTCCGCCGCTCTCTTTTTTGCAGCCGCCAACTTTTCTACAGCCGCTTTCCTGCTTTCTAATAATGATTCTTTACGTCTTGCTCGAGCAGCATTTTTTTCTTCTTCTGAAGCAGCTCCCTCAGAATTTCCCTTTCTAAAGAATCTTCCTATTATTGGAATACTTTCTAATTTTCCTCGATAAAACTCCAAAGCTGTACTTATAGCTTTTTTGATCATTCGGAAAGGCCATGTAATAAAATTTAATACTGCTTTTGCTAAACTTTTAATTTTTCCTCCGAGATATTGCATTCCTTTTGCAATATTTTCTCCGCCGACATATCCCATGATTCCGCCTGCTATTGCTCCAACGACTCCACCAATTGCTGTGCCAACCACAGGAATCATAGATCCTGCAGCTGCTCCCAAAGCGGCTCCCTTTGCAACCCCTCCCAAAATACCAGCTTTTCCTTTTTTAGTTCCACCCAGTGCTCCACCAATTCCTGCAGCAGTTTTAGAAGTTCCCCATTCTTCAGCTTTTTTAACTCCTTTATATGCTCCAACCCCGGCCATTGCAACACCGGCAACACCTGCGGCTCCTAATTTCCCTCCCATTCCAATAAGTTTTCCTACTGCACTTTTGGCTAACCACATTACAAAAGCACCAATTGGAGCTAATATTGCAGATAATGATGTAAGTAAAGGGCTAATTAATGCGCCAAGAGCACTAACTCCCATCATTATATATCCCCAAATTTTGCTTCCCATCTTTTTTAAACGTTTTCCTAATGATTTAAATGCATCCACAACAAGATATTGGGCTTTTGAAATTTTAGATAATTTCCCCAATTGCTCTTTCATATTAGCCATTCTGGATTTCCAATTTCTTTTAGTAGCATCTGTAAATTCACTCATTTTCTTTGGTAATTCTCTTAATTGTTTCCATCTTTCTTGAAGAGATTCTTTTCTTGCTTTCCATTCTTCTTGTCTGGCTTTCTTCATTTGATCTTTAAGAGATGCTTTTTCTTCTTTTGCTTTTAATTTCTCTTCTTTAATCTTCTCTTTCATACTTGCTAAATCTTTCTTAGCTTGTATTTTAGCCAATTTAGCTTTCTTTAACATCATTGGAAGTTCTGCTTTAAATTTAGCTTTTGCTAATTTTGCCTCAACTTTTGCTTTTTTCTTAGCAGTAATAAAATCAATTTTGGCTTGGAGTTTGGCGCCCTGTTTGGCTTGTTTACTTTCAACTTTTGCTCTTAATTTTGATATTTTAATTTGCCACTTATCACGTTTTTTATCTAATTTCCTTTTGATCTTATCTGCTTTTCGAATGGATTTTTCAGTTTTCTTTGCAATTTTATTTTGTTGTTTCATTTGTTTTTTAATTTTTTTTGCTTCTTTTTCTTCGGCTGCTTTTTGTCTATTAAATATAAAATTAAAACCTTTTTGAAAGTTACTTGTTATCCCCTTTTGATATTCAATTACACCCTTGGCTGCTTTCTCTTGTGCTTTAAATATTTTCTTTTGTGTTTTATGTTGGATATCTGTTCTGTCTTTATGTCCTTTCCAGAATATTTTTCTTTGGGCATTTACTATTCTGGCATCTTGTGTTTCACTCATTCTCTCCCGTTTTTTAATTCTTCTTGCTTCCAATCTTTCTTTTAAATTAGAAATGCTACCCATTCTCTTTTCAAAATTTGAAGTTCTTCTATTAGATAATTTTTCAACTTTTCTTAATTTTTGATTATGTAATTTTTCAGATTTATCGACATGTTTATCAAAAAGACCTAAAAACTTTTTAGTAATACCTTCACTTTTTCTTTCATATTTTCGTGTTAATTTTGAACGCTTTTTATCCATTTTCAAATCAAAAGCATCTTCTTTTTTTAATCTATAATTCATTTTAAATTCAAAAAGTTTGTCTATAGTTTTCCCCATTTTTCCTTTAGTAGGATCAAGAGTAAAATCTTTAACTTGTTCTCCGACTCTTCTTGTGCGAGTAGATATTTTTTCTCTTCTAGTTTCTCTGGCTTTTTCTAATTCTTTTGTCCAGGTAGTTGTAATACTTTCTTTCATTCCTTCAATGGGTTTTTTAATAAATTTATCTCCAAATTCTTTGGTTTTTTCTATAGGATCCCATTCTTGAATTCTTTTAAATATTTCTTCAGCATTTTCTTTTGATTTTTGGAAAGTCTCAACTGAAATTCGAGAGATATTAGAAGCGACTGTTTTTATAGATTTTGTCATTTCTTCTAAAGCTTTCTTTAATAATTTAATAGGCTCAATACTTTTAACTATTTCATAAACTCCTTTTGAAAATGAACTAATTAATTCAAAAACTTTCTTAACTGGAAGAATAATTTCTCCACGGTGAGCAAGAATTTCTGAAGTTTCTCTCATAACTCCACCAATTGCATGGCCCGGAGTTCCCTCTCTTGCTGCTCTTCTTGCTGCTCTCGCCTCCCTTGAAAAAATATTTCTAGCTCCACCCATAGCACTGTCTACAGATCCACGGTCTAAATCTAAATTAGAAACTAAACCATCAATAATTTTATCTTTTAATAAGGTTCCTGATCTTTCTCCTTGCATATAATTTTTAACTTTATCAAACATTGTCCATGTTTGTTCTTTAAAACTCTGAGCTTCTTGTCCTGTTTGAAATTCTAATGATTCTTTTGAATATTTAACAAGATCATTTAATTTTGGTAAAAAATCCATATATATCAAAGATATTACATTGACAATTTTATCAAAAACATTAGACGTTCTTTGAGCTTTGGATAATCTACTGGCTGCACCCCCTCTAGCACCAAAAACAAATTTTAATCCCCCGGTAAAAGCAGTTTTAAGAGTTTGTCCAAACATTAAAATATTCCTCATCACCGGGTGGTCTAAGAGCATGGATTGCCAAGCAATTCTTAATCTTGATGTCATTCCAATTAATCCTACTTTTAATTCAAGAATTGCTTTTAGTAATCTATCTTGCCAAGTTTTTGATTCATCATCTTGCGCTGTTTTAAATGCAGTCACAAAATCTGAAACTAATCCTTTTCTTTCTCTTTTTTGATCTCCTACATAAGTTTCAACTTGAGCAAAACTCTTAGACATTAAAGATATTCCAGCCGCAATTTTTGATTGATTTTCTTTTTCAGGTCCGGCATTTTTATCTATTCTGTCTAAAATCTTTTCAATTGGCATTACAACTTCTGCCGGGTGAATTTCAGCAAGACCACCTTTTTCAACATATCCACCTTCTCTTAATTTAGGGATATCACCAGATCTTTCTTTTAATTCTGCAATATCATTAGAGATCTTTGTAAGAGTCAAATCTGAATAACTAACTTCTTCACTTTTTAATGCGGGTTTCATTAATCTTTTTTGAACATTTAAATCTCTTGCCAGTTTAGAAATACTATGTTTAGTACTTTTAACACTGGGTTTTACTTTCCCAAAAGCAATTTCTGATTCTTCAGAATAATCTACTTTTCCTTTTCTTCCTATATGAGCATTTGATATAGAGTCGGCAATTCCCCGGGTTGTTCCTTTAACACTTGACCAAACATTCCCCATTCCCTTTTTAATATTTTCCGACATTTTACTGGTGGCATTTTTAAAGACGTCAGTTTCCATGAATTTCCCAGCATAATAACCAAACAAGGGAGAAGTTCTGGAGAGGGCCATAGCAACTGTATTTTGTTTATCTAAATTAATATCTGAACTTATTGCTTTCCCATATTGTGAAAGGGCATTTTTAGTTCCCTCTGCCGTATTTAGGGTTATTTTCTTCATACCATCGGCCATAACTTGAATAGTATAATTTAATTTCCCAATAGTTTTATTTATTTCAGGAAGCGAATCCTGGACATCTTTTGAATCACTTGTCTTTTGAAGAGAATCGGTTGCTTTCGTGGTTTCCTTTATTTGTTTTTGAATATTCTGAGTTTGTTTAGTTGTACGATTTTCAATTTGATATAGTTGATCAGAAAGAGAGTTTATTCTCTTTGCTCTAAACTGACTCTCAGAATCTGCACTGGTAGTTCCTTGGGGTGGTTTAATATTTTTTGCCATTTATAATCTCCCTATGATGATTAGATATTTGAAATTTTAAACTACCACAATCCCAAATTCTAGAATAATCTTTTTGTGCTCTTAAAATTTGTACTAAATATTTATCTAAATTTTCCATATATAGTTTTATAATTTGTTCCAAAAAAATAAAGGCTATTAGTTCTCCAATTTATGATTTTAATCAAAAAAAAGTACAAAAAAAAATTCATTTAAACTATCCAAATGAATTTTTTTTAAAATATTAATCTTTCTTTTTCTCCTTTCTTCTCTTAATTCACACAAGCTTCCTGAAGTTTTTGTTCGTTAAACCAATCCTTAATTTGTTTTCTTTTTATATTAAACATGTCTTCTCTTTCCACATCTTTCCGATCTTCCCGTCTATTGTACCAACTTACGACTTCTTCTCCTACCATAACACCACCAATACCCACTACCGCAGTTCCAGCAGCAACTACTACAATTCCACTAACCATTGGGCCAACAACTGCTCCCCCGATGACCGCGGTACCAATAGCCGCTAATCCTGAAGTT
>DAOUVJ010000063.1 GCA_030667705.1 Promethearchaeota archaeon | reverse complement strand
TGGCTATATCATAATTCATATGGTGTACCTTCGATAATTACTCGTGGATTTAACCATGAAGGACCACGTCGAGGTTTGCAATTCGTAACAAGCGTTGTTCACAGACAAATAGTAGAAATATTAAATAAAGAAAGAGATAAAATTGTGATAGGAAATCCTAACGCAATTAGAGATTTTACTCACGTTAAAGATACGGTTAATGCTTATATATTACTTAGTGAATCAAAAAAATTTGGTGAACCTTTTAATGTCTGCTCTGGTCAAGGAATTACTATTGCTGATTATATTACACTCGCGAAAAATCTATTTAACATTGAATCAGAAATATATGTCGATCCTCTTAGACTACGCCCAAGTGAAGTTCCTCTTTTAATAGGTAGAAATGATAAAATTAAAGATCTTATTGGATGGTTACCTACTAGATCGGTTTTGGATATAATAAAGGAAGGAGTAGAGTATTTTAAATCTCATCCAGAACAATTAGGGGTAGAAGCCCATTAAATTTTTATTTTGTCCAATTTTCTTATAACTAAATTTGTATACATATCATTGTTATAGCAAATTTACTGAATTGAGAATTTTTATGATTAAAATTATTAACAAAATTATTGGGACTAAGAAACTAGGATTTATATTCAAAATTTTCAGGAAAATTAGTCCTTTGGAAAATTTGTATTATTTCCTTAAATCAGAGATAATAAAGAAGATATCTCTAAAATATCCTCCATATTCTCTGGAAATTCACAATAATATAATAAGAACCTCATGGGATCCCATCAGATATGGAACAATTGCTTTAGCAATAAACACAATTAAAAATGAAAAAATCAAGGGTCATTTTGCAGAACTGGGTGTTTTTCAAGGCAACACTAGTAAAATCATTCATCAATTAGCTCCTGAAAAACGATTATATTTATTTGATACTTTTGAAGGCTTTCCTGTAGAATTCTTAGAAAACAAAGGAGATTCAAACAGATTTAAAAACACTCAATTGGAAAGAGTAAAAAAAAATATAGGTAATTTAAATAATATTATTATACGAAAAGGAATCTTTCCTGAGACAACAGAGGGTTTAGAATCTGAAAAATTTGCTTTTGTGTACCTTGATGCAGACCTATATAAATCTACTTTAGAAGGGTTAAAGTTTTTTTATCCAAGAATTTCCAAAGGAGGATTTTTACTTATTCATGATTACCACAATCCACAAGAATCAAATGCTGGAGTCATGCGTGCTGTAGATGAATTTATGATTGATAAAATAGAAAAAAAAATAGAGATTCCTGATGTACTAGGATCGATAATATTGAGGAAACTTTAAAAATGAACGAGGATCATAAAGATAAAATTGTAATCTTCATCACGATTGATGCACTGCGTCCTGATCATCTAAATTCATATGGATATCACAGGAATACTGCTCCGCATCTCGATAATTTTATTCGCCACGCAACTAAATTCACGAATACGTTTACTAATGGACCTGCTACCCCCTCCTCTTTTTCCGCAATTTTCTCGTCAATATTACCCTATCTAAATGGTGGATACAGCCCTCTCCCATTAGAAAAGCTAATTTTTCCGCAAATATTACAAGAAAATAGAATTAGAACAATTGGGATACATAGTAATCCAAATCTTAGTTCCTTTTTTAATTATGGTAGAGGATTTGATATTTTTCTAGATGGTGAAAGATTTAAAGAGAAAAAACATGTTAAAAAAGAAGGCTCCTCTAAAAATACACTTTACTCTCTCATCCGTAAGATATTTAATTATAATAACCTAATCAATAGAATTATCTTTGGTATTCCCTTTTTTAATAAGATAAAATCATTTTTAAGAAATAAAATCCCAAAAATTACAGATTTACTTCTTCCTTTTACGCCCATGGCTTACAACGCGCCCTATATTGTTAACAAAGTAATCGATTTGCTAAAAAAGAATAAAGCACCATTATTTTTATGGATGCATTTTATGGATGCTCACAGTCCATATAATCCACCTGCTAAATATGTATTAAGATTCCGAAAGAAAGACTTTACTCTTTCAGAAAGGAAATTCTTAATCGAACGTGTTTATCCTATTAAGACAAAAGAACCAATAAATCCTCAAAAAATTGAGGACCTTAAGGTTCTATATGATGCCGAAATTAGTTTTATTGATGATTCGCTTAGAACATTATTCTCTTTTATTAATAAAAATATAAATAAAAATTGTCTTGTAATCATCACTTCTGATCATGGCGAATCCTTTTATGAACATGACACATTTGGACATCAAGGAAATGTCTATGATGAAAATATTAAGATTCCTCTTTTTATAAGAGAAATGAGTAAAAGTATAAATCCAAAGAGCTGTAATAATTTTGTACAATTGATTGATATTGCTCCCACGATCTTAAATTATTTCAATCTTGAAAATTATGAGGATTTCCAAGGCATTAATATCCTCCCTGCTTTAAATGGAGAAGATTTAGAAAGAAAAGAATTGTTGATTACTGAGTGTTATCAAAAGGGAGGTATAGTGAAAAGAAACAATATTGAGGGGTTCAAGTTGATCTCAATAAGAACCCCTATTTGGAAATACATATTTGATGAGGAAAAAGGATCAGAGATTCTATTTAACTTAAAAAACGATCCAGTTGAGAAAAACAATTTGGTTGATGTAAACAGAGAGGAACTCCTTAATTTCAGAATGATTAAAGATTATCATCTTCAAAAAGTGTCTGAAAAGGATGAAAAATCAAGAATAGTTGATACTCTCAGAAATCTAAATATAGATTAGTGTAAATTTAAAACATCTTTTTGAATTTTAATTAATTCAGATATTCCTTTTTCTCCCATATCTAAAATATCATTTAAATTCTCTTTATTGAATGGGGCACCTTCAGCGGTACCCTGAATTTCGATAAGTTCCTGCTCTTCATTTTGTATGATATTAAAATCAACGTCTACTTTCGAATCCTCTTCATAATTTAAATCTAAAAATACCTTGTCATTTTTGATACCTAGGGAAATTGCTGCAGTTACTTTATAGTCCGGAAATGCATAAATCCGTTGATCGTTATAGAGATAATTAATTGCATCAAATACCGCAACGAATGCCCCTGTTATTGATGCGCATCTTGTACCTCCATCTGCTTGGATGACATCGCAATCGACTTTTATCGTCCGTTCACCTATTTTCTCGTAATTAAAAGCGGCTCTCATGCTTCTCCCAATTAGTCTTTGAATTTCTTGAGTTCTCCCCTTAACACCTCTTTCTCTTTCTCTATTATTTCTCGTGTGCGTTGCTCTAGGAAGCATGTTATACTCTGCAGTTATCCAACCCGTACCCGTATCTACTAAAAATCGAGGTACTGATTCCATTACCGATGCAGTAACAATAACCTTAGTTCCTCCTTGAGTTATTAATACTGAACCTTCAGGATATTTGAGATAATTCCTTTCAATTGTGGTTTTCCTAAGTTCATCAAGCTTTCTTCCATCAAGTCTTCCATCTCCTAACATGTTTAACTTACCAATCTTTATGTGTTATTAATCTATGAGAAAATATGGGTAAATACGATAATATCTTCAATTAAATGAAAGTTGTATTATTAAAATAGTTTTTTTTTAAGATTGAAATTTGATTTAAACCACTTAATTAATAGGTCTAATTTGCTGGATAAGAACCAAGGATTTTTTGCCAACGGACATTGGTTTCAATTAATCGAAGTGCTTCTTTGACTTTTTCGTCATTTTTATCACCCTCAAAATCGACGAAAAATATGTATTCCCATCGAACTTTTTTAAAGGGTCTTGATTCTATTTTGGAAAGATTAATATTTGCTTCCGAGAAAATCTTTAATACCCAATATAAAGCACCTGGTTCGTGCTTGGTGACAAATACAATAGAGGTTTTTATCTTTCCTTCTATTATTGAGTTTTCATTTTTTGAAATTACTAAAAATCGTGTAAAATTGGTAGTTTCATCTTCAATCATGGGATTAGCTACCTCTAAGTCATAGATATTACTGGCAAATTCAGTCCCAATTGCAGCGTAAGTAGGATCATTTAATTTTCTAACCCTTCGTATAGCTTCTGCTGTAGAACTTACATCTATCAAGTTTACATTAGGTAAATTTGCTTTAATCCAAGAACGTGTTTGGGAAAACGCTTGAGGATGGGAAAATATAGTTTGTATGCTATTTATGTCAGCTCCTTTTAATGAAATTAAATTTTGGATTATTCTTAATTCAATTTCACCATATATAACTAAATTTCGGTCGATTAATAAATCGAGAGTTTCCCGTACTGTTCCTTGAAGAGTATTCTCAATCGGAACAACACCATATTCTATCTTTCCTTTCTCAATATTATCGAATATCTCAATTAAATCTTTAATAGGAATAAATTCAGAGCCCGCTTTAGGAAAATTTTTTAGTGCTGCTTGATGTGTAAATGTTCCAATTGGACCTAAATATCCTATCTTTGCAATTCTGTCTTGGATAACTTTACTAGCACTAATTACCTCTTTCCATATAGCTTCAATACTCGAATTTTTAAACACGGTTCTTTTTTTTTTAATCCTATCAATGACCTCTTTTTCACGATGGGGTTGCGATACATTAATGTTTAGAGTTTTCTTGATACTTCCAATCTTAATTACGGCATTTCCCCTTTCATTTAGAAGGTCTACTATTTGGTCATCAATATCATCAATCTCTTTTCTGAGATTTTCTATATCTTTCTCATTTATATCTTTCTCATCTTGAGTCATGATAATTAGCTCGAATAATTTTTTTATTATTATTTTATGAATTACTTCATTTTTTCTAAATTTATTTCAAATGCTGATACAGGAAATTCTAATTTGAAATTTAAAATTACTTCTGGGTGTATCTCCCCGATCTCCCCCACCATATTACCGTTGATATAAATTTCTCCATATCGTCCATCGATATATGTTGGATTAGTACTTGGTTTTATCTCATAATTTTCTTGATGATTGAGAGTTGTGATAATATAATCAACTACAGATCTTACTTCTGTAAAATCAGCATCCTTATGATATGTTACTCCTGTGAGATGAACATCTCTTCTTGCTCCAGTTTCTTCTTCAGGGGCTAGCATTATAATATCTCCTACTTCAAATAATCTAATAGGCTTTTCTTCAGAGCGATTCAAGCGTAAAGTGTCCATGATATTAGGTAAAAGTGTCACTCTTGTTGTATCAAACTCCTTTGAAACGGGGTTTAATATCTGAATTAAATTGTCCTCATCTTTCTCTTGGTTCATGTAATCGAACTGTTTATCTGAGTTTGATAAAATGAAATTTACTACTTCTAAATATCCTGCACCAATCATTATCTTACGAATTTTATTTGAGAAATCTTGTATATAATGGTATTCTCCCATGCCACCATCATGTATTGTCAGTGGTAAATTTACATACCCATAACCTATGGCACATTCCTCAGTGAAGTCAACTGGATGCATGATATCTCCTCGATAGGAAGGCACCCAAATCTCCAAATAACCTTTTCGCTTTGATTTATTTGCATTTAACCTAACTTTTTGGAAGCATTTAATCATTTCTTCATCAGTCAATTTTAAACCGCAAACACTGTTGATGTAATTAGTTTCTACATCCCATTTTTTCGGATTAAAGTTAGGAGTAACTATATCCTTTCCTCCTTCATATTGGACCGTTACAGTTTCAATCTCTGCTCCCATATCTGCTAATGTTGTTGATAGTATATTCAATGCTAAATTAACAGCTTGAAAATCAGTTCCAGTAAGGTCTAAGAATAAATTCTTGGTTTCTTCTGTAACAGTTGTTAATTCTCCATTTATTATGGGTGGAAAAGATAACACTTCATCTTTATTATCAAATATTATTGGGTAAACCTCTTTTCCTTCCAAGATCTTAGCATATTCTATTCCTTTTTCATGAAGAAGCAAGATCTCTTCAAGGTTCATTGGATATCCATCTCCATGTAATGGAGTAAAACTTACAGAATCGGGCTTAACAGCAGTATATCTATAGGGTGGGATAACTTTATCTAAATCATGAACACCTATCGCAACTTTCTTTCGATCCCTTCCTACTGCCCAATGAAGGTGTTCTTGAATGGTCATGAGTGTGGCAACCTCATCCTCATCCAAATCAATATTTCTAACTACGCCACATACGATATATGGTCTTACTTTTTTTATACTAGGATCCACTTTCAGGATAATCTCACCGGAAGTAAGCTCAAAAGTGGGAATCCCTAATTCAATTTCGTAATACCCTCTTAGAGCTCTGGCGATTCCTTCAGGACTGGAAAAATCAGGTCTATTTGGATTATATTCTACCTTAATGGATCGTTCTTCTTCATTAATATCTTCTAAATCCAAACTTATCCACTGCAAATCATACTCCAATTCCTTTATATCCAATTTTTTCCCTACTAATCGCTCTAATCTATCAATATTCAATTCTATTGTTGGCATGTTCTTTACCTCATTTGTGATAAGATTGTTGTCTTAACCATTTAATTGGATTTACATAAAAATCTCTAATATCTTTTCGATCATAATATAACATTGCAATCCGCTCAAGACCTTGACCCCACGCTAAAACCCTTGTTGGTTCTTTAATTCCGAAAGGATATGTAACTTCAGGCCTAAATATACCTGATCCACCCATTTCTAACCATTTACCTAATTTATCATAATATACTGAGACTTCCATGCTTGGTTCTGTATATGGAAAGAAGCCCGGTCTCGTGATGATCTTTTTAAAACCTAATTTTCGGTAAAACTCTGAAAGTAAACCAATTAGGTCACATAAATTTACATTATCATCTATAACAATTCCTTCAATTTGAGTAAATTCTGCTAAATGTGATTTATCAACTTTTTCATTTCGAAAAACACGATCAATAGAAAATACTTTAATCGGTTTTTTATCATTCTCGAGATAATATTGTGCTAATTTCCGAATCGTTGTAGCAGTAGTGTGGGTTCTTAGGAGTGCTTTTTTAGCTATATCTTCATCCCATTCATATCTCCATCCTGTCGAACCGCTATCTCCTCCGTTCTCATGAGTATTTTTTACTGCTAAAACTCTTTCTTTATCTGGTAATTTAGTTATCTTTGGGTTGCTGAGATAAAACGTATCGTGTAGTTCTCGAGCAGGATGATCCTGTGGTTGATATAAAGCATCAAAGTTGAAAAACGCACTTTCAACGATTGGTCCTCTTATTTCAGTGAATCCCATTGATAGAAATACTTCACGAATTTCATTAATTAAATTAATTATTGGATGTATTTTTCCTGCTTTCAATAACGGACCTGGCTTAGTTACATCGAATGATTTCAATTCAATATCTTTCCAAGATCCCGTACTTAGCATCTCTGAACTTATCTTGCTTACTTGCTTTAATTCTTCTATTTCATCAAGATCAAGCTCCTTACCTTTCTCTGTAAGATATATTATTCTTTGGGTTTTTCGTGTTTTATTAATTAATTTGCGTTTATTTAAAATATCTATACATGTTAATTCATCTGGAGATAATTCTGAATAATTTAAAACTTGCATTTTGTCGAAAACACTGAGAAATTGTTCAATTTCAGTTTTTGGAAATTTTTCCGCTGTTAAAAAGATTTTACTATCTCCACTTGCTTTACTTTGAGCAACCCATTTATGTTGTTTTAAATTTGAAAGACCAATGTAGAATAAAGTCTTCTCCATTTTTGATAATTCAATAAATTTATCGATTTGAATTTCTTTTATATCCTGTTGAATCAACACTTCAAGTAATTGACGTTCAGGTAACCCCGATTTCAAATAAATCAATCCTTCTTTATTTAGTGATATATGATTAATTTCTTCTTCCTTGAAACCACCTAATTCATAGGAAATTAAATCATTAATCGCAGACATTAAAACTACATAGTCTATATTCAAGTCATTAGCTAAATCTGACGCAATTATCGTATCCTTTCTATCACGCAAAATTTTTAAAATATCTATAACTTGTTTCCGAAGTATAATCTTCATGATTCTCTATCCAATATTTAATACTATTCACTATATAAATCTAAATTTTGAACCTATTTAAATCTTTTGTGGATAGTTTAGCTTGAAATGGGTCTATCTCGAATTAGGGAAGACATTTCACTTTTAATTTGAGATAGATTGGATTCTTCTTGAAAAAAAGATCATAATCCGCAGCCAAGGAAACAAAATTCTAATAAGAATTATTCCCTTGGCGAACTAAAGAAGTTTAATATAAATGAAGCTTGTTTGAATAATCTACTCTTCAATAAAGTTATATTCAAAATTACATGACTCATGATTAGTCAAGCATTCATTTATTTATATTATGTTTATAGAAAGGAAAACTAAAAAAGTTTACTCTTGTAGAGTCGCTCTAATAGAAGTAGAGCTAATTTTATTCTTCTTCTTATCTAGAATTAAAGGAATTACAACAATGATTAATGGCTTAAAACCCTTTTCTTCTCTGATCTGGTTGATTTTTAAAGCACCTTCATAGGTTTCTTGGCTGACTATAATTCCTTCGTAATCAGCTTCATTTATGGGAGGACCATAAGGATCCTCCAATTTTATTATTTCTACCCTAGATAAATCTGATGTTTCAGAGATGTATGATTTTAAGATTTCTAATCGCTTTTGATAGTTTTCAATTTTAGAACGGAATTTCTTTTTTGTTAAAATATTATCGCTTGTCAACCCAATCACTACTTTTTCGGATAACGATAAAGCAATCTGTATTAAAGATTTATGACCATCATGTAAATGATCGAAAGTTCCGCCCATACCAACTTTATTTAAAATTTTTGGAACACCTTTGCTCATTTGAGGAAGGGTTTAAATTATAGCTTGGTTTTTATCTTTCAGTTTTGTTTCTTTGGTTTGTTTCTTTGCTGTTGATTTTTTCAACTTAACGCTATAGATTTGTTTTATTTTCATTGTATCATCACAACTTTCACATGAATCAACGCTTTTAAAAACGAAATCACCAGATTCGTAATTTCTCACTTTTGTAACTTCACACTTCTCGCATTTTAAAATAGATAAAGTCTGTCTCGTTGGTTCTTCTTCTTGTTTTTGGATTTGAATCAAAGTAGAACCAATGCAAATTAAGGAGAATCCAATAAAGAAATTAGTCATTTGATCGGTACCACCCATATATATAAAAAGCGCTCCGACGATGATTAATCCGATTAATAACACATTTTTCAAAACCTTCTTTAATGACACTCCTTTCTTTAAGATTTCATCGTCGTCTTCTTCGTCAATCATGAAATTAGTTCTCTAAATACGTTTAATCTTTATAATAGAAAAGAATAAAAGATTAAATAAATTTTGTTATTATGAAAACTAAATCGCTTAATTCAAACGATTTAGGACTTTTAAAAATATAGAAGGATTGTAATGATTTACATGTTAATGCAAGCGCAAACAGATCCGTTAAGTTTAGTACTTAACTTGCTTTTTTTCGTAATGATCTTTATGTCAATGTTTTATGGCACAAAAATTCAAATGTGGCGGTCATCCAAAGAGGTTCAATCAGGATTAGAAAAACTAAAAACGTGGAACGATGATTGCAAACAGATTTTGTTGAAAGTATTCAAAAAATACGCTGATAAAAAGGAAATGGATAAAGATTTACAATTAAAACTTGAAGATTTTCTCTCATTTATAACAATTGGACCTGTATCGCTTGATCCATATGGGATAATAGCAAAATTAGATCACATTATTGACATAAGGGATGATAGATATAAAGAAGAGGTCGCTCTCCTAGCTCCAAATGTAACTCCCGGAAGTCCTGAAGCTCAAAATTTAGAGAACTTAGTTGAAGCTGCTGCAGCGGTGGACTATATTTATCGCCTAATTAAACATTTCTTAATCATGGGGAAAAAATCAAAGAGTTATATCCTCTTAATGCAGATATCTATGCAACTAAGTCTGATTTTAGGCATGGCAAAGAGTTATTATAGAGCAACTAAAGCTTTCTCAGAAGGCAGTCCAATAGGTGATGGTCTTGGGCCCATGGTAGCAGGGAGTTTTGTACGGAATGTAGCTCAGCAAGATGATGTTAAGGCAGTTGAAATTGCGAAAGACACAATTGTGCAAGAAGTAGATTTCGAAGACCGAACCATTTATGTTATTAGAGCAAGAGGACCCGGAGGAACAGTTGGAAAACCTGGTACCGCTATTAAAAAATTGGTTGAAGACAAAGATAAAAACATCTCTCGTATCTTCATGATTGATGCAGGTCTGAAACTTTCAAGCGATAAAACAGGATCTATCGTTGTTGGCGTTGGAGCCGCCATAGGTGGAATCGGTGTCGAAAAATTCTTTATTGAAGATTCGAGTACTAAAAAAGATATACCTATCGATGCACTTATATGCCGACAATCACTTGAAAACGCAATTACGGTCATGACACGCCCCATAACACAATCCGTGCCTGCTCTTGTAGAAAAAATTAAGATGGGAATACGAAAAAGAACAGAAAAAGGTTCTAAAATAATTGTAGCGGGAATAGGAAACACTATAGGAATTGGTGTTTAATTTATAAGATTTTTATCATTCATTTTTTATTACTTCTAATATCTTCATTATTTTTGTCATGTTTGAAATTTAACTATTTTTGAAGAAAATTAATTAATAGCGATTGAATTAAAATTAATTAACACGCTTTAAAAATCACAATCAAAAATAAGAAGTGAAAAAAAAAAATGAAAGTATTTTCTGAAGAATGGGTTACAGCGTATGTCGATTCAATTAACAGTAATGCCAATTATAAAGCAGCTGCTTCTTGGTGGGAAGGAGACTTCCTTTTTGTCGTTCACCCAAGTGGTAATTTAGATAAAGAGGTTAAAATGTTCGTAGGATTATTCAAAGGCGATTGTACAGGAGGAAAAATATTAAGTCCAGGAGAAGAACATGTAATTTTAAAGGCAGGTTCCGATCCGGTACCTTTAAAAGAAGGTGAACCCCCCTCAGTTGAATTTGTCTTTTCGGGAAATTATGATAATTGGTTAAAAGTGTTAAAGAAAGAACTCGATCCAATTCAAGGCTTAATGGCTGGAAAGTTCAAGCTCGTTGGAAACATGGCGAAGGTCATGCGGGCCACGAAGGCAGCACAAGAACTTGTTAACAGCTCCGCATCAATTGAAGGCGTAGAGTTTTTATAAAGTAATTTAATTCTTTTTATTTTCTAATTTTATATTTTTACAATTTCATCAATAGATTAAGCGAAAGCATTAATTGGACTATGAAAAGATTATTATAGTTAATTCAATATCTATCATAACAAATCTAAACGATAAATGTGGTATGAAAAAAAAATGGGCTTATCCAGTAAAAACTATTTTGTTAAGGATTTGATCATTGATGATGAATATGGAATTATAGATTCCACAGCTTCAATACAAGATGCTGCTAAAAAAATGAAAGAATTAGGAGTACCAGATTTAGTAGTAATGGAAAATAAAACGGAAAACATTCTCGGTGTAATTGCAGATTTTGATATCATTCAGAACATTGTAGCAGAAGGAATTGATTCGAAAACTGCAAATGTTACTTCTGCAATGTATAAAATCCAACCCGTTTCTCTTGACACACCCGTAACAGAAGCATTTACAAGAATGCAAGGTTTAAATGTAAATATTGTACCAGTGGTCTCTGATAACAAGTTGATCGGAGTATGTACCATTCAAGACTGTTGGAGTTTCATTCCTGATGCGGATGTGGATGAGGTAGGATTAATACCCGTTACAAATACGAAAAATGCTGAATTTTGGTTTGCTAGTACAAGTTCAATATTAGCTTTTGTACTTGGTATTATATTACCCTTAATCGGTGTGTATGGATTTTTTATGGGAAATCAAGCTGAACTCTTAAGTTTCTTTGGCATGGCTGAAATACGTGGTGGTGTAATAACTTTTGGATTATTTGAAACACGTGGAACAGATTTTCTTGTGCCGTTTCTTGATTTAGTGGCACGAAATGGTGTGATTTGGGTGTTCATAGTGATATGCAGCTTTCTTATACTAGTATTCGGCATCTTAGCGTTATTTTCCATTATTTATGCAAGTTTTTCAGATGCAAGAAATATTCGTACGGGAATGATCACACGCTCTGTAATTCCCCATCTTTTAGTATTCTTCTTGGTACTAGAGTGGATCCTTTTTGGAATTGCTTTCTCTTTTCCTCCTGCCAATGTTTTTATAGATGGCTTAGGATTAACAATGTCAATTATTTCGATGTTACTCTTTTTAGGAGCAATTTATAGAGATTACATATTTCGCCAAAAAGGAAGCGCTGAGTCTTTGATTAGTGAGGTGAAAAATTAAAAATGCCTCGTGGGGGTGGCAGTAGAGGTGGTGGAGGATTTCGAGGCGGTAGCATGGGCGGTGGATTTCGAGGAGGAGGATTTCGAGGTGGAGCTGGTAGTTTTAGAACCGGTGGACGGACCAGTGGAGTTCCATTTGGGAGGACTGGATCAACAAGAATAGTTTCAAGATCACCAAGTGGACCTTATAGACACTCTTATTATCGTCCACGTCGCAGATATTATGGATATGGATTGTACAGACCATGGTATCGGAGATGGTGGTATTCCCCGATGTGGGCCGGTTATTATTATCGACCTTGGTATTATTCACCAATGTATATGGGTGGAGGAATCATCATTGCGATAGTTTTCTCCTTGATATTATTACCCATGGTTGGTGTCGCAATATGGTTTCCATTCAGCTCAGCAGATAATACTGGTTATGTAACCTATCGTTCAACTGAAACAATATATTTTAATGAATACTGGTATGAATCTGAAAACATTAAAGCAGATAATGATATAACATATTCCATACAATCTTACTCCAGCAATATTATATTTGCGATCTGGGACAGTCCTTTCGAAAATCTTCCAAGAACTACGAAGAATGGTGGCGATGCAAATAATATCAATCTTATTTACAATGAATATCAATACTATTCAATTTATTTAAGACCCGGTTCTTCTCTTACGTATAATTTTAATGCATCAAGCTCTATTGATTTCTTTATAGCTGATGGATCCGACATGTATGAATGGAATAATTTAGGTTCACCAGAATTTTACGTAGATGATTCAAATACGGTCACAGGAAATGGTGTATTACCTATTTCAGCAGCTAATGATTATTATGTTGTATGGTATAATGATCAAGCATCTCCCGTTGATGTAAATTATACAATTACTTACTCAGCGGCAGATGTTGTGGATTTTACCAGTACTGATTTTTTTATTGAATCAGTAGACATAGTATCAACTGACACCTTTACAGTTCCAAATGATGGTAATTGGTATTTCTTCATCTACTTTGATCCAATGCTCTCTCTGGACGAATCAACAACTATTACCTTTGATGTGACCTACGATACTGGTATTAACAGCATTGATAGATGGTTAGATTTGCAACCAATCTTGATTACTCTTATTATCGTTGTTGGAGTTATAGTAATTGTCGCTTTTATTGCACGTAAAAGTCAGAAGAAACTCAAAACTAAACCCAAACCAGAATCAAAAGTATCTCCAAAAGCAACCCTGAAAGCTGAACCAAAAAAGAAACCTGAAACAATATTAAAATGTGTGCGATGTGAAGCAAGTTTAAGATCAGACTCTCAATACTGTCCAAACTGTGGAGGAAAAGTAGAAGGAAGAAAATTAGGTGAATCAGGAATAACTACGCCAGCAAATTCTAAATCATGTTCATATTGTGGAAGTAAAATCATCCTGGGAGCGAAATTTTGTAAGTGGTGTGGGACTCCAATAACTAAATAGATCATCATCCCCTAATATTAAATCTAAATAACTAATTTCCACTTTTTTTATATATTTTCTAAGTAATTCTTT
This sequence comes from Promethearchaeota archaeon, assembly GCA_030667705.1. GTDB lineage: Archaea > Asgardarchaeota > Lokiarchaeia > Sigyniarchaeales > SOKP01 > SOKP01. The sequence continues at coordinate 2,596 of DAOUVJ010000063.1, read as the reverse complement.
TTAAGGTTACATAATATCTCTGCATAACTTTTTTATACAATTAACATTTTGTAATATAAATCAAAACCTATATAATTCTGATTCTTAATGGCGCTAATTGATAGAAATTTATCAACGTTATCAAAAAAGAGCGTCTACTTTTTTGATCTTGATGGTACAATTTATTTAGAAGATGTCCTATTTGATGGTGTGCTGGAACTAATTCAAATTCTTAAAAAAAAAAAAAAAAAATTTTACTTTCTGTCAAATAATTCTAGTAAATCTACCAAAGATTATCTAATGAAATTAAAAATTCTTAAAATTGATATATCTAATGAAAATATAATCTTATCTCAGCATCCAACCATTGATTATTTAAAAAAGAATTCATATGAGAGAATTTTCTTGATGGGTACTGAATCTCTTAAAAAAGAATTTAGAGAGCAAGGGTTTATTTTAACAGAAAATGATCCAGAAATTTTAGTACTCGCTTTTGATCAGGAATTAACTTATAATCGTTTAGTAAAAGCAGCGATGTTAATACAAAATGAAGTTCCATATATTGCGACCCATTTAGATGATAGATGCCCTACTAAAAGCGGATACATACCTGATGCTGGAGGAATAGCTGCTTTACTTGAAAAAGCTACTGAAAGGATGCCAAGAGTTTTTGGTAAACCGAACAAAGAAATGATACTATTTAAACTTGATTCATTGAAAATTGATCCCAAAGATGCCGTAATGTTTGGAGATCGATTATATACTGATATAAAAATGGGAATAAATGCAGGAGTTACTACATGTTGCGTGTTATCAGGAGAGACCACTTTGACCATGATTAATGAGAGTGAGGAACTTAAACCTGACTTCATAATCGAGGGAATATGGGAACTTCTTGATGCATTGAAATAACCACTAAATTCCCATTGTCCTCATGTTCGGCAATACGAAAATTTTATTTCTTAATAGAAATTATTACAATTATCATGCTAAAGGTTTTACAAATAAACCTTATAATTAGAAGTTCTTACTTTAATCGATTAAAACTTACATGAATATGATAGTGATTAAATAAATGACCACGATAAATGAAAAACTGATATACAAGTTTGAGGAAGGAAGTAAAGATCTAAAACATCTTTTAGGAGGGAAAGGAGCAGGTCTAGCTGAAATGACAAGGATGGGTTTAAATATACCTCCAGGGTTCACCATCACTATGCAAGCTTGCAACTCATATTTTGAGAAACCAGAAGAATTTATAAAAAAATTGATACCCCTTGTTAATCATCATATGAAAGACTTAGAGATTAAAGTAAAGAAGAAATTCGGGGATGTAAAAAACCCATTATTGCTTTCGATTCGATCCGGGTCATTTTTGAGTATGCCTGGGATGATGGACACAGTTTTAAACTTGGGCTTAAATGATGAATCTGTTGTTGGTATGGCTGAACAAACAGAGAATCCACGTTTTGCTTATGATAGTTATCGTAGATTTATTCAGATGTTTGGAGATGTTGTAATGAGTGTTGGAGCTGAGAAATTTGAAAGAATTCTTGATAAATTTAAGCGTGAAATTTCTCGTACTGCACAAGATACAGATCTTACAATTGTAGATTTACAAAAAATAATTGCAGATTATAAAGCTCTATATGAAAAAGAGATTGGTTCACCATTTCCTCAAGATCCATTCAAACAACTAAATTTATCAATTGAAGCAGTCTTCAAATCCTGGAATACTAAGCGTGCTATTACTTATAGGAGGATTAGTAATATACCGAATTATGGGACAGCAGTTAATATTCAAATAATGGTGTTTGGTAATATGGGATGGGATTCCGCTACTGGTGTAGCATTTACAAGAGATCCATCAACTGGCGAGAATGTAAAATTTGGCGAATACTTAGCGAATGCTCAAGGAGAGGATGTGGTTGCAGGAATTAGAACTCCCAAGAAACTATCAGAAATGAATGAGGAATTTCCTAAAATATATAAACAACTAGCTGCAACAATGGAAAAACTTGAAAATCATTACAGGGATATGCAAGATATTGAATTTACGGTTGAAAAAGGAACTCTTTACCTCTTACAGACAAGGAATGGGAAAAGAACTCCTTCTGCAGCAGTGAAAATCGCAGTTGATATGGTTAAGGAGGGGCTCATAAGTAAAGAAGAAGCAATAATGAGCATTGATCCATTCAAGCTTTCCAAATTACTATTTAAAAGCATTGATGAAAATGCCATTGTTCGTGTATTAGCCAAAGGAATAAATGCTTCTCCTGGAGCTATTTCTGGAAAAGCAATATTTGATGCTGACACCACAGAAGCATTAGCAAATGCTGGAGATACTGAATTAATCTTAGTACGTCCCCAAACTAAGCCCGATGATGTTCATGGATTATATGCATCCAGCGGTGTTTTAACTCAATTTGGCGGTAAAACTTCACATGCTGCTGTTGTAGCAAGAGGCATGGGCAAACCTGCTGTTGTTGGGGCTCAAGATATAGAAATTGATGAAGAAAACAAATTATTTAGAGTAGCAGAAACAGAGATCAAAGAAGGTGATTACATTACAATTGATGGTACTACTGGACGAGTAATTGAGGGAAAAGTACCCTTA
>DAOUVJ010000218.1 GCA_030667705.1 Promethearchaeota archaeon | reverse complement strand
TGGGTGTAGTATCGAAAGAATCAATTATTAAGAATATCCTTCACATGCTTTTGGCCTTTGGTTTAACAATGATTATACTGATACTTATTTTTGGATTTTTTACATCTACTTAGTAATATTAATTATTCTCATAATATTTGAAAAAATTCTTGCGAAGTGCTAACTTCAATTCATTTTCATAACAATAGAATACCCAAAGTAAAACATCCACTTCGTTATATAATAACATCGCAAATTTTTTATTTTCTGAATTATTTTTTTTCTTTACATTCATATATAGAGATTTTAAAATGGAAAATTTTATAGGAATCGATATAGGAAGCCTTGCTACAAAAATTGCTTTGTTTATTGAAGGTAAATTGGTTGATCATCGTACTGAACGGTCAACCTATAATTTTAAAAAAATTGGTCATGATTTATTTGATGATATTCTCAGCAAGCATGATCTAAAAAGATCTGATGTATATGTCATGAGCACGGGATCCGGCCGAAATACTATTGATATTGCTGATGATAGAGTCACTGAAATTACTGCTCATGCTAAAGGGATTCAATACTTCTTTCCAGAGGCCCATTCAGTAATTGATATTGGAGGTCAGGATAGCAAAGCTATTTTAATTTCCTCCAAAACAGGCAAAGTTGTTGATTTTCAGATGAATGATAAGTGTGCTGCTGGTACAGGAAGATTCTTAGAAGTCATGGCTCGTGCTTTAGAAGTTCCTATTGATCAATTTGGTTCACTTGCTCTAAAATCAAATAATCCTGCATCTATTAGTTCAACTTGTACAGTATTTGCGGAAAGTGAAGTAATAAGTCTGTTCGCTCGAGGGGCATCTAAAGAAGATATTGCCAGTGGAATTCATAAATCAATTGCAAAAAGAGTAGCAGGAATGGCAAAGAGGATTGGAGTTGAACCTAAACTCGTATTTTGTGGTGGTGTTGCGTTAAATAGTGCAGTTAAAAAATATCTAGAAGTGGAACTTGGTTATGAAATAGTAAAACCAGAATTTCCTCAATTAACTGGAGCGATTGGAGCGGCTTTAATTGCTCAAGAAAATAACGGTACTTAATAGGATTTTTAAAACTCTTTTTAATACATTTGTTTATATTTTAGATCGGTAAAATTTTATAAAGAATTAAGTCTTTCTTGATTAAAAATTAAATTAGATGGCTAATTGACCATGACTCTTTTATCTGATTTTTCATTATTTTTACAAGAAAAAAAACAAGAGGATGTTAAAATTGCAGCATTTTTAGCTCATGATAATATTCCTGAAGAGATGATGGATGCATGTGGTATCTTTCCTTTCAGAATGATGTTTGGTGGAAATGAGGAATTAATGAATGCAAGCCATGATTATTTGCCCCCTTCTACTTGCGCTTTTACTCAATCTAGTATTGGACTTTTTGCGATAAAACCTTCTAAATATCAATTTCTAGATTTAGTTGACTATTTTATCGTATCTAATCACTGTGTATCAGATATCTGTGCTTCAGAGACAATAACCAAATATTTCAATATACCACGATTAAATTTTTATGTATCTTATACAAAAAACGAGAATAGTGAAAAATATTTTAGATTAGAATTAGAAGATTTTAAGCGGCAACTTGAGGATATTACAAAATCTAAATTAGCTGATGATAAATTATACGGAAGTATAAAAAAATATAATAAGTTTAAACAGAAATTACTTGAATTAAATTCTTTAAATTTAATCGGTTCGAAGAAATTGCACATCATCCAAGAAGCGATGTTATTTGGACCCTCTTATTATGATAAACTTACTGATTTCATAGAAAGTAATAGAGATAAACAAATTCATCAAGCTGATACATTAAAGAATGTGATCTTGACGGGCTGCTCGGTATTTATAAGTGATTACCTAGTCGACTCGATTGAGGATGCTGGCGGAAATGTGTGTTTCTTTGATACATGGATAGGAAGTCACTATTATTCACAGATTTTTAGTGAAGATGAATTAAATTCAAATCTTAACCCATACGATTTACTAGTTCAGAGATACAAAAAGAATTTTCTTAGTGATCATTCAGTTCCAAACTTCTTAGACAATAAAATTGCTCAACTAGTAAAAATAAATAATTCTTATAAAAAGAAACATGATAAAAATGTTGGAGTAATAAATCATATCATAAAGTTTTGTGATCATTTTTCAATGCTTTCATCTTATTTTAAAGAAAAATTACAAAAGGAAGGAATTAAAGTGTTAAATTTAGAAAGAGATTATTCTGGAGGCAATAGGGGTCAAATATCGACTCGAATCGAAGCATATTTGGAGATGTTAGAATAATGAGTCTATATGCAGATGAAATTATCAGGTTCTCATCAGTTTTGAAGATGTCGTATAACCTAATTGCAGGGAGAGATGAATTAAAAAGGAAGAAATTGAGGGAGAAAAAACATCTGATTTCAGTTGCATTACCATTTTCTGACTTACTATTTGGTTTTCCGAATCTCATTCCTGTTTTTCCAATAAGAATGGAAGTTTTCAAAGTTGGTAAATACCTTTCATATTTAGGCTCTGCTTCAAGTATTTTTGGTTGGGAAAATGTCTCAAAAATTTTAGGTTATGTAAAAAACGCCGGGATTGAAGAAGTTAGTAAAATTATTGATGGTATAATTGATGGTGTTATAGAAACATTAAATGAAAAGTATAATGAGATGTACGATCTTGGAGTAGAGAGAGGGATATCGAGTGATTTCTGTTTTGCTTTAAAAACTTTAGTAGGGATGCACGTCTCAAAAATGAAAAATTTAAGTGCTACATTAAATTATTCCATCAGATGTAGTGCGTGGAATAAGTATTTAGAATCTTTAAAAAGCATAAAAAGTGATGTTAAACAAATTTGGTTAGATATTCCTCCAAGGAATATAGGAAATTCCATTGAGTTGCTTGAGGATAATATTAGACAAGTTCTAACCGATCTTGAGAGTATAAGCGGTAATTCGTGTAGTGATAATCAGTTGAGAGAACATTTTAGAGTATCAAATCAAATTCGCAAGGATTACAAAACTATAATTTATGAGATTGGAGCTTCAGATTTTTATCCATGCAACCCAGCTACCTTTAGTGAAATCTTAGCTCTGCTTAGTATTAGTTTTCAAGATTATAATTCAAATGCTAAAAGATACGCTCAAAATATCCATCAGATGGTCAATGAGATGAAGGAACGAATTAGAAAAGGGATTGGGATGGACGTCTCAAAATATCATAAGATCGTCGTTACACCGATGTTCGGGGGATGGGAGCCTAAGACTCACGAAATAATCTATCAGCTTGGAGGTAGAGCTATTTATGCTGATTGGGATGTCCTTAAATTCCTTGATGATATTCCAATTTCAAGTAAATCAGATCCTATCGAAGCATATGCTAGTTTCTTATCAGACGTGACTGAAAATGGAATTGGGTGCGACAATAACGTGTTAACAGATTCATACATACGAGTGGCTAAAAAGCTTAATGCGGATGGTTTAGTTTTTAATTCATTATTCGGTTGTCATTCCGTATCTAATTGTTATACAATGTTAAAAGACAAAATACGACGAGATTTAGAAATTCCATCCATATCATTGACCTTCAATAAGATAGGTGACAATATTGAGCAAGTAAGCACCCGACTCGGGGCATTCATGGAAATGTTCAATTAATAATAATTATCATGATAATAATAATATAAAAATTTTCCATTAAACCAATGGAAATTTAAATATCGATAAATTTCTTATGGATATAAGGACTAGTCATTGCTCTTAAAAGAGCTTCATAATTTAACTCAAAATGCAATTTTTGTCCAATCTGAAATTGATTATCTAATATATCTACAACTAAGTAGTCGCTTGAAGCTCCAAGAATATTAATACTTTCTTTCGGATTTAATCCTTTTACTGCAATATCTTGTCTACCGCAATTTAAAAGTGCTTGTGTTCTAATTATATCGTTTTTTTTTCCGTTGTTAATTTTTTTATGGTAAGTTTGGACACTTTCTCCAAAAGCGTTTGATACAACAATCCCTTTGGGGATTACAGATCTTTGTTTTAATTCAACAATCTCTGTTATTAACCGAAAAGCGTCTGTAAAAGCGTCTGGAATTGGTTCATAATTTATTGTTTCTTTTCCAAGATACAGGGCTTCTCCAATTCTAAAATTATTTATTTCACCGATATTTTTACACGATTTAAACCAGTTAAAATTTGCCGAATTTCCTGCTGAAACAAATTCTAATTCCAATTCAAATTTATCCTTGATCTTCAATACCAATTTTGAAAATTCATTCATATTTTCATCTGTCGGGATGATACCACCAAAACATTTGAAATTTGT
>DAOUVJ010000103.1 GCA_030667705.1 Promethearchaeota archaeon | reverse complement strand
TTTTTTATTTTTTTTAAAATCAAGATCGATAGGAATTCCATTTAAGACCGGGTCATATACTGGGCAATATTTTGTGAATTCGTCAATGCAATTATTAAGTTCTACCTCATTGGTATTTTCTTTTAGAAAAAGGTTAAATTCAACATGAATATGCTTTAATCTTAAATTAAGGCTTGGTGGGGCATGTTTTAATTCACCATCTATGACGATTTCTAAATCATCGATCTCAATATTTCTTTTTCGTAAACAATATACAAGTGTTGATGATAAGCACCCTCCTATACCAATTAGAAGATATTCAACAGGACTGGGGCCTAAATCAGTGCCGTGGAATGATGAGGGCTCATCTATTTGAATATTATCAAAAATGCGAGTTTTTGCTTTAAAATGGAGATTATTACAGTAATTAATTGTAATTTTCATGAAAAGATCACATATTTTTGGTAAAAATTATAGATAGAATTACGCTATATTCCTAAAGCGTTGTTTATTACTGTGAAAATCAGTTGAATTACATAAGATACCACGCCCAATAGAGCCAAACCTATGGCGCAGATTTTGAAAATAGTGAAGTATTCTTTCCTTCCTGGTTTATTGGCAATCTTGATTATTCTCTTGGTATTTTGGAAGAAAATACCCATTCTACTATATAAACTCAATTTTTTTTTTTGAGTATCAAATTTATCATATTTTGGGTAAGACACATATAAATTAAATTTGAATATTTAAAAAACTTAACCATGAATTAATTAAACTGAGAATGTAATCTATTCCATGTTGTATAATATGAATATTATAATTATCAGTTGTAAATTATTCTTGAATTTCAAGGATGCTTGAGATAAAAAATTCCTTATCAAAAGGAATGAGATCATCATATCCTTGCCCCATTCCTATGAAAATTATTGGTTTTTTGGTTTCATGAGATATGGATAATGCAGCTCCCCCTTTAGCATCAGCATCTAATTTTGTTAAAATATTAACATCAATTCCGATTTTATTATTAAATTCTTTAGCTTGATTTAGTGCATCATTTCCTGCAAGGCTATCACCTACAAATACAATTAAGTCGGGTTGAGCCACCTTCACTATTTTTTGCATTTCTATCATCAGATTTTTATTCGAAACTTGTCTGCCTGCAGTATCTATTAGAACGACTTGAACATTTTTGGCTTTAGCGTGTTGGATTGCATCAAATGCCACACTAGCGGGATCTGATTTATATTCATGTTTTATCATTCTAATCCCAACTTTATCCATGTGATATTGTAATTGTTCTATCGCTGCAGCTCTAAAGGTGTCAGCAGCGGCCGCGACAGAAATAATGTCATTTTTTTTTAGATAATGAGCCAACTTTGCGATTGTAGTAGTTTTTCCCGTTCCATTTACTCCTAAGAAAAGAATAATATATGGTAAACCTTTGTTATTTTTGGCATTAATCTCATTAATTAAATCTATTTCTTTCTCAGGAGTTAATATTTCTGTAACTATTTTTGTCAAGGTTTCGAAAAGCATCTTTTGTTTTGAAGATAATATTCCAACAGGTAAATCTTCAAGAGAATTCTTTATTTTTGAGCATATAATATCAGCCGTTTCCATTGCCACGTCATTGCTGATTAATAAAAGGTTTAATTCAGATAGTACTGATTCAAATTTTTCTTCAGTTAACGTTTTTTTGATAAAATTCGAAAATACTCCCTTTAAACCCTTTTTTTTCACTAATAATCACAAGTATTTATACTTTAGAATAAGGATGAATGTTATTGTTTTTGATTCATGGCGCCTTGGAGAAATTCTCCCATGCCTTGAAGGGCGAGTTCAATAGATTGAAGTCTTTCAATTATGAATTTCATGCTTTCACTATATTTTTCTACAAGTTTATCAATGAACTCAATTGATTCTCCTAAACTCCTTTCAATGACAATATCTTGACCAACAAAAAGTAAAGCATTATTTGTATCTTTGATTGAAGCTTTTATGCTAACTATACCGCCAATGGGAATTAAGATTTCATCATTCTCCTTAACTCCATCCATGATGTTTTGTATAGTTTTCTTGCTATTTTGAAAATTTAGGAGTGATGCATTCATCATTTCAAATTGATTTTGATATATCTCTCTTTGTTCTTGTAAATAGCGATATTGACTTAACTGACGCTGAAAATTTTGAGATTGTTCCATTTAAGCCACCTTAAAAAATAAATTTATTGCGATAATTCCCGTATGAGATAATCCCGAGTTTCTTCTACTGAAATCTCTCGAATTTCTTTTATCCTAATTTGTCTCCTATAAATACCTATAGATGTAATTTGAGTGAGAGCTTTTTCAAGAGCATCTTCTTCTTTCATTGCTCGAACTTCTTTTCGGAATAAATATTTTCTGTAATCCTTATTGTATGTTCCAACAATTCGATAAATTTTAATCTCCGACATGATAATTCAGATCTTTAGTCGCAATGTGTTTAACCTTAAAAATTAATCTAAAAATATTAAATTTTGGTTTTTTATAATTCTCTCTATTTTAAAGTATAAAAGTTGAGCATTATATTCTTAAAACATTTGTAAGTCGCATCATTTCAGGACCAGTACACGCGTGACCAAAAATACTATCTTTATCATTGACTACTGCTCCAGAGGATAAATAAGGTATACCTCGATTAACGGTAGAAACATCTACTTCCTCAACCTTCAAAATTTCTGATATCTGTTTAATTTCTGGATCACTTGTCAAAGGGTGTACTAAGCAGCCATGATTATTTCAAACACCAAACGATCCTGGAAGGTAATAGTTAGCAAAATCAAAAACAACGGTTTCGACATTTAAAACATCCTCAATTTCCTTCCTAAAGTCTTTTAAAAGAGTGCTGATAATAGCTCCTTTATCATTACATAAAACTAAATTTCCAAAAGTATTATCTAACGATTTAAATTCTCCTATTTGATAAGATGGAGTGACTTGCTTTGTATATAATTTCAATTTCTCTAACTCATCCTCTCTAATTATATGAGGGACTATTATTCCATGTTTATTGCTAGCAGTATAAATACCAATCAAATTTGAGTTATTAATTGAAAGAGGAAACATTGGTACTTCAAATGTGCTCTTTATTTTTTCTACTGCAAAGTTCATTAATGTGGATGGATATAGACCATACAAGTTATTAACTGATAAATATGCTCCGATCGAATTTTTTCCATTTAGTTGGTATTTTAATATGGTCATTTTGAGCTCAATTATGTGTTGTATTTGATGTAAAAGGTTTAAAACCATAAATATTTTTTCATATTGAGTTTTCATTAATTTTTTTTCTTTTCTTTTATCAATTGCAAATCTTTATTAATATGAGTTGTCCAAATTACTATTATGATAAGTTGGATAATTGCTTTATTTTACTTCAAACAAGAAGCTGTATACTTAAATTTTACCGAAATGATTTCGACCAAATTAATATTATTATTAATATGCCGGGGTTTATACGTTCTCACATATACATGGAATTATAGTATATCTCAGCGTGAAATTGATGATAAATTATTTGAAAAAAAGGAAATATTTTATTTTTCAATTAAACAAGTAATGCTACTACTATTTAGCATGCTATATCTTCCAGTTGCAGTGTTAATTTCTTTTTATTCCCTGCTAATGACGGGTAGCTATGTTCGAACTTTGGGAATTACTCGTAAAGTAAAAATTTTTACGATTTTAGGTTATTCCATGAACATAATATTACCAATAATTGGACTTCTTTGGTTTGGTATCCTATCAAGTGATATTTTTTCCATCATGGGGATAGTGATTAGCTTGTTGATGTTTTTTAATTATGGATTAAAAAATTCACGATTGTCTCTTAAAGGATTATTAGAAAAATATCATAACCGTCGACTTGAAAAAATCCATTTAATTTTTAAATCTTTATTATTAATAATTCTGGTTAGTTTGCCTATGATGATAATCATTGGAAGTGGTGTTTACACTCAACAAGAAAAACTAACTTACTTCGTTGAAATGAGTGATGGTACTAGGTTAGCTACAGACGTTTACTTTGCTTCTGGATCTTTTGGTGCTCCAAGGCCTGTCATGCTAATACGAACTCCTTATGGTAAATCAGGGTGGGCTGATGATCTTTACTTACCAATATATATCATACAAGATTATCATGTAGTTATCCAAGATTTGAGGGGAACTCATGATTCTGAAGGTGATAACAAATTTTTATTATTCACTCAGTCTTATTTAGATGGAGTAGACACGCTTGATTGGATGCTCGCACAGTTTTGGTGTAATGGAAAAATAGGTAGTGCTGGGGTCTCAGCATTATGCCTTAATGAATATTATTATGCTGGAATTGGGCCTGAAGGATTAAAGGCTCAACAACTTTGGTTTGGAACGCCTGAATTATTTGATCATGCCATATTTCAAGGATCCTATCACAAATCATCTGTTGAGACTTGGATAAAAGACGTGTCTCCAGATAATTGGAGATACCAAATTGATACTCTATTTGACTACATTCCAAAGAATGAAGTGTTGTACAATTCCACTTCTTTATCAATACCTCTAGGGCCTCACTATTCTAACGTATCGGTGTATGGAATCCACGTAGGAGGATGGTATGATCACTTTTTACAAGGGACACTCGACGGATATATCGGATATGACGATTTTGGGGATACTCAAGCAAGAGGACACCAAAAATTAATAATGGGACCTTGGACTCATGGTTCGATATATGGGGGTCAACAAGGAGAATTGGTTTATCCAGAAAATTCTGATGGTTTTAATATGATTTTAGACTGGGATACAGAAATATTTGATGCTGCTCTTTTAGGCATCCCAGCTGATTGGGATGGTGCAAGAGTAGCTTATTACTTAATGGGAGATGTTGATGCTCCTTCAAGCAAGTACAATTATTGGAGATATGTTTATGATTGGCCACTTGATTATAAGGATGATGCTTGGTATCTTACTCATGATGGGGGACTCAGCAACACATCAGTTGGAATAAATAATAACATTTCATTTTTATTTGACCCCAGATTTCCCGTACCAAATTTAGGTGGTCAAAATCAACCTTTTGATCTGGAAGGTCCAATGGATCAAAGATCGATAGAAAATCGCTCAGATGTATTACTTTTTGAAACACCCATATTAATAGATCCCGTTGAAACTGTTGGTAGAATTTATGGGAATCTATTTATAAGCTCAAATTGCACGGATACGGACTTTACGGTCAAAATTTCTGACGTTTATCCTGATGGACGTTCAATGTTAGTCACAGATGGTTCTCTAACTGTAAGATTTCGTGATAATTACACCTCTGAGTTATTAATGTCAGGAGATCAAAATGATGTATATGAAATATGGGTGGATTGTTGGTCTACAGCATACTATTTTGCACCTGGTCATAAAATACGAGTAGCGATATCGAGTTCAAATTATCCCCGTTTTGGTACTAACCCAAACACTGGTGCTCCATTAGCTTATGATTATCTTACTAAATATATTGCTAATAATACATTACTGGTCGGTCCAGGATATGAATCCGCAATCATTTTACCACGATTAGTTAATATGAGTGATACTCACGTATCCTTCTAATCTTTTTTATTTTTATATATTGAAAAAATAAGTGAAAAAGAGAAAAAAAGGTTATTCTAACATTTTAAGAAATTGAGGCTCATCCAAAAATATAACACCTAAATCTTTAGCTTTGGCGAAACGTGCATTTTTAGGATTGGATTTATTAGTAACATAATACCAAAGATCATTTGTTATATCTTCTCGGATAATTCCCCCGCTTTCTATGACTTTGGATTTAGCATTTTCGACGCTAATAGTATCTAAGTCATCAGAAATGCAAAACTTAATCAATGATAAATCAGCCATAAATGATCACACATATCTCTTTATAGTATAAGATGTATGATAATTTTTGTTTGAGCTCTTAATAATTATAGGGCTATAAAAAATTTGTAATTTTCTCATAAAATAGAGAATAGAGAAAATGAAAAGAAGTATTATTTACTCAAATAAACAACGACTAAACCTTCAATATTCTTAGTCGCTCTGATCTTGAGCTTACGTGGAGGTTTCTGGATACCTCTTGCCCATATTGCTTCATTAACTTCTTGAGAAATTACCAGCGATTCTGGTTTAAAATGGCGTTCCATAAATTCTCTCAAAAAGCGTACTGCTTTATTTGCTCGTTTATTACGAGGTCCTTTTCGAGCTAACGCCAAAGGTACTATATAAATTCGTTCATCGATTATTTCTTCCTTGATTTCTTCTTCCTCTTCTTCTCCAAGTTCTTCTTCAAAGACTTGACTAACTCCTTCTTCAGGAGTAACCGCCTCTATATCAAATGCTTCGATTTCTTCAATAGTCTCATCCTTTAGAGAAGGATCTTCTTCAGTTTCGGACAATTCCTCTTCTAAATCATCCAAACTAATATCTTTCGCTTTTTTTTTTGCCATTCTTGTTTCACACTTTTTTCTAAGTCACTTATTTCTAATCTCTCTTTAGTCGTGAATTTCTCCAATGTCTTCTTGACATGGGACTTGATCTAACACTACCCCCTGTTTTTCTGACAATCCATTGTGGTAATGATTCGCTTTGTTTCATCCTTTTTCCTCTTCTTAATTTTGAGGGTAAATCTTTATTTCGTGCCATCTTTATCATCTAGTTTATTTTTTAATATTATATTCTTTTTTCTTTTCCATAGAACTGAGTTGTTCTAGAATTTTTTTAAATTCTTTATCTGGTAATGGAGTAGCTCCTTTTAATCGGCCAGATTGATACAATTGAATTAATTGAAGTTCTACTTGCTCAGCATATTGAGGTCTTACCATCCGAATATTTTCTAATCTTTGCCTTCCTTCTGGGCTCAAAATTTTGCGCATGACCAAATATTTCTTGTTTTCATAATCCTTCTGTTGATTTACGGAATGCTGTTGCTGCATTGCTTGCATTTGTAGTTCTTCCAATTTTCTTCTTCTTATATTTTCTAACTCGTTTTCGTCACTCATGGAAAAACTCCTAAAGCTTTGATTTTAAATAAGTAATTAATTTTTTCTCAAAATTTCATGTGCTATCCTTTCTATAAGGCTAGTTCCTTCTGGAGAAACAATTCTCCCCTTTTTTTCATATTTATCAAGTAAATTTGCTTTCTCTAATTGTTGTATAGCTACTCGAATTATTTTACCGCTTCCTTTAGCACTATGATTTAATCCATGACCTTTTCGGCTTTTGCCACCATAGGCCTTTCTCAAGCGATTTACTCCAATAGGTCCAGTCTTCTTCACTTTTCTTAAAATTGATGCGCATCGAATATACCAGAAATTTTCTGAATCAATTGGCGCTATTTCTTTGAAGAATGCGGTTTTCCAAAACTCAGAACCTTCGGGAGGCTTGATTTCGGGGTAGTCTTTTAATTTTTCTGCCAATGTTGTGATGAGTTTATCGGGTTCTACAATATAAATAGACATTGTTAATCTTTATTTTATAAGTTTAATTATTAATACAATAGATTTAAAAAGATGAATTAAATTAAAAATTTTATGGAAATTTTGATTTTTTGAGATTATGGATTATCAAGACAAGTTTAAGCAGGTTTTATTAGCATCACCGCATTGTAATTTAGGTAAAAACGGTATAACTGATGAATTTCTCCGCCACGTGGCCAAATTATTAAAACGATACAAAATAATTAAGATTAGGGGCTTAAAAACTATAGCAAATAAATCTAATATTCAACAGATAGCAAAAGAAATTTCAGAATTAACTGGTTCCCGCGTTTTAGATGTTCGTGGAAAAATGATTATACTTGGGAAATATAAAACCTGAATTATATTAGAATTGATTTATAATAGTTCCTAAAAATGCCTAAAGCCAAAAAAATTAATAAAGGGCTTATCAAACTTATAGCAAGAACAAGAATGCTTTATTTGTATGAATTAGCTCATGAAATTTTTCCTAGTGACAAGCAACTAGCCCATAGGTACACATATTTAGCTAGAAAATATTCTCAAAGAGCTAGAATAAAGATCCCTAATGAGTGGAAAAAAAGAAATTGTCATCATTGTAAAAAATTTCTTTATCCTGGAATAAATTGTCGTACGAGACTTCATTCACAAGGTAAAGGTTCCCATGTATCGACGACTTGTTTTGAATGCAATCATATCACTAGATATTACATAAAAAGCAGTAAATAGTATCAAAGATGATAATTTATGACACTAATTATAATTTTGGTGGATTCTGGCTTAGAGATCATTCCAAAACAGATTAGAGCTCATCCAGCTGTAACAAAAAATCTAATCAAAAGAAATTTTTCCTCACAACTGTTAGATACAGCGTTGCATCACGCAGCCATGCCAAAATTAACTAATCACGAAAGAAGAGGTAGACCTGATATTGCTCATAGCTGCATATTAAATGCGTTAGGTTCACCTGCTAACAAGAGTGGTCATTTAAGATTCTTTCTTCATACGATCCAAGATAGAATATTCGAAATCAATCCCGAAATTAAAATCACACGAAATTATAATAGGTTTAAAGGATTAATGACCAAACTTCTAATTGAAGGTGATATTATGGCTAAAGAAAGTCCATTAATTACAGAAATACATCAAAATTTACCAGAGTTGATTAATTCCTTTAGAAATAGAGAAGTTTTTTTATTTTCTAGTAGAGGAAAGACAATAGTAAATAAATCTGACTTATATAAAAATCCAAAATCCCAAAATTACGTAGCTATAGTGGGAGGATTTCAAAAAGGGAGTTTTTCAGAAAAAATTTTAAATCTAACAGAAAATCTCTTATCTATTTCACAATATTCGTTAGATGCGTGGATTGTTATTAGTAGGATCATAACTTATTATGAAATTATAAAGGAAATCTCTTAGTATTCTATTTATGTTAATGTCTAAATTAAATATTATTTATACTTTTAATATAAAAACATTATCTCATCATTTAAAATCAGTTAGTAATATGAGAAACTTTTTTTTTAATCATAAATATATACCAATAATCAAATTTTTTTCAATACTACTTGAAAAATTCTTTTTATCTTTAATTTGGTTGCAACACTTTAGAACAGCATAGCGCGTTCTTAGTATAGTGGTTAGAATCTCGGGTTTCCAACCCGAGGACCCGGGTTCAATTCCCGGAGGACGCATTTTTTTTAATTCTAACAATTAAAATCAGTTGTCAGAGTAAGTACAATAAAATTCTATTGAAGCTTTATGCCCCTTTTTGTAAAAAATGCAAAATGTTTAAATAAAAATTATTCATATTCTTAAAGAAAGTGACATTAATGTCAAAACCGACTAAAGATGATGCTTCATTAATGCTCCAAATAATAGCAATGATGAAGGGAGATAAAGAATATCAAAAAGCAGAGAAATGGAGTTTTGTAGAATTTAAAGCAAAAGATTACGAAGACTTTAAGAAGAAATATCCAATGGGAAGTGAAGGTTATGGATACATGATGAGTCTTCTTAGTTATGCGGAACTTATAGGCTCTTTTGTTAACAATGAACTTCTTAGTGAGGATCTTGTTTTTGATTTATATGGTGGCATGCTTTGGGATAAAGCAGAAGATATTGTTCATGGTTTAAGAAAGGACTGGGGAAGACCTCGATTATATGAGAATTACGAATTTTTTGCAAAGAAATATCCTATGTGGGCAGAAAACCATCCTCCTAAACTTTAATAAAAAAATCAACTTTTTTTTTCTTTCTTTTTCCTTCCTTCAGAAAGAACTAATATTAAAAATATTAGACTAAAGTTTATTTGATACTACAATAAATTTAATTTAATACAAAAAAATCCAAATCGAGTCACATGTCAAATTGTAAATATTGTGGTCAAGAAATTATTCCAGGGCATTTTGAGGAAGAAATTGATATTTGTACCGAGTGCATTATGACTAGTAGTAGGATTTATAGCATAAAATTTGCTAGTTTATCATGCTTTATCGTGATTATCAGTATATTGTTTGTAATAACTTTAATCTCGTTGATAATGAGCATTCCCTTGCTTATAATTAATTTTGAGGAAAATATTATGTATTTTAGCATACTTGTAGCTGTTTGTATTATTACTGGAAGCTCTCTCCTGGGATACTTTTCTATTTCAAAAAGAATAAGATACAAAGATAAACTTCTAACCGAATAATCAAAAAATTCTTCATCGTGAAACGATGATATCGCTTAAAAAAAGTATAAAGTTTATACAATACTGATGTCACACTTGTATGTATAATTCTGCGTGAAATCAAGGTTTCACGAAATTGCAGGTTAATATAAGGTTTATCAATGAATTTACATCTTATATTTTCGACCTATATTATTTTTATAAATCTTTTGAAAGGTTTTTTGGTTCACTTATTGAGCAACCTTTCTTTTAAGCATTAATCTATAAATAACTGAAATGATTAAAATTAAACCTGATATACTAACAGTTATTATAATTGTTATTATAAAACTTTGATTTTGAGTTGGTGGTACATTTGAAAGTTCGAGGATTTCTAAACCATCATCTAAATCAGTTAAAAACACTATATTATTATCAATAAAGAGATTTCTCGTGTGCCCTCCATCATTAAATCCACTTATCTTCCAAGGATTAGTAGGATCACTTATATTAACGATTTCAAGCCCATCATTATCATCTGATAGAAAAGCAAGATCATCTAAAATGAAAGCAAAGTATACATTACCTCCATTGTTGAATGATCCCAAAGTAATCGGAAGGATAGGATTACTAACATTCAAGATCTGTAAACCGTTTGAACTATAACACAAGTAAGCAATATTTTCTATGACCTTAACACTGTAAGCACCTTCCCCATTAAAACATCCACCGATTTCGGAAGGATTAAATGGATCTGAGATGTTAACTATTTCTAGACCTGCATGATATTCTGCTATATAAGCTAAGTCTCCTTTAATAAAAACCCCGTTAGGTGATCCACCATCATTGTATTCACCAATTTTATTTGGATGTCTAATATCGCTGCAGTTAATAATTTCAAGTCCAT
>DAOUVJ010000165.1 GCA_030667705.1 Promethearchaeota archaeon | reverse complement strand
GTTTATTTGATACAGATGGATCTGTATGGATAAATCGTCGAGACAAGAATTTAGGTTTAAGCTTTAAAAATGCATCAAAAAATTTAGTAAGCGATTTTATCGATATGAGTGAAAAGCTAAGAATAAAGGCAGGTAAAATAGTGAAGTCAGAAAGTTATCATCCTAGACTGAAAAAATATTATACTGCCTATCAGACTCAAATCATTGGCAAAATTCATATTAAAAAATTCCTAGATATTGTAAAACCAAAGAAATGGGAATTTAAGAAGATAGAAATCGAAGAAAAATTGAACTTATTAGGCTCTTCAATAGAAGAAGCACTAAAAGATCGAAGGAAGAAATGATATCTTTAATAGTGAATCATTTATTGGAGAAAAACAATCAAAACCAAAAAATTAAAAATTCTTGTTATATTATTTTTAAATGTTACATTTAAGCCTCTGTGGCTTAGCGGTATAGCAGCAGAATTTAATTCTTTTTATTAATTGCTGAAACTTGTAATCTGCAGGTCGGGGGTTCAAATCCCCCTGGAGGCTCCATTTTATTCCGATCTTGGATTTGAAATGAACTTCTCTTTATTGTTTCAGAAGAACATTCCTAATCAATCCAAACCTAAGTTAATGTCATTCCCAAAAATTAATTATTTCTTTATTTGAATATACATCCAAGCGAGCGCAGGGCTAATTGTGTAATTTACAATTGATATTTTAGATAAAATGTTTTCCACTTCTTTTAGAGTATAACTAGATTGGATGGAACCTAATGGCTCGTTAATCTCTTTTAAAGGTTTTGGAGCTATTATTTTAGTTATAAACGTTAAAAATCCGTAAAAGAATTTTCGAGAATCTCGCCTAAAATCAAAGATAAGAGCAGCCCCCTCTTTTTTCAAAACTCGATAAATCTCTTGAAATCCCTTTTGAGGATTGATCCAATGATGAAGAGATAAGGTACTAACTATAAAATCGACAGATTCATCAGAAAAAGGTAATTTTTCAACCGTCCCCTCCTTAAATTCGATTTTTTTTTGTTTTTCATCGGCTCTTAACTTCGCTCGGTCAAGTATTTCTGCTGAAATATCCATGCCAATTAGCTCTAAATGAGGAAATTTCTCTGATATTTCAACAATTAAGTTCCCCGATCCACAACCTACATCAAATAGCCTTCCACTTGGATTTAATTTGCTTATACGATTAATTATCTTTTTTCTCAAGATTTTAAAGGGTAAAATATTAGTCATTTTTGCAAAGGCTTTTGCAACCTCCGGATTTTCTATTCCTTCAATATTAGGTTTTCTGATGCTTTTTTTGCGTGGTAATCCAAATATTAAAATACAAAGAATGATCATTCCAATGATAATTAGAACAATATAGTAAGTACTCATAATTTTCACTACTTTTTATTTATCCTAGGAAAAATTAATACTTGAATACTATAAAAAAAAAAGGAATTTATAGGTTTCTTTCTAACTCATAATCTTTTGCTGGAATGGTTCTAAAAATGAGGAAACTTATTGCCAAACTAATCGCACAAAATACGGATACGAAGAAGAAGATAGTAAAGAAGTCTGTAATAAACAATGAAAATATGGCAAAAATTACGGCGCCTGCTATGACTCCCACGGTTTGTCCTAAATTAGCTAAAGAGACTAAGAGTGAGAAATACGTGCTTTTTAGATTGGGATAATAAGTCTTTGAAAGATCTCCTCTTACTGTTTGATTTACAACCACTAACGCATTTTGAAGACCACCTAGAAGTATTAAGAAGATAATTCCAAAAATTAATGGCATTAGATTTCCCGTAATAAATATAAATGGAATTACCAATATCAAACATGCCGGTATGTAAACAAAGAAAGTTTTTGAAATTGTCTTTTTACGAGAGACATCACCAAATTTGCCTGCAACAAGAGAACCCATGGCAATCCCCACTCCATTAGCAAGATAAAAAATCGAACTCCAAGCTTGCATGTCTACAGCGCCACCACCAACAATCGATAAAATTGTTTCTTGAACATCTATGATTCCCATCGCAATTAAAATTACATACATGAAAAATGATAGTAACACAACTGCTTGAATGCCTCCAAGAAATGTATAAATATAAACTTTCCAATTTCGTTTCTTAGTAAGAACGGTTAGTAATTCTTTTCCCCATTCACGAGTTTCAATTTCTTTAATTGGTGGCTCTTTTATAAGATATGTTAAACCCGAAGAAAACACCATCAAAATTCCTGTGATGATGAACAAAAGCGGGACACAACCAATCGCCAGAAATATCAAACCTAATCCCATACCTCCAATACCATATCCCAGAAACATGAATGTCCACGTATATCCCTGCACTCTAGATAATTTTTCTTTTGGAGTAACATCAAGAATTAATCCATCAAGAGCAGAGTCACTAAATGCCATGCCTAGTTGAGTCATAAAGTAATAAATAGCTAACCACAAGTAAATTTCTGCGATTGGAAGATGAAATGCCATTAAGAACCACCAAAATGCTCCGAAAATTCCGAAACTTAAAATCCAAGGAAATCTCTGACCATATTTTTTTGAACCCCATTTATCATTAAAAATACCTACAATCATTTTAATAGCGAATGGGATGCTCCCGATTGCATATACTGCTAGCCACAAAGCTATATTATATGAACCACCAAGTAAATCAGCTAAATAGTTTGGCCAAAATAAATAAGGAATTCCTTGGACGAACCCTTCACAGAGGTAATAGAATACAAAGATATAAGTATAACTTTTTTTATAATCCACGTCTGAATTCATAAAATATCCCTTAATTAATAAATTAAAATCTAAAAAGTTTCCAATATTTAAAAACTTATTAATAAATCTCATCAAAAAGGGATCCAAATATGAACAATATTAACCACATAATTTTATGCATTATTGATGATATCAGATCTGAGCATTTTTTCCAATTAATTAAAGAAGGGAAACTACCCAATTTCAAACGCATAATGGATTATGGTGTTTATTGCTCCAATTGTATCACAGATTTTCCCTCGGTTACATTTCCAACTCAAGCGTCAATGATCACGGGTACTTTTACCGGTGATTTTCGGAAAGAGCCTTGTCATGGTGTCCCTAGTTTTAATTGGTTGGATCGTGCTTTTGCTCCACCTCGAATACGATCATACTTGACATATGGTACTGATAAACGTATCCAGATTTATAAAATCAATGATGATCTTGGAGATAACTGCCAAACATTGCTTGAGATGGTTGGAGATGCTAACACGGCAAGCATTACTCAATTTATCAATCGTGGTGTATCATATTTCTATCCAGAAAGGAAATCTAAATTGGCAATGTATTATTTATTGCTAAGACACACGCGAAGAGTTGAGCATAACATATGGAAAGCAAATACCATGGTTGTTAAAAAATTATTGGAGACATTCAAGCGACCAAAAAAATATTTTGAGACAAATGAGAGTCCAATGGCTAGTTTATTGTGGTTCATGTCATCCGATATCTTGATGCATCTTTATGGTTTTGATTCTAATATCTATAAAAGAAATTTATTTCATATAGATATGGTATTGGGATTATTTCTTAAGGAACTCAAGACTTTGGGAGTATTAGATAATACAGCTATCGCAATCACTTCAGATCATGGAAATTATTCAGCAGATAAGATTGGAAATCTTAATAATTTCTTTGAAAGGAATGGATTGACACATTATCATCATAGAAAAAATCTTGAAGGCAATTCTGATTTAGCTGAATTTACAGGAGTGGGATTATTCAATTTTAAATCCCCAATTTCAAATAATAGAGGTTGGTATCACCCCTCAAATAAAGAACTCGAAAATTTTGGTCCAAAAAAAGTGAATTTATTTAGTGAATTGTTCAAGATTGAAGGAAGCGAATTGATGTATTATCGAGGTGAGAAAAACACGCTTAAATCTGGAACTATTCAACTTCGCCAAAAAAATCCTCATACAGGAGAAATTTCCTCGGCATCAATTGAATACAATGGGATTGGTAAGGATTATAAAACAAAATACGTACTTGAAAATCAAGATCATGATCCTTTTAATTACATCGAAGATGAGATTGCTTCACGTTTATTAGATAATAAATTTCATACAAACGAAGAATGGTTAGCTGCCACTCACCATCTTGATTATCCCCTGTATATAGATCTCCTACCCAGACATTTTAAGAATCCTCGATCTTCAGATATAATACTAAGCACGCGAGGAAAAGTTGTTTACAATATAAAGCACGGAAAAAAGAAAAGAGAAGGGAAGTTTTGTCACGACATTGGTTTAAGAGAAAGTGCTGTAGTACCACTAATTATTGGGGGAACCGATGAAATTCCTCATGTAGAAATACCTTATTGTAATATAACGGATATAGTTCCCACCTTACTCAAAATGGTAAATAAAAGACCTCATAAAAGTGTAACAGGAAGATCTTTGATTTAATCATGATTTTTTAGATAATGATAAACTAATTCTGCTCCCTCTTGAATTCCACTTAAAGTACCTATTTCTGGCACGTTATGAGAGTACATTACGGGGATTCCAATTAATACAGAGGGGATTCCAAGCCATTTCTGTGCTTTTCCAGCATCAGATCCATAATATTCACAAACTCCATCTTGATATGTTATTTCATTCTCCTCAGCTACGCGTGCAAATTCTTTACAACTATCATAATCAAAAACTCCTGCGCCACGTTGTTCCTGCCAAACAATAACGGGTCCACCAGTTAATTTGATACCAGAATTCACGCTTCCAGAGAAATCAGCAACTAATCCAATATCTATAGCAATCACGTGATCAATAGCATTATTGCGTGAAAAGAATAAAGCACCTTCAGTTCCTATTTCTTCTCTTGATGTGGCAACGATATATAAATTAAAATTTTTATTCAAAACACCAAAATCATCTAATAAGCTATTTACAATCTTTTCAGTTAATACAATTAAAGAAGTAACTGCAACTAAATTGTCCAATGAATATCCAGCGATTATATCATCATTAATCGTAGGATTTAAGAGCCCAAAGGTTCCAAAAAACACAAAAGGTGCTCCTACATGAATTTTATAAAGATCAACCACTTCTTCTTTATTCTTAGCGCCTATGTATATTTTCTGCTCATGTATTTCCAATTTTTCTGCAGTCCTTAAAGTTTGAGGAGTCGAATGAGTTGATCTACCTTCAATGACGCCATTTATCCATTTTCCTTCCTTGTTTAAAATTTGTATCTTTCTAGAAATTAACCAACGCGTTTCGTATCCCCCTCTCATGGAAAATTCTAAACGCCCTTTTTTATTTATTTTACGGATTGTTCCTCCAATTTCATCCATATGTGCATAAATTCCTATTGATTTTTTCGCATTTTGACCTTTAAATTTCACGTAGAAATTACCTAAGGCATCTTCCTTTATTGGGATGTTCTCATTTCCAATAACCATATCCATTTCCTGTTTAAAAACTTCTCCACGAGCTCTTTCTATACCTGAAGGCGCTCTCTTTTCGGCTAATTTTTTAATGATTTGTAATATTTTTTCATTTTTCATGATTATAACTCATCAAATTAAAAATTCATAGATCTAAAAAATATAATCATGTTAAATAATTAAAAGCATTTCATTATAAGAATACAATAAAGAGACGATCGAATATGAATAGTGATATGAAAGCCAGACTCTTAAATCATGAGGATCAATGTAAAATTAAAGTAAGATTCAATGATACAGATATGATGGGAATCGTCCATTTTAAAAATTACATGGTTTATTTTGATGATGGATTTGTTAGTTTCATGAATAGCCTTCTCTCTCCAAAAAGGATAGAGGATACTGTCCATGAAGGGACCGCTTTTGGGGTTAAAAAAGTGGAGATAACCTACCAAGGTTCAGCTAAGTTTGGCGATTATGTAATAGTCGAAACTCAGATAAAAAAAATAGGAACATCGTCTATTACCTTTCAACACGAGATTTTTAGAGAATCGGATAAAACTCTAATAGCTAGTGTAGAATGCGTGAGGATAGCAATGGAGCTAAATAAAAATAAGTTAGTAGATGTGGGGGGTTTTTTTTCTAAATACTTTAAGTTGGAGTAGTTTTCAATTTTGGAGCAGGGATAAATACTTCTCTTAATCCAGTTCTTAATAATTTTATTGCATTTTCCGGGCATAGTTGAGCACATACTCCGCAGCCAAAACATCGATCCTTATCAATGACCATAATATTTTCTTCCATATAAGGTGCTTCAATTGGGCATTTTTCAGAACAAGTTCCACAACCAACACATATATCTTCATTAATATTAGCTATATAAGAGGTGTAAGTATGGATTGGTGAGTTTCCGCTATAATACCCTTGTAGATTACCGCAACAGCATTTACAACAGGAACAAACTGCTAGTTCTTCCAATTTGGGATTACCTCGGATATGAAATGTCTTATGGACCAATCCTCTTTTCCCAGCATCTTTCAGAATTTTGAGAGCCTTATTTTTGGATATTTGCTTTGCAAAATCATGATCAATAGCAAATTTTGCAGATCTCCCAAAACTTAAACAATTATTTCTAGGGGCATTGATTTTACATGGTTCATCAAGTAAATCTTTACGATGTCTACAATAACAATGTGAAACTCCAATGATATCAAACTTCTCAACCAATTTTTTTACATCTTCTTCGGGTAATACTAATTCTTTATGAGGTTCAATTTGGGTTTCAATAGGAATAACGCGATCTATTGGAGGAGCATTTTTATAAGCATTCATAACAACCTCATAATTATTTTGGGTCATTTCG
>DAOUVJ010000119.1 GCA_030667705.1 Promethearchaeota archaeon | reverse complement strand
TTATCAGATGTCGTACATCAAGGGAGATTGAAAGCAGCATTTGTAAATGTAGAATCAGAATTAGCTGCAATTAGTTATTCAACAGCAGCTTGTGCAGCTGGAGCCAGAACATTTACAGCTACAGCGAGCCAAGGTTATTTGTTGATGACTGAGGGATTACCAATGGCTGTAGGCTGGAGATTACCTTTGACAATGATGCTATCTGCTCGTGCATTCAATTCACCAAATTTATCTATTTGGAATTCATGGGAATATACACAAGTCAATTCTGAACTTGGATGGAACATTATTGTCTCAGAAAACGTTCAGGAAACTTACGATGCGGCTATACTATCAGTCATGATTTCTGAAGATACATTATTTCCGACAATCTTCGTTCATGATGGATTTATAATCTCACATTCAGTCCAAAATTTAACTTTAATTCCAGATGAGACAGTCCTAAAGATGACTCCTAAAAAACCCCGACACGTTATCGATCCCTCGAAGCCAGGAACATGGGGTGGTATAGTAACTCCATCCTACTTCATGGAAGGAAGAGCGAGATTAGAAGAAGCTAAAAAGCCAGTTTTAAATCAAATAAAGGATGTTTTTCAAAAATTTAAATCCAAGACTGGTCGGGAATATAATCTAATTGAAACTTATAATTTAAATAATTCTTCCAAAACTGCCTTCTGTACTATGGGCTCAATGGCTGGAAACATCATTTCTTGGATGACAAAAAATAAGGATGTTGGCCTCATAAAGATTCGAGCATTTCGACCATTCCCGCATGAAGAATTGAGAAAAATAATTGAAGACAATGGCATAGAGAAACTAATCATATTAGAAAAAAGTGATTCCCTAAATGGAATGCTACCTCCCTTTTCTATGACAATCGCATCAGCTCTTTATCCTCTAAAAACAATTTTCAGAAGCTTTATTGTGGGTTTAGGAGGTAGGGATGTAACTCGAGATGAGTTTGACATTGCCAAAAAGAAAATGGCTACTGCTAATGATATGAAAGGTTCACTCTACATGTATCTCGGTGTACGAGAAACAAAAGAGAAAATTCATGGGGTGAATATCTAAAATGTCCAAACCAGAAAGAAATATCATTAAAATGGAGGATATTTTAGCTCGAAATGAGAAATCTAACGTATTATTCTTCAACTATGATAATGAAGCTTTTATGAATACAGGAATACAAGAATCTGGTGGTACACCTCCGTTTGCTAGCACCACTACAGGACCCGCTGGAGAAAAAATACCTGGAAAAATAGGAGTCAAGCAAGACTTAGTCACACCTTTTGCCTTTTACGGTACTAAGAAATTATTTTTGGCAACAACAAATCCTTCGTATCCAATTGATTTCATGGGTAAAATTGCCGATGCTCTAAAGTCTAATGGCTCTGCTTTCATTCAATCTTATTCTTCATGCATGAGAGGGTGGAGACATTCTGCTGCGGATGCCGTAAAGATCCAAAAGTTGGCAACGGATTGTGGATATTGGCCCCTTTATACAATAAGAGTTGAAGATGGGGTTCCAACATTCACGTATTATCGTGGCTTAGATATTGACAAGGAAAAATTCGTGGAATATTTGAAATCAATGGGTCGATTTAAACACTTATTTAAACCTCAATTTAGAGAAAAGGAAATCGATGAGATAATCTTCCTTACTGAACAACGAAATAAGAAATTAAAAGGACTCATTGAAATATTTGGAGCAGAAAAACCTGTTGATTTGTATAGAGTAAATAGGAAAACTTTAGAACCACAGAAGCATATACAACCTGGTCATGGACTCTGTCCTGGATGTGGGGCAGGAATGGTGTTGAATCAATTAGCTACCGCCGCACAAGCTGTTGCAGGAACAAATATCGTATATGTAAATAATACCAGTTGTTCCGAAGTATCTACCTCTAAAGATAACGTAACATCATGGAATGTTCCCTGGGTTCATCACTTATTCGAGTCTGGTGCCACTGTAGCTGATGCAATCTCAACCACCAAAAAGATATTAAAATCTAAAAACTTATACAATCGAGAAATACCTTGGGTAATTCACATTGCTGGAGATGGATCAACCTACGACATTGGATTTCAATTTCTCAAGGCGGCTCTCATCAGAACGAGTAGCTTCGTCGAAATGAACGAGTATCTAAACCAAAAATAATCCATTATTTATTTATTTATTTTTTATTTAATCCTCTAAACCCCTAATATCATTTAAATCAGTTAATCCATTTGATCATCTAAAAATCTGGTAGTGTCCTTTTATAAAAACAGAATATTATCTAAACTTTTAAAATGAGGATCTCCTGAGACAATTACAAGTTCTTTCTGGAGCGCAGTTTCAATTATCATCGCATCTGCAAGCCCGATTTTTTCAATTGTTTTGCGTAGTTCCCATTTTCTTGGACCGGCATTTTTAGCGATTTCCATAGTACAAAGGATAATATTTGATTTAGAAACGATGAATTTATAACGTTCCTCCCATTCATCCGTTAAACCTTCTCGATAATATTTATCTGATAATTCTGCTATGGAAATAATCGAAGTATTGATTTTATCTAATTCTATTAATTTTTTAACTATTTTACCCTCATCACTACCTATGAAATATTCAACCCAAGCATATGTGTCCAATAAATATTCAGTATTCTCGGAAGGCAATTCTATCCTCTTTTGAAATTTTTTTTATCTTTCCTTTATCGATACCAAACATTGTATCAGGAATATTTTGAGCTTTATTTATGAGTTTATTTATAAGATCGTCATATGTAGAAGCTTTTATTATTTCTTTTAAGCGTTTCAATTTTTCCAATGTATCTTTAGTGATTTGTATTGATGTATTCATATATAATTTATAGAGCTATAGATATATAATTCTTTCGTTGAAAAGGAATCCATCCATCAGGTTCTATACATACTTAGTTTAGTATATTTTCCTTTTTTAAAATCCAAAAATTTATATGACAGAGAAATCCCATGGGTCATTCATA
Source organism: Promethearchaeota archaeon (assembly GCA_030667705.1). GTDB lineage: Archaea > Asgardarchaeota > Lokiarchaeia > Sigyniarchaeales > SOKP01 > SOKP01. The sequence continues at coordinate 6,881 of DAOUVJ010000119.1, read as the reverse complement.
TTGGTGGAGATGGCTCAACTTATGATATTGGGTTTCAATTCTTAAAAGCAACATTGATTCGAACTAGTTCATTCCTGGAAATGAATGAATATCTACAACAAAAATAAATTATTTTATTCTTTTTTATTTTTAGGATTTTTTTTTATGCTTATTTAATATTTTTTTTAGTATTATCATTTTCTCGCATACCTGACTGATTTAATACATTAATAATAGTTGCATACACATTTATAAGTGTAATTTTCCTATTTGTTTATCATTAATATCTATATTTTATTCGAAAATAGGTATAAAACCAAACAATTAAAAAATTTTAAAAAAAAGTGAAATATTATGGGAGAAGAAACTAAAGAAGAAGCTCCTAAAGAAGAAGCTCCTAAAGAAGAAGCTCCTAAAGAAGAAGCTCCTAAAGAAGAAGCTCCTAAGAAAGAAAAAAAACCTAAAGTGAAAAAGGAACGAGCTCCAAGGGATGGTCCCATCCTCCAAATTACGGGACCAGAAGGTTCACCAAAAATCGTTGCGTTGATGGCCGCACTATCTATTATACTTCAAGGCAATAACTTATTTTGGGCTGGCGTGAATTTTTTAATTCCATTGAGTGTTCTCAGCGGTATTTTTCTATTTATTTTAGGTTTTATATTAATTCTTACGATAGATATTCTTAATTTCGGTGATCCTACGCTTAAAAGAATCGAAATATTCGAAAAGTTCTACAGATTTGAAGTTTTACTAATTCTGGGTATTATAATAATCTCATTTGAGATGTTTTCGATTAATTTCGCTTTAGGAAACCCAGCAGCACTTGCAGTGATGCTCGGAGGAATTCTGGTATTAAACGCCGCAGTAATGGAGATATTGATTAAAAAGGAGAAGACAATGAAACCTTCAAAATTGGTTGCTCTATTTGGCATAATTATAACCATAATTGAAGTAGTCTATTTATTTGCAGCTCCAAGTCTTTCTACTATATGGGACGGAATTGTAGGTATAATCGTTATTATTCTACTGTTATTGTCGATGTATGACAAGATCAAATTCATTCCCTATCAGTGGTGGATGGTTCTAATCCTCGGATTTATTTTATATGGCTGGGTATCACCTATAGGTACAGGAGCAATTGGCACTGGTGGAACCATCATCTTAATTTCGTTTATCCTGATGCTGTTGGAAAAATAAATTAATTTAATTTTTTTTTTTCTTCTATTTTTTTAAAAAACATCTAATAACCTAATTTTATTTAATGTTTTATTTACTTTTCTTATAAAGAAAATAGGGTTTTTTAGAAAAAATCCTATCCTCTAAAAGAATAGATAATATTTTGAGAAAGGAATTAATAAAAATTAAAAAATCAATTTATCTCTCTCTTTTAAAGATTTAATAATATGATTATCATTATCTTCAGCAATAGGGTTATTGGTTAAATCAAAATCTTCAATTAAATCGAGTTCTAATACAGAATCAGGTAAAGAAGAGATTTTGTTTTCATATAAATATAATCGGATTAGGGATTTTAAGTTTCCAATTGATTTTGGAATAGTATCTAATTCATTTTCACCTAAATCTAAAATTTCAAGATATGAAAGATTTCCTAAAGATTCGGGGAGGTTGATCAATTTGTTTTGCTTTAAACCTAGATAGGTAAGATCTAAAAGATTTCCGAAAGAATCTGGAATAGAAGTTAATTGATTACTTGACAAGTCTAGGAAATTAAGCATTTTAAGTTTATCTATAGATCCTGGGATTTCAGTGATATTGCTATTAACTAGGCTTAATCCAACGAGATTTTTAATATTTAACAGTGATTCAGGAAAGCTGGATAAATTTTTATTACTAAAATCCAAATGAAATTCAGGTAAGTTTTCCATTGATTCAGGAAAGGATTCTAAATTTGTATCGAAAAGCCCTAAAACTTCGAGACATCTTAAAGATCCTATAGATTTTGGTAGTGTTTTTATTGGGTTTCCATCAAGAAGTAGAGAATCAAGATTTTCTAGATTCCCTATAGAATCTGGTAGTAAGGTCAATTCATTATCTCTCAAATCAAATATTTGTAAATTTTTTAAATTATTTATGCAATCTGGAAGATGGGTTATTTGATTTCCTGATAAATAAAGTGATTTAAGTGATTTAAAATCACAAATATATTCCGGGAGAGAAGTTAGCCGATTATAAGATAAATCCAGATATTCTAAATTTTGAGAATCTTCTAATCCCTTTATATCACCTAAACTATCTAATCCGATATTTCCTAATTGATAACCTAAAGAATCTTCATCATTCTTTATCATGAAGTATTTTTTCTCTTTATATTCAATGAATTGCTTTGTCATATTAAATTAACTTTTTAACGAAGTTTAATCTTATAAAAAAAAGGGGTTTAAGACATAATATCTTATTCCATCGGAGATCTTTTAGTTTTGATTTTATTTATTAAAAAAATACAAATTATCTTCTTTTTTCAATTTCTTTTAGAATTTTTGAATATAAAGTGGAGGATATCCTAAATGTAGTATTTTCTATGAGAACATGAAGAAAATTTTTACATTTTTCTATAGTAATAAATTTTAATAGTAAAGATTTAATGAGGACACCAATTGTACCCGTAACTTTTAAATCTAATGTTCTGGCAATATCCCGCGCTGCTAAATCATCAATAATTACAATCATCTCATCAGAATTATCCTGTAATTCCTTTGCTAGGGCTATAACTGACGCTTCTCCGGTATGAATTTGTAATTCCTTTAATCTATCAACAAGTTGGTGATTGGTTGGTTCTTTTAATGAAAGCCAACTTGAAAAGAATTCTTTTAAAACAGAAAATTCAGGCGCTTTTTCATCGCTTAACACCTCTTTCTTTACGATTAATGTAGTATAACATTCAGTAAAAAGCTTAGGAAGTAAATATAGTGCGCCAATTTTACCTAGATATATCAATGGTGAAGCATTTATGATTCCGATCATTTTCTTATTATTCAATTAACAGCATATTCAATATCTTCCTTTATAGCTTGTTCGTCGTACCCTGATACATTCCGCTTTCTTAATTCCTCCATCATCTTTCTCAGAGATACTCCAGCTATCTCCGCAGCCTTCCAGGCACTGGTGTTTTTTTCTCCAACTTGTTTACAAAGAACTTCAAATATCTCCTCAGTAAGAGATTTTTCTAATAATTGACGGATGTAGGATGATTTATCTTTTTTCTTTAATCTTGCCATTAAAAAGGATAACTTTTGATCAAGATCATCATCTATTCTTACTGAAAGAATTTTCATTATAGTTCACATGTATACTAGAACATTTCTTGTATATATAATTATTCACTCAATTGATTTTATCTAATTCTTAAAATAAGTTTTAAGAATCTCCAATATAATGTCGGTACTAATAATATCCATTTCTTTTAATCTCATCAAAAATTTATTAATTTATTAGTACAAGTTCTATACCATTCTTTCTCGCTTCCAATCTGAGTTATCACTGGTTCTTAAGTACCATCTTAGTAATTTTTCTTTCAAATCTATTATTCTCTTACTTTGCGTAACGGAATCTATTAAATTTACGTTTTCATTGGGATCATTAATTAAATCATATAATTCTTCTATACCTTTATCTCGAATGATTAATTTCCAGTATTTAGTGCGAACCATAACTGAGCGGGCAACTGTGGTGTTATCTTCATCTGGAATATTAGTTTTATCATAGTAAATCCCTATTCCGAGAGTATCAGTGCTTGAGATTACTGGTTCAAAACACTGTGGTTCTCGAGGATTATAACCTCCTTCGGCAAAAACAGCCTGCCGAATAGCACCTATTTCATTATTAATCAAAGGTATTAAATCCATGCCAAAATGAGTATAAGGTGTTCTAATATTCGCAATCTTTAGTGCAGTGGGAAAAATGTCGATAGTTTGGACTAATTCCTCGATGATCTTATTTTTTGGGTGAGAATCTGGAGTTTTTATTATCAATGGTACATTAATGAGACAATCTTGGAAAGCGCTTGGCCATTTCTCAGTCAATCCGTAATCACCTGTATAATCTCCATGATCTGCAAACATGAAAATTGCGCTCTTGTCGTATTCTCCAATTTCTTTTAGCTTATCAATTAATTGACCAAATAGATGATCAACACGTGTTATCATTCCATAATATGTGGCAATGATTTCCTTAAAATCCTCACTATTTAGTTTATCTAAACCATATCTTTCGTGCATTAATTTCATGAACTTAGGTTTATCATCGAATTTAGGTGGTACTGGTTCAGGAATTGTTTTCCTATCATACATGGAAAAATAAGGTTCTTCAACCGTATAAGGAGGATGAGGAAAGTTCAAGGCAATGTATAAGCAAAAAGGATTCTCATGTTCAGAATTTAAAAACTTAATTGCCTTTTGAATGATGTGATAATCTATATCTTTTGATTCCTCTAAAGATCTCTGACCATAATAAAAGGATTTTCTCATGGGATGATCTGGGGCGTAGGGATTAGTTTTCCAAGCACCAGTTTTCGATCTTATTCTTTTCTTTACACTTTGATTAATAGCATCTTTCGAAAAAAGGTCGTTTCTTCCTAACCAAACAACTTCATACCCTTTGTTTTTTAGAAATTTAAACAAATTCTCTTCATGAGGTTGTAATAATTGATAGAGACTTCTGTGACCATTCGAGTGAACATATTGACCCGTGAAAGTACAACATCTAGAAGGTCCACAAACTGGATTAACAGTGAAACAATTTGTAAATGCTACACCATCTTTAGCGAGATTATCAAAATTAGGTGTTTTAATTATAGGATTTCTTCTTCCATCAAGAGAAATACAATCTCCCCGCATTTCATCTGGTACAAAAAAAATAATATTTGGTCTATAATTTTCCTCTGACATGATAAAAAATTCTTAATCAATTTTTATTCTTTTAAATTATGGAGATTACATTCCATCTATATTTTGATGATTATTCCAATGTATACTTCTAATTTAATTATTATTAACTTTCTCAAAAAATTTATGAAGCAATATACTAATCTTCTTATTATAATCATTTTTTGATAATTAGGATAGCGTTTAAAGTGAGTCTTCAAGAATGTTTAGCAAGGCGTAAAGATTGCTCCGGTGAAGGGCGCGTGCTGCAATTATCTATTATTAAAGAAATATGTAATTCTACATTTCAAGCAGCACCTTCAAATTCTCTATTTGTTGTATTACCGGATGGGGACGATTACACTGGAGGGACATATAAATATAATAGCGATGGTTTGGTTCTATTATCTGATAAAGAAAAAACTAATTTTACTATGGAACTTTATCCCGAATTGCTTTGGAAGGAATCTATAAACTTCGAGGATTTAATTCGAGTAGGGATTACATGGCAATATTTCTCATTAAAAGTGGATAGTATAGGACTTGGCGTATCACAACGAGCAAGAGCCCCTAAAAAATACAATAAACTCGTTAACAATCTAACGAATAAAAATTATGCCTTCTTATATTCAGTAGCAGTTCGAGAGAGAGATAGGGCATTATTAGTAGAAGATACTGCAGACCCTCTTCAAATAAAAGTAGAGGAGGGTACGATCTTACTCGACACTCCCGCTTGCTACAAGGATCGTGCAATCTATGAAAATAGATATAAAGGCGTTCCGCTTAACGATGTATTTTTTAATAGGGTTGAGGAAAAGGCACCAAACCATACAAATTTGCAACAAATCTCTCAACTTCTCTGGGCATGTCAAGGAGAAAATGATCATGCGACTCATGGAAACCGCGATGCTTTAGAAAAAAATGGTTATGGTCGTGTGCATGCATCGGGATGTGCGGGATATGCAGTATATCCAATAGTTTATGTAGAGAATCTTGGCGATGTTTCAAAAGGATCGTACATTTATAATCCAGTCGGGTATTCTGCATTAAATAGATGGATTAATGTTGATGGAACCATAACATATGACCATTATATACGAAAATTTAGCTCTGAGACTTTTAGAGCTGAGATTGAAAAGGAGTTTGATACTAGTTTCTCTAATTATGCAATTTTATTATGTATCGATCGAAAAAAGCCTTGCGCGGGATTAATACATAGAATCATGAATCTTAAGTATTGGGCTGAAGTTGAGGCTGGAATGGCGTTAGCAGGGTTACAATTACAAGCAAATGCTCTAGGATTGAAATGGCAAAGGAAAATATTATCAAATCCAGATGATCCAAAATATAGAAAGTTGTTCAATCTCGAATCTGCTGAACAATCAATAAATAGTACGGCAAATTATTTAGTAAATCGTGCAAAAAATGAACGTATATCCCTAGAAGGAACGTTAGTACCAATTGTAGTATTTCATTTATAGAGGGATTAAATTGGATCTTGTACTTATCGGTGCATTATTATTTTTAGCTAATATGGTTTTATCCATTTTAATAGCTTTAATTATCATTAATAAGCTTTACATTTCAAAGAAATTCTCTAAAGAAAAAGATTTTCACTTTTATAACGACTTATTTTCATGGGAAATATTCTTTTTTATTATAGCTATAGAAAATTTTATTAAAATTCTCTCAGTCTTCGTACCAGTAGATTTTGTTACTTACGATTTGTTACTTAGATTCAGGATTTTACTATTGTTCATTCCCTTTTGGAACAAAATAATACATTTAGAGAAGGTAATGAATAAGATTACTTATGAAAGACATCATTTTGCGGGAATAATCCCATTTATTATAGTGCTTCTTTTAAGTTTCACAGGTCTACCAGATATAATACTGCTATATTTTTTGATAATGACTTCATTTATTCCTTATTTATTGTTCCTTATACTTTTAAAAAATACAGGAACGCCAAAACAGAAATCCTTGAAAATAATTGTAGGTGTAATTCTTATTGGATTGGGA
>DAOUVJ010000011.1 GCA_030667705.1 Promethearchaeota archaeon | reverse complement strand
TTGTCTGGTAAGTTCAGACGTGCATGAATGGTCCAACGTTCTCCCTATTGTCCCAGCCTTCTGACGATTGAAATTACACTCCGGCGAACGGTCCGGAGATACCTGGTGGGACGAGAAGACCCCGTGGAGTTTTACTGCAGCTTGTTGCTGTGATTTTGGGTTAGATACAGAGTATAGTCGGGAGCTTAGATGTTATCATTTCGGTGATAGCGGAGCACCATTGGAATACCGACTTTCTCTCCTGAAACCACTAACGGCACCAAAAGTGTCGGACACCCGCAAGTGGGCAGTTTGGCTGGGGCGGCTCTCTCTAGAAAAAATATCTAGAGAAACCAATGGTCAGCTCAAGCGGGTCAGGAATCCGCTGAAGAGTTTAAGAGCAAAAGCTGGCCTGACTGGATCTTGATTACCAAGAGATCCTGAGGCTAACGCCTGGTCTAGCGATCCTTAATTGGTCTCGTGTGGACGATTGAGGTGATAGAAAAATTACCCCGGGGGTAACAGAGTTGTCACGAGTAAGAGTTCCTATCGACCTCGTGGCTTGCTTCCTCGATGTCGGCTCTTCCTATCCTGGCAGCGCACATAACTGCCAAGGGTGGGGCTGTACGCCCATTAAAAGGGAACGTGAGCTGGGTTTAGACCGTCGTGAGACAGGTCGGATTCTATCTACCAGGTATGTTGGATGACTGAGGGAAAGGGAAAATCAGTACGAGAGGAACATTTTGCCGGCGCCTCTGGTGTACCGGTTGTTCGACAGAGCATTGCCGGGCAGCTACGCGCCAACGGATAAGTGCTGAAAGCATCTAAGCACGAAGCTGATCCCGAAAATAGTCATCCCATCTTAATTTATAACGAGCGTGGAGCTCGTGGTGTATTTACATCGTCATTGTTGGTAAAGTTTTCCTGTGAAGACTAGAAGCCAACAAGATAAAACAATTGAGACATTTATAAGACATGATGTTAATGGATTGCGAGTTTTCATGACGAGAGTGGGGCGCGGTGACGCGAACCATGTAATTGAGACGAGCGCACCCGTAGAAGACGGGGTTGGTGAGATGGGGGTGTACGTAGGGAGCTTTCGGGCGACCTATTCAGCCCGCCATTCTCAACAGCGCGAGCGTGTGGCAAACGAAAAAGGAGCTCAAGATTCAGGCTCAGAGTGTTGAGATTGAGATTTTAAAAGTGATAAGGTTACATAAACGGAGTGAAATACATGTTTAGGCTTAAGGGGGAGTTTGTTTCTGTGGGATTTTATATTTTTTCTGATTTTAACTAAAAATTAATCAATCACTTAGGTAATTTTTTTTGTAGTGGTTTAAATATATTATATTTAATCATATGCTGCGATGGTACTGGTAACGCAAATAAATTATTTATGCTAATAACACATATAAGAGTGAAGCAAATGAAAAAAATAGTCGCAATATTATCAGTTTTAGGAATTCTTGCATTTGGGCTTTCAATGCTTTCTGGAGCATGCGCAAATTGGTTCCCTCTAGGTGGCGGTATGCCTTAAAAGTGATTACCTTTCTGAAAGAATATGAAAGTGTTTAAGCAGAATTGCAAGAAATTTATTTCCTTTTATTTTTTTATTCTTATGTAGCTTTCTCATTTAATAGACTTATTTTCGATCTAATTCCATAATTAAAAAGTAAGCAAGAATTTTCTTTCTTTGAACAAAAACCTGCAGAACGAGATGAAAATTAGAAAAAAATAATTAATAGAAATTGCAGTTTAATTTGTAAAAACATATTGTAGCTTGTTTATTTCTCGATAATCTTTCATTTTGACAAATAATTTCAGTGTTTTACTTTCTTTTAAGTCTAAATTTAATGACTGAAGAAAATCGGGATGCCGGAAAGTCCCATCTGCTTTTTTTATATTTGTCATTTTAGATTTCATAGATTATTAAAATTTATATTTTCAATTATTAATTTATTGATACTTTGCTCTTTAATTTACTATTTCCGATCTTCCAAGCCCCAAAACCTTGAATCATAAAACAAAACAAGAAAGAATATTGTGATATTTTCTGCATTGTAGCTTGAAAAGTAAGCGTTTCTGTAGAAATCGATTTAGGGATTGTCATTAAAATAATTGAATATATAATCCCAAATATTAAAAGGATGATATAGGCAATTGCGTAGATATTAGGATAATTATCATTATATAAAATTGCTATGGCGTATAATAGTAATACCAGACTTCCCATAATGTTAAAAATATTTGCGAAAAGTAAATGCAATCGACCAAAAACATCCCAAGGTGTGAGAATTGTACCTATGAGAGAACTTATTGATATCAATCCCACTCCAGTAGCAATTATAATGATGTTGAATTGTTTCCTTACCCCTTTGAAGAAGTCTGGTAAGGCGAATGTGAATGGTATGAAAGATATCGAAAAAATCATGGCTGATATTGTAAAAATTATAAAAGCTATAGTGTTAGGTTGTCCTGAAAGAGCAATGATACGTCCCAAATCACTAAATAAATTTCCCCAGAAATCATATCCCGAACTTAAGGGATCTGCTAAGGTTCCTCCAGCGTAAAAAAGCATCGCAATTAATGTAAAGATAATGTATTGTATAATTCCAAAAATAATAAAGAGGAAAGATTTTTGCCTCCAATTCTTTATCTGCATTCTATTTATCATCTCTTAATTTTAAATAGCATATTTGGGTTTTCTTATGAATCCAATAAACATCAAGAAATTAACGAATATATCAACACCTTCAATTATGAAGAAGATTGAAGGAGTATCCAGTGCATAAACTGACATAATGGCTCTGAAGATATTACTTGCAACAAATGCAAAGAAGGCTATTCCAATTATTAAACCATTCGCTTGAGACAAATGTTCATTCTTATACATGAATAAGAACATGATTGCGATAGCGATATATATTAAAATAGTGAAGAAAGGAAGAACTGTAATAAGAGAGGTTATATTAGCGGCCAAAACTATAATTATGGAGAAAACAACTGCAAAAATGAAAAGGATCAATGATCTTATCTTATTGAATTGAGATTTGCTCATTTCCTTTATATAAGCACTTGCAAGAGTCATAATTGCTTGAAGTCCAATATACAACACTGGCAAAAGGTTTAAGATGATCAGGAAAAATCTAATTTTAATAAATATTAATAAAAAAGCGTCATCGTGAAGTTCACTTATTAAGAGTAAGTTATGATGCAAATCAAATATTTTTCCACATGTTAGAATCATAAAAAACAACGCAAACAAGAAATACGCATCTGAAGTGTAGATTGCCTCTTGTTTAAACCATTTGATGAATAATAATAAGCTCATTATTCCCAATACAACGATTCTAATTAAGCTAGCAATAACCGATAGCATAGTATTAGGTAATTGGGTTAATGAATAACTTATTGTAGACCAGAAGATCACATATAAAAATGAAAAAATCGTTCCAATAATAACCACGCTTCCAATTAGGTACCATTTATACTTAATCTTTTTAGCATCCATTTTTTTTAACTCCTTTATTTTTTAGATAATTTCATCAAAAAAATGATTTTATCACACTTTTATAATAAATTTTCTATAAAAAACCCTCGAAAAATAATATCGTTGAATTATCTTTGATTAATGCGGAATTAAAAAACCAGTTATTACAATAACAATAATCTTATTCATAGCGTATACATTGATTAAATAATACATCTTGTAGTTTTCTAAAATGATAATTTATAAAACATGAAATTTCAATTTAGAGTGATATTAAATGGTTTACTTCATAATAAATGGATTAGGATTTAATTGTCGAAATGACAAAAGAACTTGCGCTAATAAGGATATTTCCTGTAGAATATGTATTATTAATAAATTAAAGGAAATGGGATTTGAAATAACCACTAATTTAAAAATATTAAAAATCATATCTGATGATAAACGTCAAGAAATGGAAAGAGATTCTATCTGGCAAAAATTTCTAGATGTACTCAACATAAAACACATCATAATTATGGATAATGAATCTGGATTATCATTATTGAATTATCCCGTATCAAGTGCAGAAATTGATGCTAGTTTACTAAGTGGATTTATTCAAGCAAACATCACGTTCTCAGAATCAAGCGAAGTATCGGGAAATATGCATGCGTCCAGTATAGAACATCATTTTTATGAATTTCAATATAAGGATTTTAATATTTTACTAAAAAATGGAGAATTCATACGAATTTGTTTTATTCTCGATCATAAGGCGTCTCTACACATGAAATCAAATGTAGATCAGTTTTTAGATATCTTTGAAGATACATTTAATGATAATTTTATAGCGCTACGAGAGACAGGTTTATTTAATGATGAAGGAATGAATGATTATATTATCGATTCATTTAACACCGATTTAGTATTCCCCATGACATTAACCTACGCTATTCCTCCTGAGTTATTAGATCAAATTAATGAAAATCGGGTACAAAAAGCAATATATGAATTAGCGAAGGAAGCGCTAAGCGATAAATCATTCTTTTATATTAACACTCTCTTAAATAAAGTCAAAAAAATTGTCCACATTCAACTAAATGTTGTTTTATATGAAATATATCAATTATTAGAAAAAAAAATCATTATAACAATGCCATTAGAAGCCATATTAAGCAATTTAGAAAATAAACAAGATACCACTCAGAAACGAGAGATTAAAATGCAACCATTATCTTCAATGATTATTAATGATGAGGATTTGGTTGAATTAAAAAGTAAAATTCAAAATGTGGATGAATTTACAGGAAAAAAGATTATTAAAGAAATAATGAAGAAAGGCAAATCTGCTGAACATTCATTAGCTTATCAAAGTGCTGAAAAAGAATATAAAAAAGCCGTGCTTCTATCAAGAGAATTCAAATTTAAAGAGGAAGAAAAAAGAGCTTCCCGCCTTCTATTTAAATCCGAAAAGAAAGTGAAAGAAATAGAACTTGAATTTTCTATTGAAACGGGAGATAAGTCTGAGAAAAATAAGGATTATATTAAAGCTATTCATAATTACCAAAATGCTATTAAAATCATGGAAGAAAATTTGATTTATAGTGTTCCTGATCCTCGAATCAAAAAATTAAAGCGAAAAATCCTCAAATTGAGAGAAGAGATTTAAAACTTAATTAAGAACGTCAATATAAATATTTTTAATAAATCTCATGTATATTATGATCAAAAGTAATATCAAATTATATGATAATTATGCCCAAGTTAGAAAAAAGTATAGAAATTAACGCTTCTGTACAAAAGGTATATAAAATTCTAAATGATTATTTAAGTCTTCCAGTATGGAATATTGTGGTAACCGAATGTGAACAAACAGAACCTAATAAATATTTCTTAAAAACTAATGTAGGAGATGTTATTAATACTGAAATTGAAAATATCCCTGAAGAAAGGATGACTTCAACACAAGAAGGAAGTCCAATGCAAAAAATTGGATACATTTTCTCTCCCAAGGGAGATAGTGTAGTTGTAACACTCTGGACAGAATTTGAGTTAGAAGATCAACGATTTGTTCTTGATATGGCAGGAGATTTATTTTTAAAAAGCCTTAAAGTATATGTGGATTTTTTGAGCTCTGGTGGAAATCCTAAAGATTACAAGAAGTCTTTTAGCAAAATTAAAAAAGCTTAATATACTTAATCTTAAGAAATGTCTTTTGTTTTTTACTTATTAGTTCATATTAAACAGATTTTTATGTGTAGGATTATTTCATCATAGGTAACTTCAATAGCGGTATCCTAAAACAAATAATGAATAATGTTATTTCATCACCAATGATTTCTATTAATAATGAGAATGAAATTTTTTTATTTTGTTCTTATATTACAGAAATCAAATTTAATTATGTGTTTTTAAATCATAAATTAGATAAAATTAGTTATGAATGAGTTGCCTCAAATTTCACAGAATGTGAAAGTCATCGTGACTGGAGGAGGGGGAGTTGGAAAAACTTCCTTCCTAAATCGCTTAGTTTATTATAATTTCGATGTGAAAAGCGAACTGACAAGGGGTATCGATTTCTTTTCCAAAAGCATGAAAGTTAATGGAAATGATATTAATTTCGTGATGTGGGATTTTGCAGGACAAAGGCAATTTAGGAGATTACTTGAGGATTTTGTATATGGTTCTGTAGCAATATTTATCTTATTTGATTTAACACGCATTTCAAGCCTTGAGAATGTTGAAGAATGGTTAGAAAGACTAAAGGAATTTAATACCATGCCAACATTAATATTAGGAACAAAATTTGACCTTGTAGATAATAATATGATTATTGATAATTATCTTAATAATATTATAGAAAGGAATAACATACATATCGATTACCTAAAAATTTCATCAAAAACGGGATATAATGTAAAAGAGGCTTTTGATATGTTAATAAATAGACTCTCTTATCTGCAGAAATAAGCTAAGTGGTAATTAGTTTTAAAGTAGTTTTTAAGAAACTAACAATTATGATCTTCATGATTCCTGCTTGGTTGAGTTTTCTAATTGTTCTTATATTAATATTAATTCTTTCAAAAAAAGAATTAGGAGTGGTCTTAATCCTCGGATCGATACTACTTGGATTACTTACCAACGTAGATTTGATTAAATCCAGTTTAAACGTTTTTTTCGAATTGTCTACTATATTACTTGCCTTATCTGTTACTCTCATAGCACTTTTAGGGGGGATTATGGAAGAATCAGGATTAATTTTAGAACTCATTAAAAAATTACGTGTTTCGAATAAAATTTCATTAATGTTAAGTCCAGCCATATTTGGACTCCTACCCATTGCTGGAGGTGCTCTAATGTCAGCTCCAATTGTGGATCAAATTGATCCGTACCTATCTCCACATAAAAAAGTTAGCATTAATGTATGGTATCGACATGCTTTACTTTTAATTTACCCCTTATCTTCTGCAATATTAGTTGCTAGTTCTCTATCGGGATTAGCTCTCTATAGTATAATTATATCCCTAATTCTCCCATTTTTTGGGATGGTTGTAGTTGGATATGCAACGTTATTAAGGTCAATTACATCAAGAAACACAAATTTAGAGAGAAACCTTAAAGTTGTTTTATATAATGTCTTTCCTATTATTGTTGCTCCCGTAATTGATTTCTTAGGTAGATTATTCTTTCCCCTAATTTTACCCGAATTTTTTCTGTTAATTGGCCTTTGCGCTAGTATTGGCCTCGCTTTACAAATTTCTCACACACCATCCTCTGCAATTATTAAAATTATGAAAAAAATGAAAGTTTGGAGATTTCCTCTATTAATAATTGCAATGTTCTTGTTTTTAGATGTTTTTATTAGTTCTAGTATTCCTGAGGACTTAGGGAGTTTAAACCTTTCCTTTGAATTATTTATCCTTATTGGCTTTTTTTTAGGATTTGCCACAGGCAGAGTGCAATTGCCAATTTCTATATTAATTCCAATTTATCTAACTCAAAACTCATTATTTATTATGCCTTTATTTAACTTTACCTTTATGTACGTAGCTATTTTTTTAGGTTATTTAATAACACCACTCCATCCGTGTCTCGCATATAATATTAACTATTTTAAAACAGATTTTAAAAAATCTTTTAAAGTCCTTTCAATTCCAACTTTTATGAGTTTAGGGATTCTTTATGGTGCTTATTTTATCATAATGTTGATTATGATGATTAAATGAATGTTAGAAAAAAAAGAGAAAATCTATACTTTTACAATCCAGCCAAATTCATCCTCAATATCCATTCGCTGAATCCCTGTTAATAGTTCATAGAGTTTTCTAGTCATTTCTCCTGGTTCACCATCGCTGAATATTCTCTTTTTATCTTCTAAGACAACAGATTTAATTGGAGTAATAACAGCAGCGGTTCCAGCACAAAAAGTCTCGGTACAAGACCCTTCAAAAATTTCTTTATAAGATATGTCCCTCTCTTCTGTCACCATTCCTAATTTCTTATTACCTAATTCTAATATCGATTTTCTTGTGATTCCGGGTAAAATGGTCCCTGAAGTTTTAGGTGTGATTAATACACCATCAATTACCGCAAAAAAGTTAGCTGTTCCAACTTCTTCGATATATTCTCTGTTTACTGCATCTAAAAATATAATCTGTGAAAAACCCCTAGATTTAGTTTCTTTAACTGGTAACATTGATCCTGCATAATTAGAACAAGTTTTTGCTGAACCTGTTCCACCTGGAGCCGCTCTAGTGTAAATTGTGGACATTTCTAAATCAATACCTCTAAAACCTTCAGGAAAGTACGGTCCAACAGGAACGGTGTAGATGATAAGTTTGTATTCTAGTGCAGGTTTAACTCCCAATATAGGACCATTCCCAATCATCAAGGGTCGTATATAAAGTGCACCTCCACTATCATAAGGAGGTATGAAATCCTCATTAGCCTTTACAACTTGTTTGAGGGCTTTAATAAATAACTCAATATCATAATTGGGCATTAACATTCGACTCGCACTTTTATTCAATCGCCTTGCATTTTCTTCTGGACGAAAAAGTGTGATATCTCCATCTTTTGTTCTGAGAGCCTTCATACCTTCAAAAATACCTTGACCGTAGTTTAAAACACATGCTGCTGGTGATATCTCAAAGTTTGAAAATGGAACTAATTGTCCATCGCTCCATTCACCATCTTTATGGTCTGCTATATACATCGTTTTGGTTTCTATAAAGTTGAAACCAAGTGAGTAAAAATCAATTTCTTTTGGATCCATATTTTATTCAAATCCTAACTTTCTTTCAGAATATTTAAGGATTTGTTTCTTAAAAAATTTTTTTGAATTATCTAAAATATTGAATAAAACAAATTAGATATTGAAAACCGCTGAAAATAAATAAGAATAAATATCCGAAATAAGATTTATAATTTAATTTTTTAAAGATTAAAGATTAAATACAATAAATTAATCCTTGTTCTTGAAGATGTCAGATAGAAAGCAAAAATATAAAGAGTACAAATTAGTTATCGCTGGTTTAGATAATGCCGGAAAAAGCAGTGCGTTAATCGCTTTACGTCAGAAATATAACTTTTATGAACGAGTAAAAAATTTAAAACCAACAATAAAAATAGATTATAGTTCATTTAAATTCCTCAAAACCTATAGAATCAACATATGGGATATGGGCGGACAGAAAAAATTTAGAAAGATCTACGTCAGTAATCCTATATATTTTTCGGAGACTGATTATCTCTACTTTCTCATTGATATTCAAGATGAGCTAAAGTTTGATGAAGTTATGCAATATTTACATGATGTTTTAAATATCTATCGAGGAATGGACTACAAGAACGATGTTGTGATATGTTTTAATAAACACGATCCGAAATTTAAAAATGATGCAGATTTTCAAGATCGTGCTATCATGTTAGAAAATTTAATCACATCTCAAAATCAAGATATGAATTTCAAATTCTTTCACACTTCATATTATGATATTTCTTCCATATCAAAAGCCATGTCCTATTCTCTAAATAAATTGCTAAGTTTGGAACAAATTAGTAAGGAATTAAAACTCCTTGTTGATAAGTTTGAATGTAATCATGCAATAATTTATACAGAATCAGGGATTGTAATTGCAGATCATTATAAAGAAACCATGGATACAAGGGCATTTGAAGAGATTATTAGTACTAAAATCAACGATGATCTAGAGTTTTTTCAGAGACTTAAGGATGATAATGTGAATATTGATGATAGAGTATCAATTTCAGAAGATAAAACGGAATATGTGAAAATGTTCTTAGTATCATCAAGAGAGGGAGAGAATATTTTTTATATAGAAGTAAGTATGCCAGCGAATATGATAAATGAGATAAAAATTGAACTAGAAAAGTTCCAAAAGATATTGGAAATTGCTTTTACTTGAAAAAAATACTTTATTATCTTATTTAAGACTATAATTAAACTAAATTAGTTAAAAATAAAAACGAATGTTCATATCACTTTTCAAAATTAAATAGTAGTTAACTCATGTCCCTAAGAAAAGTTACTATACAGAGTCTAATAGAAAAAAAGCAAAATGGAGAAAAAATAGTAACCATTACTGCCTATGATTACGCTATAGCTAAAATAGTTGATGCGTGTGATTTAGATTTAATCCTTGTAGGAGATTCATTAGCGATGGTTATGTTGGGATATCAGAATACGTTATCTGTCTCAATGGATGAAATGATTCATCATACTAAGGCCGTGAGTAGAGCTGTTTCAAATGCTTTAATCGTTGGAGATATGCCCTTTTTATCTTATAAAATAAATAAAAACGAGGCTGTAAGAAATGCAGGTAGATTCATTCAAGAAGGAGGTGCAGAAGCTGTAAAAGTCGAAGGAGGAACTGAACTTTGTACTACTATCAAAGCAATGATAGATGCAGATATTGAAGTGATGGGTCATATTGGTCTTACACCCCAAAAAATATATAGGTTTGGAGGTTTTATGGTGCAAGGAAAAACAATTGAAAATGCAAAACACCTAATATTAGATGCTAAAAATCTTCAAGAAGCGGGTGTTTTCTCAATAGTATTAGAATGTATCCCTTGGCAAATCGCAGAACTTATAACTAAAGAAATAGATATTCCAACAATCGGGATAGGTGCGGGACCATATTGTGATGGACAAATTCTCGTATTACATGATATGTTAGGTATCTTTACAGATTTCAAACCAAAATTTTTGAAATCTTTTGGAAATGTGAGAGATTCTATAACTGATGCATTAGAACAATATAAGAATGAAGTGTTAAATGTTATTTATCCAAATAAAGATTATTCATATGATTATGTTGGAGATCAATTAGAAGATCTAAAAGAATGGGTTGAAAATAATGATCTTAATAAAGAAGCAGCTGAATTAAGCAAAATCATGAAGAAATAAATAATATCAAACAAATAATTTACATTTTCTTCCTTCATTAAAAATTAAAATATCCTCTCAAAAGTTTTTTCTCTTATAGAAGTATATTCAAAGGAAAATTGTTCTCGTATTAGGTATAAACGTAAAATAGTAAAATAAGTAAAAATATAATAAATTAAACTTATATTAATAATAATAATTACTACAATTTAGTAATTTTATATCAGTTCATTATAATAATTCTCATAAGAAAATGGTCGAATCGCCATGTCAGAAGAATATGACTATTTGTTTAAATCAATCGTTGTAGGGGATGGCGGAGTAGGTAAAACTGCCCTAACTTTACGCTTTTCCAAGGATTTTTTTACAGAAGATTATAAAATGACGATTGGAGTTGACTTTCACGTAAAAACAATTACAATTAATACTATTGAAGGACCTATCAAAGCAAAACTCCAACTTTGGGACACAGGAGGTCAAGAACGTTTTAGCTCAATCCGACCAATGTATTATAGAGGTTCACTTGGAGCCGTGTTAGTATTTGATCTTACCAATGCAGCAAGTTTTGAACATTTACCTCAATGGATTGAAGAAGTGAGAGCTAATCTAAAAACTGAAATTCCTCTGTTGCTTGTGGGAAATAAAAGTGATTTAATTGATATACGCATGGTTTCGCTTGAAGAAATTAATAATTTTACCCGCGATTTTAACCTCTATTATATGGAGACTTCTGCTAAAACAGGGGATGGCGTTGGAGATTGTTTCTATATCTTAGCTTGCTTGATGATTGGTCAAGGAGTTCCAACACAACTATTAAACAATATTGTATATAATCCCGGTCAAATCCCTGTAAGTAATAATGAGGAAAAAATGCCATCAAATCAATTAGAAACAATGACCGATTATGC
Source organism: Promethearchaeota archaeon (assembly GCA_030667705.1). GTDB lineage: Archaea > Asgardarchaeota > Lokiarchaeia > Sigyniarchaeales > SOKP01 > SOKP01. The sequence continues at coordinate 21,775 of DAOUVJ010000011.1, read as the reverse complement.
TGCACCTCCCGTACCAGAACCCGTAAAGACTAATACAATTCCAGAAATCAAATATGATGCTCCTCCCATACCAGAACCCGTAAAGACTAATACAATTCCAGAAATCAAATACGATGCCCCTCCCGTACCAGAACCCGTAATTGATTCAAAAAAAGACCCCATACCATCATTTGAGCCTGCATCCACACCAGAAATTTCCGTACCCGATCCTGCTGAATTTGAATTTAAAACGCCAGAAGAAATATTATCGCAAGAAATAAAAAATCCCCAAACAACAATGGTATCATCAAAAATCTCTCAAACTCCAGTAGAAGAATCATATAAACCAAGAGCTGTTCCATTTTCTTCTAATATACCTGTTCCTGCACCCACTCCAAAAGAATTTAAAACACAAAAAGCAGAAACCTCCACTACGCAGACCATACCGTTTATCGTTTCAAAAAAAGAGGAACCTATAAAACCTAAACCCGCCTCAATGACATTTGAACCAGAACCAAGTTTAACTTCTGATTCTTCTCTTTCACAATCATTAGCTGATATGCCAGAAACTAAAAAAGAAAAGAAAAAACTTGAAAAAGAAAAGAAGAAAAAGGAAAAAGAAAATAAAATCAAAGTAGAGAAGGAAAAACAAGATCGATTAATTGAGGAAATGAAACAAAGTAAAAAAGAAAAGAAAAAGCAAGAACCCGAACAAGAATTAGTTTTTCCTAAATCTGATGCAACCACAAGTACACCTTCGTTATTTCAAGCACTAACGCAAAAAACAGAAGGGGTAAAAATAGAAGAATCGGCCTCATTCGTATCTTTCACAGCGAGTGAGGAACCAAAGGTAGAAGAATCGTCTACTTTGAGAATTATTCCGAATATAGCAGACATTGAACCAGAATCTAATTCATTCACAGTAATAACATCCAGCTCCAAACCAAGTATAGATGAAGAACCCAAACCTAAAGATTTCTTAATTTGTTCTCAATGTGGGGCAACATTATCTTCTGATTACGATTTTTGTAATAAATGTGGGAATAAATTAACTTAAAATTTTAATACTTAATGTTCATTTTCCACAAATAGGACATGTATTCCACATCTTCTTTATTTTAGAATTACAGTAAGGACATAATTTAAGATCAGGATCTATTTCAGTTTGAGGATTACCAAATATCGTTAAATTGTCTTCTGCTCGATAATCTATTAGATTTTGAGGGCTCTGAACTTTAGATACTTGGGAGGGTATTTTTGGCGTTTCAGTCTTTGGTTTGAAATATTCTTGTTTAATAGGGCGAGTGATTACTTTTTGTTTTTTAGCTTTTTTAAGGTCCTCTATTTTTACTTTATTAGAAGTTTCTTGATTTTCAATTTTTTTGGACATGGTTGATGATTTAGAAGCATCCTCATAAGGTGATCCCACAATGTAATAGTAATAATTACCATCATTATTTTCTACTATGATCTCTCCATTTTTTAAACGTACTTCAACAAAGTAGATGATCGTAGATCCATTAGGGACATCTGCAAGTTCTGCAATGAAATAATCCGTTTTACTTATCATTTCCATTTGATACCATGAATTTCCTTGATCTGCAGAAAAATTCAATTGGACTCGCTCAAGTGATTCATCAAAATCTTCTTCAGTAATTTTAACTATGATTTTAATTGTTTTTTTTGAAGAAGGTAATGTAACTTCTCCTTCTTTTTTCGACTCATCCCAAGCAATATTGCATTTTGGACAATTTGTAAACCAATTTGGATATTCAAAATTGCAATTTAAGCAAGTTTTTGTAAAATATCTTGTTGTTTTAATTCCCAATGACTTTTTCTTATCTTTCGCCATTCTTTATTTCAATCTTAAAGTAGTATTCTCTTAAATCTTAGAGTTCTTACATTATAAAATTACTTTCATTCTTATTAAGATTTACTTTGAGACGCTTAAAATTTCTTCAAGATCCTCAACAAATCGAGTTAAATGTTCATATTTAACATGAGGCATTATTACAACCCTAATCAGATTAAAATCTATAAATTTACCCAACATCCAATTCTTTTCCCGTAATTTATTGTCAATTTCACATATCGATTCATTATCTTCTGTTGTAATACCAACTAAATTAAGAACTGGTTTTGTAGCAAGTTTAATCCCTTGAATTTCTGAAATTTTTTTAGCTAAATAATTAGTGTTCTGCATGCAGTTTTGGATCATTTTAGTAAATCCATCGATACCTAAGTATTTCATTATGGCCCAAAAAGCTATTACTGAAGCTCCTGGCCTAGTTCCAACGAAATGAAAGTGCTTGAAATTTCCTCCCGCTAAATATGGAATTTCAAATCCCGTCTTTTGTAAAATTGATTCATCTCTCAAGAAAAATCCACCAGAAGGAATAATTCCGAGACCCATTTTATGTGGATCTGCTGTTATAGAGTCTACATTTTTCACAGAAAAATCCCATGAAGGAACTTTGTAGCCAAGGTTCTTTAAGAAGGGTAAAATGAAACCTCCAAAAGCAGCATCTACGTGAAAATAGATATCTTTATCTTGTACTAAGTTTCCTATTTCTTTTATCGGGTCAATTAATCCTAATGCTGTTGTTCCAGCAATCCCCACTACTCCACAAGTATTATTATTAATTAAACTCGCATAGTGGTCAAGATCTAATTCAAAGTTCTCCTTTAATTTTGCTTTCCTCAATTTTATACCTAATAGATCTGCCGCTTTATCAAAAGAGATGTGAGAAGAAATAGGTAGGACTACTTCAGGTTCAGATATCTCAGGATGTAGTTTCTTAGCAATTCTCATAGCTATAACATTGGCTTCTGATCCTCCCGTAGTAAATGTTCCAGTAATGTTTTTTCCGTTGAACAAACTCCCAATTTCTTTAGTGAGTTCTTCTTCTAATTTTGTTGTTCCTAAAAATAAACCAGGGTCACCAAGATTTTTAGCAATATATTTCATGTAGATTTCCTTCCCAAAATCGTTTGGGTACGTACACATCGATCCTAATATTGATCCCGAATCGTAAGAAAAATCTTGTTTGAGCTTCTTTTCCAAAATTTCAGTTATTTCCTGTTTAGTAAGACCTTCTTTTAACATTATTGCTCCAAATTCGTTTTATAGAATATAGAAACATGCAACCAATTAAAATTTTATAAGTATGTGCCATCAGAATAGAAATTATTACTCAAATCTAATAAAATCTCTTTTAAAATACTTTTTCATAGTTTTCATTAAAACATCGACGAGATCGATTTTATAATAATTTGCAATGCAAACTATTGAAAATTGAAGATCTCCCAATTCTTCTTCCAATTTCGATTCTGATTGTTGTAATTTCTTCGGCTTAAATCCTTCTTGGTGGTTTATTTCTCTAGCAAGTTCACCTAATTCTTCCATTACTGCACTGAGCATTGAAAGTGGTGACCAATAATCCCCATGATTATGGATCCAATCGTTTATTTGAGATTGAATTTCATCAAAGGAAATGTTTTTCTTCATAATATAATTAAGAATTCTATTTTCATTTTATAAATAGAATTAGTTTTAAAAATTTAATTTTTCTCGTTTTCTAGTTTCCCATTCTGCTCTTTTACCATGATTATATCTATTTACTTCACTATAATATCCCGTAATTCTGGAGTAAACCTTTACATCTTCAGAATGACAATGAGGGCATTTAAAATCTCCCCCTCGGAACATCTTTCTACAATGAGGACAGTAAGTAAAATCAAGAGTATATGCAAAATAGCCCGTATTTGTATTCAAGCAGATGCTTTTTGTCAGTTCCCATAACCTATGAATGTCTGGTTTTTGCTCGCCAACCCAAATATGAGTTATCACCCCTCCTTCCACTATGGGATGATAATCGCCTTGTAATTTTATTCGCTTAGATAATGGAATGTTCGCATCGTATCTAATATGACCTGAATTAGTGTAGTAAGAAGAATCTCCAGAAGATTGTGTTATCGCTTTTTTTGGAAAGTGTTTAAGGTCCAACTTAGCTAATCGGTTACTCGCCGATTCGCTAGGCTGTTCCCAAAGAGAATACGATCTTCCATCTCTTTCTGTCATGGCATTACATTTACCTACCATATATTCAAGAATTCTCTTTCCTAAAGAATAACCTTCTTCGTTTTCATGCAATTCGAAATTAGTTAAACTTTGAACAGCTTCATTCAATCCTGTAAAACCAATAGAAAGGTTTTGATCTTTCAATTTAAAAATCGTTTCACCATTAATCTTACCGCTACATAGAGGTAAATGACCTGTTTTCAATCTTTTTTCCATTAAATTCCATTTTTTTCTCAAAATTCTTGATGCTAATTCCATCTTTTCATCTAAAATATGAAAATAATCCTCCTCGTTATTAGAAAGATATGCATATCTAGGTAAATTTAAGCTCACACTTTGTAAAGAGCCTATAGTCACGTAGTTTTCCCAAATATTAGCATTTTTCCTTTTTTCTGGATCTAAAATGCATTGCTGAATGATTTGCTTACTGCTTAAAAATTTCTGGCAACTGTGAATTTTATCAAGCATCCAATCTGGACACATATTAAGAAAATATGGTGTGCCCATCGTTGAGACCTCTTCCATAACTTTCAAGTAAGAAGATTCAAACTCACTAAGCCATTCTTTCTTTATTTTAATCTCATGTTTCGGAAATGCAAAAAGTTTTCCATTATGATCACCTTGAATATATACATCAGTTAAAGCATCAAAGAGTTCCAAGCATTCATTCTTATAATCGCCATAGGTACCATTTATTTTTCCATAAGGACCAATGGCCGGGATCTCAATTAATCCATCAGGGATAGTAGGAGTGCAAGAAATTGATGTAAATTGGACCTGTCCACCACGTGCAGCGAAAATTTGGTTTGTTTCAAAAATTAAACACTGCATAGATTGTTCAATTTCTCTCTTCGATAAACCTCTTGCATAAGGCGCTAGAAATGTCGTTATATAGTCATATCCTTGCCCACCTGAAAATTCGCCTTGAATAATCCCTAACCATTTTGCTAGATGGGTTACTGCAACCCTTAAACTTCCTGCAGGTCCAGACTTACTACAATGTGCCCAACTGTCTACTGGGGGTAATCCGTGTTCCAAAATCATCCTCGGATCCCATTCTTGACAAAAGGGTCTCAAATCAAAATACCTAAGCATATGAATATGAATATCACCATATAAATGAGCATGAGCTTCTTCAGAATCTAAAATTCTCAAAAGAGCATATTCATCTGAAATCCGATTTGCTGCCCAATGGTGAATGCTTTCAGGATTCATGTCCTGATTTGCATTTTCATTAATCCCATTTTCTAAAATGGCTTCATAATCCATTAAAGGCATTCCAATTCGAGTATATAATTTTCGTGCCTCTTCATAATGTTCTTCAGATAAAATTGAGCATACTATTTCTCTAATGTGTGGTCCCGAGAGAAATTTCATTCCCGAAGAAATGATCCTTCGAACAACTAATTGCGTTATTTTATTAGCAGAATGAGGGTCTATACCTGTTTCGTTTATTATACTCTCTTCTATCTTTTTTGGCTCAAATGTTACTACGTCTCCTTCAGTTCTAAAGACTCTTGGCAATAAATTATTTAAAAACCCTTTCTTTCCTAATTTATTTCTATTTTCTTCTATTGCTTCTGATTCACGAATTAAAACCATATTTTTCCATCTAATTTTTCAATATTAAATATTCTTATACAAATTTATTTCTTGATAATGGATTAACGGTTAATTTATTTTGTCGGCTTACTTGATAGGTATAATAAGTATAACCAATTAATCTTTATCGTAAATATTTTACACTTTTTAATATAAAAATTTATTCGTTTCTCCAATATAAAGTTATTTTATCAATTATCTGAAAGTAATTTTAAAATCGGTTGAGCAATATACTATTATTAAACATACTACATCATGTAAAATCGATGTTCTGATGTTTTTTATTATTATATCCCTCCAAGTTAAAAAAATGTCGTCATCGATGGTTTTTAGATTTATTTATGAGATTATATATTTGATTGAAAACTAAATACGAGTATATTTTAAAAAAAATAAGTTTATTTTTAGGAAATTATGAATAAAATTAGTAAGAGAGATATCCAAGCAGTAAAAGCTTTAGATGGAATATTTAGAAGGACTTTAACCTATAATGAGGATTTAATGCTCTGTCATTTTTATCTTGAAAAAGGCTCTGAAGTCCCATTACACTCCCACGATCAACATCAAGTTGGTTATGTTATTAAAGGAAAATTACGTTTCTTTACAGAAAAATCAGAATTTATTGCACAAGAGGGAGATAGTTATATTTTTAACTCAAATGAAAAACATGGAGCGTTTATACTCGAAGATTCGGAAGTTATTGATGTCTTTAATCCTGCGAGAAATGACTACAAATAGTAAATCTTACCATTGATATGCCGCAACCGAGAAAATAGCAAACAAACAGATTAAAAATTCCCCAATTAACCAGTCATAATAATATTTCTTCTTTAGATCCCTATTGCTTTTAATCACTGAGGATAAACCAAAACTAATTGCAGAATTTATCCCCAAAAATACAATAATTGCAAATACAGGGGCTTCAAGTACAATTTCAATTAAGTCCATGGTAAAATCTAAGATAAACCATACTCCTAAAACTGCCATGATCGCAAGTAAAAATATCCAACCCGTAAATTGGATAATTTTTTCAAATACAATGTCCTCTTCAATACCTGAATCAGTAGGAGAGGGTCTTTTTTTCTTTACACTTGACATATTTTTTAAACCGTAGAGTTATGGTGACTTTAATTGTTTATGATTCTTAACTTTTTTTTTTTGCTATTTTGTTATGGCCGATTTTTCAAAAATAAAATAGCTTTTGCAATATCTCCCTCACAATCAGTTAATACTGCACGTGCTTCTTCAGCATCAACATTTGCTTGGGTAGCTACTAACATCACATCATTATCAGTAATTTTTACTTTTACTTCATCTTGGGATAACAATTCTTCGTCTTGTTCTGATTCAATGATTACTTCTTCGCCTTGAGACGCTTCGTGAGCATCCCCAATAACTTGATAAATCTCTTGTCCCATTTGTTTCATCAAAATTACTTCTGGTTGATCAATAATGAGGGTTTTATCAGGTCCTTCAATAATCACTCTTGTTGCTTCAACTTGGTCCATGTCTATTCCTTGTTGTTGCATGCGTCTACGCATCTGTCGGGAGCCTGCTTGTGAGCTTTCCCTTTGTTTAACTGCTTGTGGTCTTTTTGGTTTACTTTTTTCCTTATTTTGTAAATCTTTTGGTAATTTAACCATTATAATCACGAGATAATTTGATATTTATTATATTTGATATAATTAATTGAGCTTTATAATTTTGATTTATTACCTTTCCGAACATTGATTGCAATACCTGTGTTAAAGGCTTTAATATATGGAATGGGCATCGATAACCTACCTATGGCAAGTATCTCATCTTTATGGTTCACTACAATAACCTCATCTAATGGTCGTAATTTGTTATCAATTTCTAGTAAATGTTTACAAAAGACATTTCGACCTTTTCGAATGAATTCTGAAATGTCATTTAGAACTACGGCTCTCATTTTAGGTATGGGTAATTCAGATATTATTTTTGATGCCGAATGAAAAGTTAATGTAAATAATCCGATTTTTGGACGAAAGTTTAATAGAATTTTTTCTTTTTCATAAATGTGTTTCATTTTACCTGTGTTCTTGGAAAAAATTAAATGAATAATATCTGTATTATCGAAAAGAACATCTGTTATCGCAGGTCCAAATTGATAATCTGAAATAGCTCTTATTTTTCTTAAAATGAGAAAAGAAGAAGAATTTTTCATATTTCAATGGTTTAAATGATTAAAGATAAAATAAGTTTTGTACTTATGAATATAGTCTGGATTCGTTTCCCTTACCCCTTACTTTAGCCATCACTTTTTCAACAGCATCTATGAAATCAGTTTCATAAATTGCTTCAGCTTCTTTTCGAATTGCAAACATTCCAGCTTCTGTACATATCGCTTTAATATCAGCACCAGTAGCGCCTTCAGTTAAATCTACAAGCCTTTTTATGTTAATCTTTTCATTTATATTAAGAGATCTAGTGTGAATTTTAAAAATCGAATTACGTGCCTCTTCATTTGGTATTGGAAAGTCGATCATCCGATCAAATCTACCAGGTCTCAATAAAGCTGGATCTAAAATATCTACTCTATTCGTTGCGCCAATAATTTTTACATCTCCTCGTTGTTCAAAACCATCTAATTCGCTTAATAATTGCATTAACGTCCTTTGAACTTCACGATCTCCTGATGTTGCTATTTTTAGTCTTTGAGATCCAATTGCATCTAATTCATCTATAAATAGAATCGTTGGGGCTTTTTTCTTAGCCATATTAAAGATTTCTCTAACTAATCTAGCACCTTCTCCAATGAATTTTTGAACTAATTCGGATCCGATAATTCTAATAAAAGTTGCTTCAGTTTCATGAGCTATAGCCTTTGCAACTAAAGTTTTACCTGTACCAGGGGGACCATATAATAATACACCCTTTGGAGGTTCAATTCCAATTTTCTCAAATAAATCTGGTCGTTTTAATGGTAATTCAACAGTTTCTCTAACTTCTAGGAGTTGATCTGCCAAACCTCCAATATCTTGATATGATATATCAGGGATAGAATCGATAACTTCCATGCCCTTAACAAATGGATCCAATTTTAAAGGTAATATTTCCATGATGGCAAAAGTTCTTTGATTTAGAGCAACTCTCATTCCTGGAGTTAATTTTTCATTTTTGACTTTCCGACTTGCATTTACTACGAAACTGGGTCCCGTGGAACTTTTAACAATAACTTTGCCATTATCATCAAGTAAATCAATAATAGTAGCAGAAACTAACGGAGGTTCTCTCAGTCTATCAATTTCGTTCCTTAAACCATTTAGTTCTTGTTCTAATCTCATACGTTCTGCATCTAATAACTGTTTTTCAGTTTCTAAATTACGAAGTCTTTTTTCTAGATGTCTAGTATACGTGATTAGGTATTCTCCATCCTTAGTTTCCTCTCTTTTCTTTTTTTTACCTTCAGTAACAGTCATAAAATATTGACCCCAAGTATGTTTTGTATTTTTATTAAAGCTATTTTAATAATAAACTTTTATTCATTTAAATTTAAGGTCTTCTCTAAATATCAAAAAAAGGAGATATCTAAAAAATTTATTGGTTATATTTTATAATGAACTTCGCTTTAAAACCGAAAAATATAAGAGTTCTTGAAGAGATTTTATAATTATATTCACATCCTTTAATATTTTTGAACACGAGGTTATTGTATGAGCAGTAAAAGAATAGACGACACGGATAAAGAGTGTCAGATTTGTGGAAGCATAATTTGGGGAAAAGGGATTAAAGTTATAATAGAGGGTGCAAAAATAACAGTATGTCAAAATTGTGCCCAACATGGAAAAAAGATAGTAAAAAAAACACCTTCTACACCCCAACGAAAGGTAGAACAATTTAGAAAAATGTCTAATACAAAATCTATAAAATCTCGAATTGAACCACAAAGAGAACTTGAAATTGTCGAAGATTATACTATTAAAATACGAAAAGTTAGACAATCATTGGGATTAAATCAAGATCAATTCGCACAAAAATTGAATGAAAAACCCTCATTACTTAGAAGGATCGAAACGGGCAAAGTAAAACCTTCTATCAAATTAGCTAAAAAAATAGAGAAAGTATATGGAATTAAATTAATTACAACATCAGAGATTATAGATACATCTGCTCAAGTAGGTAAATATATGAAAAAATCTTCAGGAACATCGTTAGGAGATATGGCATTTGTAAAAAAGAAAAAATAATCTAGATCAAATGTCTTTAGTTATGTTAATTTTTTGATTTAGGGTAATTTTCTCCTTTAAGAACTTGATAATTTCTTGATTGTTTTGTGCTTCTAATGGATTCCCACATTCTGGACACCTAAAATTAAATTCAAAAGCTTGTTCAAAAATATATTTTAAATTTTGATCATTACAATTTTGACATGTAAAAAAATAATTATTTTCTTCATATTGGAGCCGTTCTCGTAGTTTTCTTTCATTTAATTTTTTCTTTTCACCTAAAATTTCTTCTATCCTCTCAAATTCGTGCCACCAATAATATATAAACCAACCAGTTGATTTATCACGAATCCTTCTAAATTGAGCTAATTTTTCGCCATATAATTTATATAAAGTCTTACGAACTGTATTCAATTTCAAGATTTCAGTATCATCTGGTTCAAAATCTACTTCGGTCCCACCTAATCTTTGTTTGATGTTTTCAGTTATATCTTCATCAGTGATATCTTTATTCTCAGAATTTAGGAGCTCAATACCTACTTCAATTGCTACATCCCCTCCTATGATGTATAGAAATGAGCTCAATAGAGGATTCAATTCTTTTTCAGGCATAATTTTTTTTTCACTGTTATGTGAATATTTCTTAAAAATTAAATTTTCGTGTTATATTAAACTACAATATCATATTGCTTTTCATAAACTTCATCGTCTATTTCAACTGAACGTATCATTTTACCTTTCCGTATTGCAAAAATCCGTAATAAACGAGAATCTTTTATATCTTTTGGTGTTTCAATTTCAGTTATCTTATAATTATTTAAAATTGAAATAGATTTCCAATTATCTGGTATTTCTGATTTGAAATCTGAAAGTGCTGATTCTAAAATGAATTCTAAATTTTTCTTAGTATTTTTTAAATAACCTGTACAAAATTGAACTCGTTTATTTAAATCATCATCCTCTGGGGTTTTTCTTGAAGGTTGAGGAATATTTTTTTTTGTTATTATCTTACAAGATGGATTAATATTAAACGATATAAGAAAATAACTATTGATGCGAAAAGATTCTAAACCGGCTAATAATTGATCTTTTGTTATGTTATCTAATATGACTGATTTATAATTCTTGGTTTTCCCAGTAGATTTTTTTAACTTCCAATCAAAACCTAATTTAGTAAGGTCTTTACTGATATCACTTCCTGTAATTAAATTTCCCTTTATTTCAATGTTACTAATAGAATCTTCGATTGATCTTACTACTGATTCTAATATTAGATCTTCATATTCGTGGGCTCCTTTAAGTGTAATTTTGCCACTTGTAGTTCTAATTTTTAATGCCGGCCCGAGGAAATCCCCACGTGAATATCTATAGAAATGTCTATGAATATCCATATGCTGTTGAGCTGGGTTTTCTAAAATTGGTTTTTCTATCAACTTCTTCAAATAGTGCATTTAACAGTCTCCTTATATTAACAAATATAAATTAACAAGTTCTCATTGCTTTAAACTTTATTCATTTATATTCAATAAACCAATAAAAATTAATAGGAGCAATTAATATTGCTTTTTCCATTCTTCTGAATTAATACTTTAATAAACTTAAAAAAAAATAAAACATTAAATTACGATAATCATAACAATATGAGTCTATTTATAATGATTCTAAATATAATGCAAATTAATGAGTTTGAAATACCTTCAATAACATTATGGGCCTTAGCGTGGATTTTTTTACTAATAGGAATTTTTTCTGTAGTCGTACTAATCCTTTACACTAAATATGGCAGAGAATTATCAATGAAATTAACTGTATTATCAATTGTGTTTTCTTCAGTCTTTCTCGGATTTGCAACTCACTTTTTCCTTACTAGTATTGGAGTATGAGAATGAATATTTTTCTTTTATTATTGTAAAAAATAAGACTAAATCTCATAATCTTATAATAAAAAAAAGAGTTAATATTTAAAAAAGAAGGTACGTATTTCTTTTTAAATTAAAATATAATACAAAAAAAAATATAAAAGAGTGATAAGTAATGATATTTCAAGGTGAAGAAACACTTTTTTTTGTTTTATGGCTGATAGTTGCAACTATAATTGTCGCATTGATCATTTACATAGCGGTATTACTAATCGCATCCAAGACTAAAGCTTCTGATAAAAAATTCTTGATAATTCTCCTAGCTTTCATTTGTGTCTTAATAATACCTATAGTTTTAGGTGCAATAAATTCAGTATTAGGAGCAATTGGTAATTTAATAGCTTTTAGTGGCTCAAACTATTTAACTCAATTGACGCCTATTATTGGATTCTTAATCATCTTAATCCTAGTAAAATTTTTCTTGGACATTACATGGGATCACGCTGTATGGATTTCTTTAACTACATTGTTCTTCTTGTTCCTATTGTATACAATGATACCAGAACTTTATTCATTCCTAGGATTTGGAATTTAATTTTTTTTTTTTTGAAGAATTGAATCTGGTATGTGAGAATTAAAATAATAAAAATGAGTAATTTAAACGTAAATAAATTATATTTTTTCCTTCAATTTTAAACGTGGTGCTAACCCTAATGACATCATTTCTTGTAACAATAGTTTAAATGCATATGAACATACAACCTTAGAAATAATGGTTCCTTCACCACACACTGGACAATACCGTTTATCTCGGTTTCGATCATATACAGCTAACAATCCACATTTTTCACAGACTAATATTACAGTCCTATCAGATTCATCTAACAGACGTTCTTTTAATAACAAGGCAGAACCATGTCCAACTAAACAATCTCGTTCCATTTCTCCAAATCTTAAACCCCCTTCTCTTGCTCGACCTTCAGTAGGTTGTCTTGTTAAAATTTGTACTGGACCACGTGCTCGAGCATGAAGTTTGTCAGCAACCAGATGGTACAGTTTCTGGTAGTAAATTGGAGTACAATATATTCCTGCTTCATACCTTTCTCCAGTAATTCCGTTATACATTATTTCACGTCCATTGAATTCGAACCCAGCTTGTACGAGTTGATCTTGAAGTTTGGTAATGTCTTTCCATTCAAAAGCAGTTGCATCTCCTAATTCTCCTGTAGAACAAGCGATCTTACCGCTAATTCCTTCAAAAAGCTGACCTAATGTCATTCTAGATGGCATGGCATGCGGATTGACAATAATATCCGGAATCACACCTTTAGAAGTAAAAGGCAAATCTTCTTGAGGTTGAACTAATCCAAGCACACCCTTTTGACCATGGCGTGACGAAAACTTATCTCCTAATTCAGGTATCCTTAAATCTCTTACCTTAATTTTAACCAATTTATTTCCATCAACAGTTTCTGAGATGATTACCGTATCAACTATTCCTTGCTCGTTATGTCTCATATTTTTTGACGTTTCACGTCTATTAGGTTGCATTAATTCAAATTCTTCATATGATTTAATAAATCTTGGAGGAGAAGTTCTACCTATGAGCACATCACCTCCACCTACAGTTGTTTCGGGCTCAATAATTCCATCCTCTTCTGATAGTAAACGATAAGACTCAGCAGATTTGAAACCTCTTACGCCTCTTTCTGGAATCTCAAATTTATCAACTTCCCCACCTGGATATTTTCTTTCTTCAGCATCGTAGGTTCGGAAGAAATGACTTCTCGCAAGACCCCTTTCAATTGAAGCTTTATTGATAACAATAGCATCCTCTATATTATAACCCTCGTAACTCATCATTGCTATAATGAAGTTCTGTCCTGAAGGACGTTTATTAATCCCTATTATCTCCATTGGACTAGTTTTTACTAATGCTTGTTGAGGGTAATGAAGTGTATGTCCACGAGTATCTAATCTTAAATGCATATTTGCCGCAAACAAACCTAAAGCTTGTTTAACCATTCCTGCTTCATAAGTGTTTCTAGGTGATTGATTATGTTCGGGGAATGGAATAATTGAAGCACAGATACCTAATATCGCTGCTGGTGAAATTTCTAAATGAGTGTGTTCATTAGAAATATCCTCCTCAAACATTGCTATATATGCGTTTTCTTCTTCTTCTGCGTCTAAATATTCGATTACTCCTTTTTGAATCAAATCTGACCATACATACTTGCCTTGTTTTAATTTATCAATATCTTCTCCTGTAATCAATAACTTTTTATTTTTGATTACAAGAAGTGGTCTGGTTGCTCTTCCAGCGTCACAATTAATTTGGATTTCTTTTGAATCAATGTAAAAGCCGATGTTAACATGTTGACCTATTTCACCTTTTCTTCGTTTTTCTCGTAATTGGCGAATGAATGGATTGTATTGTTGGTGAATTCCTACAAGTTTACCATTCAAGAAAACTTTGGATTTATCACCTTTAACGTTTTTTACTTCATTAATTGGAATAACCCCTAAGTCGATAATTATGTTTTCAATTATCCTTTCATCTGCCCCTACCGAAATTATTGAAGCTAAACCCAAGTTTTTAACTAATCCACAATTAGGTCCTTCAGGAGTTTCTGCTGGACAAATTTTTCCCCATTGTGTCGGATGCAAATCTCGAGCTTCAAAATGAGGTTGACTGCGACTTAATGGTGAAATAACCCTTCTTAAATGGCTTAATGTTCCCACATGGTTGGTTCGATTCAGTAATTGGCTAACACCTGCCTTACCTCCGACCCAATTGCCGGTTGCTAAAGCATGTCTAATACGCTCCGTTATTACATCTGCTCGAACTGCTGTTTTAATATTTGGTGCTCTTCCTCGAACTGCTGTTCGCTCTAACTGATATTTGATATCTTTTACTAAATTAAGAAAAGCAACCCTAAATAAAGATGTAAACAACTCTCCTGCTAGTTTTAATCGCTTGTTAGCATAATGATCTTTATCATCTGGTTCTCTAAGAATCAATGCAAGTTCCATAACTTTTTGTGCCATTTGTCCTAGATAATATGCTTTTTTAATCCGATCTTCCTCAGCATTACCAATGTGAGGTAATAAGTATCTATCAAGAACTTGAAGTGCTCTTCTAATACGATAATCTTTAGTTTGCCCTATGGCAACCCTTTTACCAATATAATCTAAAGCGTTTTGTTGAGATTTCTCTGGGTCTTTTAAAACTTGGATTTCAGAAGCAACATCAATTACAGGAATTAACTCTTTCTGAATTTCTTCATTTTCAGATATGGCTTGGAAAATTTCTCTATCAGAATGTAATCCTAAAGCCCTCATCAAAATTGCGAGTGGAATTTTTCCTGGAACGGAAGGAAAAGATACTCTTAAATTTCCATCTTTTTTTCTTTCAATTGTTACTGGTGCTCGGAATCCACTTCTAGTTGAAAATACCTTAGCTTGATGGGTTGCACTTGAACTTCTACTAGCCTCTTCTGCTAATATCCTGTTGGGTGCTAAATCTTCCTGAGTGACTAGAACCCTTTCTGTTCCATTTATTATAAAATAACCACCTGGATCAAGCGGGTCCTCGCCCCGATTAATTAATTCTTGTTCTGTCAAGCTTTCAAGTGGACATCGGCAGCTTTTTAGCATAATTGGGATCTTTCCAATATAAATATCTAAGGTTTCTTCGGATTCTTCTCTTTGTGTCCTTTCATCAATAGTAATTGGTGTCATTTCGAGGATTATATCGGCTGCATAGCTTAATTCTCTGATACGTGCTTCTATTGGAGTTATTTCCATTGTGGCTCCATCAGCTTCTCTAACTTTTGGAACTCCTACAATTATCTTTCCAAATTTTATTTTAAATCCTGGAATGTCAGGAACAACTTCATTAGATTCATCTACAATTGCTTGCATCTCATATTCGATGAAATTGTTATAAGAATCAAGATGTTGTCGAACTAAACCTTTTTCATCAAAAAGACTTTTTAAAACTGCCCATTTATCAACGTTAGATAATTTTTCAGTACTCAAATCTATATACCTTATTAATTTTTTATAATGAGAATGAAATTATACTTTCTCTTTTTTAACAAAACGGTAATAATCTATTGATTTCACCGTTGTTTCAGACTGTCTCACGATTTTAACTACATCCCCCTCTTTTGCCCCGATTGCTATTGCAACTGGGTCTTTTTCAAACATTTGAGGTAAATCAGTGACAGTTATTTTAAATTTATCTAAAAGTTCTTTAGTTTCTTCCTTTGTTAAAAGATAATGTTTAGGAACAAGTTCATGGAGCAATACGTCAATTTTTTTCTTCTTAGTCAAAAGGAATCCTCATATCTCACGTAAGTATTAGATGAAGAAATATTCTATTTCTAAAAAATTTTACGTTATTATTCGAAAAAATACTTTCAAAAATTGTTATGTTTGATAATAATGGAATACCCAGTATCCACTTCGTTTGCATAAAACCTTTATTTTGTCATTTGAAAATAGATCAAGTAAATATTTATATACATATTCTGCTCCCATTTTCTTCTTAATTACAAATTGAAATGAACCATTTGGTTTTAGGTAATTAGGTAGGGTTTTAAAAAGATCTAGAAACTCTTTTCGACCTTGACGCAAGGGGGGATTCATGTATATGGCATCAAACATTACTTTTGTTTCTTCTATGGGTTTAAAATAATTCCCCGTATAAATTCGGTATTTTCCTTTATTATTTGGTAAATTTAATCTCACATTTTCCCGGGTACACCAAATTGCACGTTTGTTTACATCTATAAAATACACGGAACTAGAGGTTGATTCATAAGCCAAGACAATTCCGATGACTCCATAACCACAACCCAAATCTAATAATATACTTGGTTTATCAGGGATGATCATGTGATCTACTAATACTTTGGTTCCTAAATCTAATTTTTTATACGAAAAAACACCCGTAATAGTTTTAAACATGTATAAATGTCTTCTTAAACTTACAGGAACCGTATGTATCTTCAATGAAACATCCGGTAAGGTCGTTGAGTAATCTTGATGATCATGAGTCATTTTATATTCACATTAATTTGATTTCTTTCCTTTCCAGTGTGGATATATTTTTCGCTTCATGAAAACCTTATCAATTTTTACCATTATTCCCGATTTTGCTTTATAAATTTTCATGGCATTAAAAATGGGTATACCAAAACCAATTAATTCTTTTTTCAATGTCATTATAGCAACTTGCATATTTGGTTTAATGCGAGCATCAATATAACAAATACCCGCTGCGGCAACATCTGCACCATGACAAATAGCATCAACAGCAGTATCTCTTAAATATATTTTAGGAAGATGTGATACCATTTCTTCCATTGGAAGAATCACTTTACGAATATAGTATTCATTGCCTTCTTCTTGAAATAACTCCCATGCGTCCTTCAAATTTTGGAGTGTCATTAAAGTATTATCCTCTTGAAAATTACCCACTCGTGTCCTTCTAAGTTCTAACATATTTGCTCCAGTACATAAAGTTTCTCCTATGTCAAAACATAATTTTCTAATGTAAGTACCCGCTTCGCATCCCACACGAAAAAGAACGTGTTGTTTATTAATTTCTAATACTTTATTATAATAAATCTCTCTTATTCTCATTCTTCGTACTACTGCCGATTTAAGTGGAGGTGTTTGGTAGAGCTTCCCAGTGAATAACTTAAAGGCTTTTTCAATTTTTTTAGGATTCTCCAGTGAATGAACATACATGACACCTACATATTCTTTTCCTGCGGATAACAGAGCGGACAAAACTCGAGTAGCACTACCAAGACCGCAAGGCAAAATTCCTGTTACCTTAGGATCAAGAGTCCCTCCATGACCAGCAATAGGAATATTTAGTATCTTACGAACCCAAGAAACTACCTCATGACTCGTTGGTCCGCTAGGTTTATCCAAATTAATAATACCTAGTTGAAGTAATTCATCAATACTTCGTTTTTCTGGTATATTTCCATATTCTGGGTTTGTTATATCTTGCGATTTAATAATTAATTGCTCTGATTCATCAGAAGGGAGTTTCAACTCAGATTTTATCATGACTTTGAAAAAAATATAAAATTATATTAATTTATTATTAAAGAATGTAATTTATTTTAATTTATTATGGAAACAGAAATAACTAAATTTAAATAGAATTATTAAAAATTTTGGAAAATAAAAACGGGCCATGTGGGAATCGAACCCACGACCTTCAGGTTAAAAGCCTGCTGCGCTACCTGCCTGCGCTAATGGCCCATGTCATTAGAACTTTTTTAAAAATAGTTCTTAAATCATTTGAAATATTAAAATTGTATTAGAATAAATCCTCCCTAATTTAAAACTTTTTCTGTACATTCAATACCGTTAAGATATCGTGTTTTAAGGTGAAGCAACGGCTATAAGAAGTGTTCAAATCCCTTAGATTGTAATTCTTTTCTTTTATTTTTATTAATTATGTAAATTTTACCCTCTGAATTGACTTTACCTATAACAAAAATCTTCCCATTTTTCGATTTAATAATTCTTTTTGCTTTTTCATAATTATTTGGAGCTATTGTGAATACATGGATGAATTCTTCACCAGCGTTAAATATCAAATCTTCAAGCGGGACATCAATCACGTTTGAAAATGATCGAGCTTCATCATCAACCAGATTATCATTTAAATTTATATCAAAACCCATACCTGGATTTGATACCATTAATTCTCTTAAACATCTTGCCAAACCATCTGACGAATCAATACTAGCCGTGGAAAGTTGATTTTCTGCTAAAATAAAAGCGATTTTGTCATCAAGAAAAGGTACTAAAACACTTTGAATAGATCTTTCATAACTACTAAATTTATTGAAATCTTTATATCGGTTTAATAAGATTTCAAAACCTACACCTGTTAAGCCAAATTTCGATGTAATAACTAAAATATCTCCAGTTTCCATCCCTTTTCTGTATATAATTTTAGTAGGATCTTCAAATCCAAAAACTGTTGGACTTATAATGATTTCATTTGTCATGTTCATATCTCCTCCTATATAACTGACATTCCATCTGCAACAGTAATCAACCACACCTTCTATTATCTCTCTAAATGATTGAACAATAAGATTAGGCGGTAATCCAATTGAAATGAAAGCACCAACGGGATGAACTCCCTTCACGACTAAATCACTAATATTCATTAAAATAGCTTTACGACCCATTTGGTAAAATGTCATTTTTTTTGGAGCATCGGTTGTAGAAACAAACATATCTGAATTGAATACCACGACTTTTTCTTTTTCAAGAGAATAATTGTCAATTTTGTAGAAAAAAGAATCATCCTTTAAGGGATGATTACCTGTTTTTTGAAAAATGATATCCTCTATAATTCTAATTAATTTTTTTTCACCAAGTTCCTTCAATTTAGTAGAATCTGACATGGAAAAATTTTATAATTGTTTTTAATTATACTTATTAAACAGATCTTTTGCCTCTGTGGCTTAGTGGTATAGCAACTTTCTCATCTTTTAATATGGGGATGCTAAAGATTCGTAATCTGTAGATCGGGGGTTCAAAAACTACGCGAAACTTCTTCCGGATTGAATAATTCCCCCCAGAGGCTCTATATGTCTTCAGCTACAATATTTATTTTTATCATCTGCAATGCCAGCATTCTAAAAGCATCATTAATACTTTCACCTGTCTTAGCTGATGTCTCAATATATGGGGTTCCAAGTTTTTCAGCTGTTTTTTCTCCATCTTCTCTAGAAACTACTCTTTCATCTTCTAAATCAATCTTATTTCCTACTAAAATAAGTGATATGTTGGGGGAAGCTGAGAGGATTTCTTTATGCCAATTTTCAATATTTTCAAATGATATTTGATTAGTAACATCAAATGTTAAGATACCTGCTTCAGCGTTTGATAAGTAAGATTGTCTAACTTTTTTGAATTGACTCTGTCCTGCAAGATCCCATAGTACAAATCGAACAATGCTATCTAATCCATCAAATTTGCATTGTTTCTTCATAATTGAAGTTCCAATAGTTGATTTATAATCCTTTGCGAAATCGTCATCAACAAATCGATGAACCATACTTGTCTTACCAACTGAGCCATCTCCTCCAAGTATTAATTTGAACGCATATTCTCCAGATTGTACTTTTATTTTTTGGAGTTGATTTACTTTTTTTTGAATATTATGCGCCTTTTTATCTGAAATTAGCTTTGGGATAACAGGACTTACGGTTCTTCCATCAAAAATTCGAGCAATCTTTTCTGCGGTTAAATAAGCATACGGAAAAACTGGATCAACTCCAGCAATTGCATCTAATATCGTGACTAAAACAGCTTCAGGACCAGCTTCGCAGAAAATCAATCTATATTCCTCCGTATCAAAAGTTCCCGTACCAAAGGATCCAGAGCTAAATTCTTTCGTGATCCTTGTCAAAACAGGCTCAACTAGAGCGCTTACTCCACCAACTATTTCCTCATCCAAGTGTTTTTCTGAAGAGCCAAATAATTTATCGATAATTAATCCTTCTCGATTTACAATAATAACAGCTATTAAATTTTCTCCTATACTCTGCATATACCATTGTAATAACGCTTGTAATTTTTTTGTATCAACTGACATGAGTGCACAACTCTTCTCTAAGTATAATACTAATTAAAATTACATAATAAAAAGTTTTATTAAACCAAAATAAATAATTACATAAAAAGTTCATAGATCCTAGTTTTAAGGAAGAGTAAATTGAAATATATATATTTACTATTTTTTTTTAAAATTAGGTCTTCTTTTTTCAAGAAAAGCATTTAATCCTTCTAGAAAATCCTCGGTTCCCGCACATATTTCAATATATTTAGCTTCTTCTTCTAAATGCGTTTCGAGATCATTAAGATATGAATTATGGATTAACATTTTACTTGCTTGAAAAGCCTCAATAGGTCCTGTACTCAACTGAGAAACTACTTTTTTTACTTCTTCAATAAAGTTATCATCTGATAAAAATATCTTATTCACTAACCCATAATGTTGGGCTTCTTGTGAATTTAAAATACGATTTAGCAAAATCATTTCAGATGCTAGTGAATAGCCGACAATTTTAGGTAAATGGAAAGAAGTAGAACTATCAGGAGAAAGACCAATTCCTGTAAAAGCAGCTCCAAACGTAGCTTTTTCATTACAAAATCTTAAATCACATGAACAAGCATAACCTAAAGCCGCTCCAAAACATGGTCCATTGATAGCAGCTATTAAAGGAATTTTTATGCTCTTGATTAGTCGTATTCCTTCATGTAATTTTGCTGCCATTTTAGCCATTGATACAGCTGGGTCTGCATATCCTTTAAACTCACTAATATCGCCTCCTACACTAAAAGCTTTTCCCTTTCCTGTTATTATCCCGCAATTGATGGATTTTTCTTTCATTACTGTTCTTAATGCATCACAAAACTCGCTAATAAGGTCGTAATTAAAAGCATTCAAATTAGAAGGGCGATTAAAGGATAAAATTGCATAACTCTTCTTTTTAAAATACTCTATTTCAATGTATTTATAATCTATCATTACAATTACTCAAAATATGATTATTTAAAATTATTATTATCTTTAAAAAAAGGTTTTTAAAATTTCTCTTATTTTATGAAATTAAGTCTTGATTTTAAAATATTTGAAATCTTGATTTAAGTAACATTTCCCATATCAGGTTGTGACACTTCAGCAAAGCGGAGTCTTTGTGGCATTGCCACCGAAGGATCCAAAATTACATTACGGCACAATCGTAGCAGCGCAAGTTACATACAACCTTGTGATCTAGGAAAAGCAGGAGTTGCCAAGCATGGTCAACGGTGCTAGACCGAGGCTCTAGTCTCATAGGAGTTCGAGGGTTCGAATCCCTCCTCCTGCATTTTTCTCAATTTTTTATATAAGAGGATTATCATTTCCTCTGGTGAAAAATAAAAGTTAGATTTAATAGTTGACTATCACATTATCAAAATGTTGTTTATATTATTGCACTTTCAATAGGTTATTAATGATGAATTCA
>DAOUVJ010000125.1 GCA_030667705.1 Promethearchaeota archaeon | reverse complement strand
TTTCTTAGAGTAAATAAAGAAAAAAAAAAAAGAAATAAAGAAAAAAATATTAAATGAAAAATAATTTAGCTATATATCAATAATAAAATTAAGTTAATTCAATAATAAAAATAAAGAAACTTACAATCGATATTGGAGGTTATAAATATTGTTAAATCAAGAAGATAAAGAAGAACAAGAAATTCAAGCAATAAAACTTATTGATCAAGCAGAAGAACTTGCTGATCGAGGAAAGGGAGAAGAAGCAATTAATTTTTATGAACAAGCAGCACAAATATATTTAGACCTTGGAAGTTACATTAAATTGGATGAATTGTTCATCCGAATAACATACATAATCCTACAGTTTAAAAACAACATCCAAGCAACGTATCGATTGAAATCAATCATTAGAAAAACAGAGGAATTAAAGTTATACGAAATTTCAGCCAAATTATTAATTAATTTAGGAAATATATCTTTTAAAATGAATGATTGGGAGACTGCCGGTGAGAGTTGGAGTAAGGCTTCTGAGTATTTATATGAATCAGATCCTGAGGATTTTTTAAATTTGGCATCAATCCTTTTACTTAAAGCTGGACAATCTTACGAGCGAGCATCACAAACCAGAGATTTAGGAAAGCAATTAATTTTCAAAGCGGTAATGAGACATAACAAGTTTTTTGAACTTTATCAAGAAGAAGAAAAACAGGGTCAATTATTAATCGCAAGCAAAGATTTCGAAGCGGCGTCAAAAAAATTTGATGAAGTTTCCTCTTATTTTAAGAAATCACTTGATAATTTAAGTGATCTTCTAAATGAAGAAGAAGATAAAGATACCATGCTTAACGCAAAAGCAAGGTTCATCCATTTTATTGCCGAATATCAAACAATATCTGCTATCTGTTTATCTGCAACAAATCTTCCGGAGAATAATGAAAGAATAAAAAACCTTGGAATGGACTCCATTGAATTATTTAAGGAATCGATCTCCTTGCTCAAAGATTATTTATTTCCTAAGAAGAAAGAGTTTGATAAGGAGATCGTGTTAAGAGTTACCTTTGATACAATGTTATTAGCAATAATCCAAAGAATCTTGGATATTGAAGAAATAAAATGTACTGAGAATCTCTTGGGCGGTATAGAAAGTAACAAAACTTTAATCAAGACCATTAAGAAGAGTCCTTACTTTAAATTAACTAAAGAAATTGAGGATGTTGGATTAACTGACACTCTAAATAATATTCGAAAAGTAAATTTAGGACATTTTGAAAAAATAAAAAATACTTTAGTTTTACATTTCCAAGAATAAGAGTATAATTAATTTTAATTGAAAATTTCTTTAAAAAAATAAAATTAAGTAACTAGTTTACACTATCTTTTGTTCTTGGAACAAAATCTATAACTAACTGTCTTTTGGAATTTAAATTATTCTACTCAACAATTGATTATATATTGAATCTAATCAACAATTGATTATATTTGAGTTTACTTACTTTCCGTACACCATGTTGTCCAGAACAATAAAAACACTCAATTAACCCTGCCTCTTTAAGTTTTTTTATTTGCGCTGAGATGTTTGCTTCTGTCATTTCTAATTTTGAGGCTAAATTTGAAACATCTAGATCAACCTCAGTTGTTTGAATCTGTTGCAGGATTTTACGCCGTGTTTTAGATGAAAGTGCTTTAACGATTAATTCAATTTCATCATCTGAATCAACTATAATTGAATTATCTCTACTACTTGTTAATTTTAATTCCAACTGCCCTTGAATTTCTGATCCTTCTGAAAAATTTGTTTCGGTTAATTCCATTTAGCTTATTCATCCCTTAATATTGAAAATATTAGTGCCTTTAACGGGATACTTAAGTAATTACATCTTAATAAGTCTAATGCCATATTCATCTGTAATTCTATGGTGCAATTGTAACAATTAATTACCAATGATATATAAAAAAAAGAAAATATGCAACTATTTGATATGGTTTCATTCTTAATTGAGTTAGATGTATTCTCCATTTTTTAAAAATTAAATGAAAGATTTATGACGAACTTGAGTCAAATTTTAATAGAATATATTTAATCAACTATTTAATTTAGTCAAAAGGTTGTTTATTTAATCTATAAGGGTTTAAACCGAAATTAAAATTTATTTGAGATATAAATTAAAACAAAAAAAATTATGAAAATGTTAATGAATTATATTTTATCTTAAAAAATTGAACCATCAAGAGTAAACTGGTTATTATTTTTCAAGAAAACATATAAATAAAATCTAAAATCATGTGATAGAAAATACCAATAATTTTCCCATTATTTTTTAGAAAAAAGCAATGATTTAATTACAAAAATGATTTCTTGTTACTTAAATTACAAATAATTACAACTATTACTTAACAAAATATTGAGATTGAGCAAAAATGAGTAGAGGAACAAATTCAAATTCAAGTGTATTAACTATTAGAATAAATAATGAGTTGAATGAGCATCTAGGCAAGATGAAAAGTCGATTAGGTGTGTCTAAAGCAGATCTTATTCGGAACTTTCTTGAACTATCTAAATATATAATAAAACAGAAGAACTCATTAAAATCATTAAATGATCGAGATTTTATAATTGTTAAAAGAAGTTTCTTGCGTAAATTAATAGTGTCTTCAGATGAATTGGATCAAATTCTGCTAGGGGATAAATTAGCCAGATTTGTTATTGATATAGCACGAATATCTGGTAAAGTAGATGATCTAAATTATAAAATAGATATATGTGATAATTTAGGATTCTTTCCAAAATTCATTGATGAGGAAAATTATCTATTAGTGACTAAAAAATTTGGTCCAAATAAATTTGTGGAAGCGTTCCTTTTTAGATTGTTTACTGGTAAGGAAATGGATCATAATTATACAGAAGAAAATCTAAAAGGAAACAAAAGTTTAACGCAAAAATACAAAAACGACTTCAAGATTGTTCAAAGATCTGAATCTCACTTTACTTATGAATTTACTACTTTAAATCAAAGCTGATATAATTAATTTTTATCAATTATTTCTTTTAATCCTAGAATTGGAATAATGATATTATTGGGTCTAAAAAGCAATTCATAATCAAGTTCATGAAGAGCTCGTTCAATGGTATAATATTTAATCAAAGTGAAATGGAGTTTTAAACTTGGATTAAAAATCTTACTCATTAATTTTTTTTCCCATGAATTCAGGAGATTCATCATTATCTCTAAGATTTTTTGCTCTTCAGTAATTTTTGCGGATTTTCTGAAATATATACTGAATAAAAATTCTTCGGGCACTTCAAATTTTTTTTTATCAATAATTTTTTCTTCAATAAAATTGAGTAACGTGTTAAATTTTATGTAACTAAGCGATCTCAAAAATGAACCAAGATCTTTCTCTATTGGAAATCGAGATTTCTTTTCTTCAATAGATAATTGTGGATCTCCTTCAAAATCAATGAAATAAAAGTTGAATTGATCATTCACTTTATTAAATAAAATTTGTTGCATGTGTAAATCTTGATGGACTGGTTGAATAGTAATTTCCCCTACATCAAATTCAGATCGATATCTCTCAATAATGTCTTGGATATCAATTAGAATTGAACTGATTTTGGGAGATGTATAAAAAGCACGGTCAGTATTCTTTTTTATATTATGTTGGATATCTGAAACCACATCATTCAACTTATTCGTATAATCCAATAAATATTCTTCGCTATTAATAGTTTCTTTGAAATATTGGCTGTCTCCCTTTAATATTAGTGCTTTATGTAAATTTTTAATTTGTATTCCGATTTCTTTCGAAACTTTCAATGATTCTCCACAATAATTCTTTATCATGTCATTAATTGTTTCTTTATTAGTTAAATGAGAATAATCTACTTTAATGTTAATGAATAACGATTTAACCATCTGATTTAATTCATTCCAATAAATATCTCCCAAGTTTCCAATGTTCGGTACATTTTCAAGGATCCCTATGGTATCTTTTCCATTAATATCAACCATGCCATAAATCTTGGGAGCGTTTGGGAAATTATTTTTTACTAACACGTAGAGTGTTCGAGGTTCAATTCTTTCCGCATATTCCTTGTAAGATTTTAATACGTATGTATCTGGTTTCTTATCAGGAGTCTTTTTGTTGTAAATACGAAGTAAGAATAACACATTTGTTGTATTTCCCCCACCTAACAATTCAAGAGAAAGATCATATTTATCGGGATATAATCCTGCTTCTATTAACCTTCGAGCTTTTTTAAGATGTTCTTCATTTTCAAATTGATCATCGTATAGTTTAAGCTCCAAATTCATGGAAGGAAATAATTCTGAGATTTTCTTATCAAAGAGAAGTTTTTTCCAAAATATAGCACAATATTCTGCTTCTAATAAATTCAAGGATAAAACAGAATCAATAATTTTATCTGAAGTATTTAGAGCAACAATTTTACTAAAAGTTTTCTCTGTTAGTGTAACTATCAAGTCACGATTATTTTCAGTGGGTTCTACTATTTCTTGAATTCTCTCATATCGGATTAAGGGTAAAAAATATTCCTTTGAGTATCCTGTTGTCGTAATCCTAATAATTATCAAAAATATATTATCTGATAAAATTTGAAAGTAGTTTATAATAACAGTAAAATCTAAAGTGGATAAGGAAGACTTATCACCAAACCATCTCTTTGAAATTAACCATGCTTTAAATTCATTCGAATTAAAAACTTGCTGTAAAAGGCTCTTATCTATCATGTTTGACATGCTCTCTAACCTCGAAAATAGAATAACATTGAATACATATCAGATATTCTGATATCTTACTTATTGAATTGTCGTTATCTTTAAAATTTATTTTAATTATTATTACTTGTTTGAAAAATAAAAAAAAAAGCTAAGACGCTGATTAATAATGAGTGATTATAATAATTATTCGATTGATCTTGAGGTTAAATTTAAACCTTTAGAGATTATAGACATTACAACTTTAGTAGCAAACTGTTCAAAAAAATGGCAAAATTTATCCCTATGTAAAGTTAATGATTCTATTGTTAGACTAGCTGTTATTGAAGGAGAATTTCATTGGCACAAACATAATAAGGAAGATGAGTTCTTTTATGTTATTGAAGGATTACTTTTGATTGATTTGGAATATAAAACAATTAAATTAAAACCCAATCAAGGTTTTATGGTTCCAATGGGTATTTTACATCGAACAAGAGCTCCATCTAGGACGTCAGTTCTACTTATGGAAAAGAGATCAATTAAACCTACAGGAGATTAAAAATTATAGATTGAAATCAGATTAATACTCTCACACGTTAATAAGAACTCTAGGAAATTAAAGTAAATGATCGGTTTACAAATCATCAATTTTATTTCGAATATTTGGATCTAGGATATCTACATCAAATTCTTTTATTCCTGAGCGTAGATATATATATATGATTTCACTTAACACGGCATAAGCTTTTGAAATATTAATATCATCTTTGGTGGAGGTTTCAATGTATCCTGCTAACTTTAATTTTTTAGCGTATTCCTTAACTTCATAATAATTTACTCGCCTTTCACTTTCTAAATCAATCTTATTTCCAATCAGTAATATAGGTATACTATTGACACGTTTTCTTATATCTTCTATGTATCTTTTGGCTACCTCATAACTCTCCAAATTATTAACTGAAAATAAAATAAATGCTCCAAGTGCTCCCCTAAAGAAGAGAGATTGGGACGAATTAAACCTTTTTTGTGAAGCACAATTCCAACAAGACAACGTAGCGAATTTACCATCCGGGAGTAATTCCTCTTTTACAAATATATCTACTCCAATAGTTTCACGAAACCTTTGAGAAAAACTATCGGAATACTTTGAACAAAACGATGTTTTTCCAGAATTCGCAGATCCAACAACTAGGATTTTTAATTTGAAGGAACACTTGACCTTAACTAAAGCCGCTAAGCTCATGCTATCACATATTTTAAATCAAATAATATATACTTAAGTCACTATATGTTTTATATCTTGTTTTATTTAAGGGGTAGTATTTTAATATTGTTTTAAAAATAGATAAAAGATTATTTTTTAAATCTCTAATGTTTTTAAAATAAAATTTTAATGACTCATTATTTTAGAATATAATAATTAGAATAAAAATTAGAATTTTTGATATGAATATGGATATGGATAACTCAGATAAATCAAGCATATTTTTCGGCATGGTCTACCATTTCCATCAGCCCGTCGACAATCGAGTCGACGTGATTGAGGATAATTTTAAGAAGTCGTATGAACCATTGATTGATGAAATCTTCAAACATCCAAAGGTAAAAACTACTCTACACATATCAGGAAATTTATTAGAGTGGTTTCTGGATCATAAACCTGAGTTCATCAAAAAAATAAAAATAATGGCGAATCGGGGTCAAATAGAAATAATTGGAGGAGGATATTATGAACCTATTTTTTCAATCATCCCTAACAGAGACAGAAATGCTCAAATAGAAAAACTTACATCCCTTATAAAAAAGGAGTTTGGGCTTGATGTTAAGGGTGCTTGGTTATCTGAAAGAGTTTGGGAACCGAACTATCCTTCCTTCTTAAGTGATCTTGGATTAAAATACGTTATTGTTGATGATAATCATTTCCGTTCGACAGGTATTACCGAAGAAGAAACATTTTATACACATATCACTGAAGATCAAGGCAAAACATTAAGAATATTTCCGATTAATGAAAAAATTAGATATCTAGCACCTTGGAAACCAACTTTCATGACTTTTGATTATTTAAAGAGTGTAACAGATGAGAAGGGAGACAGGTTTATCTTAATGATCTCCGATGCTGAAAAAATGGGAGCCTGGGCTACAACACATCAAATTTGTTATATAGATGGTAAAGGAC
This sequence comes from Promethearchaeota archaeon, assembly GCA_030667705.1. Classification (GTDB taxonomy): domain Archaea; phylum Asgardarchaeota; class Lokiarchaeia; order Sigyniarchaeales; family SOKP01; genus SOKP01. The sequence continues at coordinate 2,502 of DAOUVJ010000125.1, read as the reverse complement.
ACCAAGAAGGAGATATGGGTAAACCATTCATTCCAGCATTTTTCGAACAAATTATTAAAAATGAATGGGTTAAATCGATTACTTTATCTGAATATATGGTACAATTCCCCGCTAAGGGACTTATTTATCTCCCTGCAGCAAGTTATGATAAGATGGAAGAATGGGTTCTTCCTACACCTATCAGAAAAAAATTTGAGAAAATAAGAAAGGAATTGAAGGATAATCCAAAAAAAGAAGATGAATACCTATTTCTTAAGGGAGGTTTTTGGCGTTACTTCCTTGTTAAATATCCCGAATCAAACAACATGCATAAAAAGATGTTGCACGTTAGAAATAAACTCCTCACTCTTGAAAATCAATCTCTCCAAGTATCTAGTGCACTTCCTTATAAACCACGAATCGATGAGGCTTGGGATGAGATTTATAAAGCCCAGTGTAATGATTGTTACTGGCATGGTCTTTTTGGAGGTGTTTACTTACAATTTTTACGGTTCTCTGTATATTCACATTTAATTAATGCTGAACGAATCATTGATTCTTTAAATTCAGATGTTAGTTTAGTGTCTGAAAATTATATTTCAATCCTACCAATGGATTTTAATAAAGATAGTAAAACAGATATTATTATTGAATCTGACAAGTTGAATGTTTATTTGGATCCTAGTAATGGTGGAACTATTTTTGAACTTGATTATAAACCTAAATCATACAATTTATTAAATACACTAACTAGATGGCCTGAAGCGTATCATGAAGATGAAGAGATAGAATCAGACACTGTAATGATAGATCGATATAGAAAGAGCATGTTACGTGCTAGATTTTTTAATCAAGATGTTACTTTAAATCAATTGGAACGTGATCAGTATGCAGAATTAGGAAATTTTATTGATGGAGATTTTAATGTAGTTAGGAATGAAAAAGATGGACAAACTGCCATGATTAATCTTGAATTTAATGGAGAGGTAAAGGATCCAGATTCTGAAGAAATTATTCCATGTAAACTTACTAAAGAAATTGTAATTCTCGAATCTCAAATTGATATAACAATAAAAGGAGAGTTTGTTAAAGTCCCTAAAAAGGAAGAAATTTTGAAAAGAATAATTGAGAATGTTTCAATGGGGATCGATTTACCTTTCTTCTTTAATGGAGATCCAGAAAAATTTCAGTGGAAGAGTAATCAGGTGTTATTTCTTGATAATGTTAAGAATTCTCTAATAGAACCTTTTGAATTCATGGGATATCAACTACAAGCATATGATGAGATATATGATCTTCATTTAGAATTTCAGATCTCCAATGAATCTAAGATTGATAAGGAAACAATCAAGATTAGCAAGTTTCCTATTATCACTTATGCATTCACGGATGAGGGATATAAGGAAATTTATCAAGGAATAACAATAATTCCTCGTTTTAAATTAAAAAAAGAGTTCGAATATCACATAACTATCTCTATCAATTAACAGTTACATTTTTTTCGATCCATCAAAAATTATTGTCGGTTTTAAATATCTTTAAATATATGAAAACCACAATATCATTTATATTTAAAAAAATCATTAGGTTTTGTTCTCATGGGAAACTACAATTATGTAAGAAAAAATGGCTACACATATACAAGTAAAACTATCAAGGAAAGCATCGAAAAAAATGAATTCGTAAAAAATGTGAGAGCAAAACTGATTAAAGAGAAATTTAAAGTTAAATTATCTTGATTATTTCTATTCTTGAGGAGTAAAATTAATTTTTAATCAAATCCGTATTTACCTATAAGAGGAACAAATCGTACTCCTGTTTTTTTTTCTACTTCAAATTCTGTACCTTTTTTCCGAATGATATATAAATCTTGAGCCCAGTCTTTTGTACCTGCTGGAATACATAAGATACCTCCGTCTCGAAGTTGATGTTTTAAAGGAGGAGGAATTTTTTTCGGGGAAGATGCAGTAACTAAAATTTTATCATAAGGAGCTTCTGAAGGATGACCTAATGTTCCATCCCCATGAATAATGGAGACCCTGTTATCATATCCCGTAATTTTAAGGCTATTTCGGGCTCTCTTAACTAATTCTAAGTGGCGCTCGATAGAATATACATGGCCTGGGTTTTTTGAATCTTCTGGTGCAACTAATTCCGCGCATAAAGAAGCATGGTAACCCGAACCTGTTCCGATTTCTAATACTTTATCTCCCTCCTTTAACTCAAGACATTCACACATTATTGCATTCATGTGAGGTGCGCTAATTGTTTGGTTTAAACCAATTGATAAAGGAGAATCGATATAAGCTGAAGATAAAGCACCCTCAGGAACAAAATGATGCCTTTCTACCTTTTTCATTGCATCAATGACTCTCAAAGATGTTAAAACCTTACGATCTATAAGTTTACTGACTAAACGTTTCCTTTTTTCTTCAAAATTCATTTGATTTGTCCTATACTCACTTAGAGATGTTAAGATTAATTTAACTAAGAGATCGTTTAAATTTATGTTTTTGCAATGAT
>DAOUVJ010000092.1 GCA_030667705.1 Promethearchaeota archaeon | reverse complement strand
AATTATCTATTTGGAGGGAGTAGCCAAGATTTTGCTCTCACAGTTGGCGGTGTTGATAAAGATGGTAAATCTGCAGTTTGTGATATGACATTTATAATTTTAAAAGTAACAGAAATGTTAACCTTGAGAGATCCAAATTTAAATGCTCGTTACTATCCTGGAGTGAATTCGAAAGAATATTTGGATCGAATCCTGGAGGTTAATATAAATACATATGCCACGCCTTCAATTCATAACGATATCCAAATGATTAATGCTCTGACAAAAATAGGAATAAAACTAGAAGATGCAAGGACATGGGCTGCGACTGGCTGTGTTGAGCCAACAATTTGTGGAAAACATTTTGGTCATACCAATTGCATGATGTTTAATACAATTGCTGCTATGGAAATGACACTCAATAATGGATTTCATCCTGTTGTTAGCAATCACAAGAGATTTGGCCCAACTACTGGTGAAGTTGGTGATTTTAAAAACAATAATGATTTTCTTAACGCTTTCAAACAACAACTTCACTTTATGATTGAAAAAAGCGTAGAATATAATAATCTCTTAGGAAGAGCACATCAATCTTTACATCCATCACCTTTATTAAGTTCGTTATTTGATGGACCAATGGATAAAGGGATTGATTTAGTGGATGGAGGTGCAATTTATAACACTTCAGGAGTAGCAATGATTGGACTTGCTGATATTATTGATACATTGAATGTGGTTAAAGCGTTGGTATATGATAGAAAAGAAATTGATTTTAATGTTTTTAATGATCATATAAAAAATAATTTTTCATCTCCAGAAGGCGAATTATTGTTAAAAAGAATAAAATCTATACCAAAATTTGGAACTGATGGCTCACAAACGATTCAATTAGGGCAAGAGATTATAGATTATGTGTATGATGATTTTTATTCATTTGATAATTATCGTGGTGGTAAATATCTAGTAGGTTTTTGGAGTATGAGCAATCATGTTGCTTTTGGCAATCTTTCTGGAGCTTTACCGAATGGGAGAAAAGCCTATAAACCGTTCACGCCAGGATTAACTCCTGTTCCAAGTGATAGAGATGCTTTAATTGAGAATATTAGAGCGGTGGCTGCATTAGATAGTGAAAAGATGCCTAATAATCTTGCTTTTAATGTTAAATTAGTACCCGATCCTAAAGATACACATGAAGAAACAATCAACTACTTTCGAGGATATACTCAGAGCTACTTTGATTTAGGTGGTATGCAGATGCAATTCAATGTAGTATCATCCGATACTTTAAAGGATGCGATGGTTCAACCTGAAAATTATCGATGGTTAATGGTCAGAATTTCAGGATATAACGCCTATTTTGTCGATTTAAATGAAGAACTCCAACTTGAACTAATTAGTAGAACGGAATTTCATACTCATTAATTAATATCTAAACTCTTTATAGTATGCTTGATCTAGAAAAGAAAGGATTTATAACTGACATCAAAAGAAATTCGTTAGATGATGGTCCAGGTATCCGAACCGTCATATTCTTCAAAGGATGCCCTTTATCTTGCATTTGGTGCCAAAACCCTGAATGCATGCAATTAAACCAAGAGATTTCTTATAGCTCTGAGGATTGCCTAAACTGCAACGAGTGTTCTGAGATTTGTCCTGAGGATGCGATTAATTTTTCGTTAAATTATCCCATAATAATCGAAAAGTGCACTTATTGTGGAAAATGTATCATGCATTGTAAAACTAAAGCTCTGAAGTTTGTGGGGACTTTTTATACAGTTAAGGAACTACTTGATACAATTTTAATTGACAAGCCATTTTTTGAAAATTCAAATGGAGGAATCACTCTTTCAGGTGGAGAAGCTACCTATCAAATGCCATTTCTTCATTTATTCCTTAAACAAACTAAATCTAATAACATACATGTATGTTTAGAAACATGTGGTTTTTTTAATAAAGAGGCTTTTTTTGAGCGTATCCTTCCCTTTATCGATCTGATCTATTTTGATTTGAAAATTTTTGATGAAAAGCTTCACATGAAATACTGCGGAGTCTCAAATAAAAAGATTTTCGAAAATTTTACTGCTTTATTAGACTCAAAATCAGTTGAGATATTGCCCCGTATTCCTTTAATTCCTAAGATTACACTTAATGACAAAAATCTTAATCAATGGGCGAACTATTTAGAGGATCTAGGAATTAAAAAGATTGGATTATTACCTTATAATCCATTATGGCATTCAAAAGTTACTTCCATAGGAAAATCCCTAAAATTTACTCATTCTGAATGGCTTGATGCCCACGATAAGGTAAAAATAAATAAAATTTTTTCTGCTTTTGAATTTCGAGATATATAAACTAAAATTCTACTATCTCTTTTCTATTAAAATCTTTAAAGAAAATCATTAAGTTTTTTATTACGGAAATGTCTTTCTACTCCATTTTTCATTCCTGGTAATTTAAAGCACTGATCCGGGATCATTTTCTTGAAATATTGCTTATTCTCTCTTTCAGCTATAAATTGGGATTTATATAATGTTTCGAATATCTGTTCTCCAGAAAATTGGATATCCTCGAAGTAAGGTACTATCTGACGATTTTTACTAACATTTTCTACAACTTTTTTTAGGGGTTGATGATACTGGCGAATTGCTCCTTTTTCATCTATTATCCAAGTCTCACGCGTTTGTTCGTTATACAAACAAATGATGCATTGTGGCCATCTTTCATGAAAATATACTAAAACACGATCAACTACTCGATGTTTGAGCATTACAACTCCAAAGAGGACGCCCCGATCATTAATTTCAGTCCGTGTAAATTGAATAGCACGATATGCTTCAGTTGACACTTCACGCATCATTCGATTAATTTTTTTTGCAATAGGAGTACCAGAATTCCGAAAAATTGCTTCTGGAATTAACTTTACTTGTCTTATTAATGAAGGTGAGAATTTACAGTGTCTAGGCAAGTTAGATAATAATTCTTCTTTAGTATATCCTTTTGCACAGCCAACAACTACCAATGGATCTTGTTTTTTAAGATCATTCTTATTCACGCAATTTCCCTCCATGAATTTTCTTCCTGTAATGGTTGGGTAAAATTTTCAAGAGTTCTCTGATTTTTTCCATTGATTAATAAATAAGGTGCAGCTCGCTTTAAAACTACACCCACTGCTTTCAAATCTTCTCGTCGCTTAAATTCAAATTTTTTTGATTGTAAGTTAATTATTCTTTTAGCGGAGATAGGTCCGATTCCTGGAACTCGGATTAAATCCTTATATGATGCGTTATTGGGATCCAATGGACCACGCCCTTCAAAATATTGCTTTGCGAGATAAATCTTTGGATCACCTTTAGGTAGATTGCCATCATCAGTCAGTATATCTTTTAAATCTTTTAATTTAAAGTGGTAAATTCTTAATAACCAATCACTTTGATATAATCGATGCTCTCTAGAAAGAGAAGCTGCTTGTTGTCCAGCAAGAGGAGTACCTTCAATTGGAATAAAAGAAGAGAAATAACCTCGTCGTAAATCAATATTACGATAACCCCAATCAATTTGCTTGAGAAGATCAAAATCGGTTTCGCCTTCGGCAGCCCCCACTACAAATTGGGTGGTTTGTCCACTATTTAATATGGGAGCTCCATCCCAGCGAAATTTCTTATATCCACCTTCACGGCGATCCTTGATCATCATTTCTTGGTATTTAAGTTGATTATCCTCTTTATAATCTTTAATGACTTTTAGAGCTTCTAAGTTATGTTTTACGCGAATTTGTTTTAACCAACGCTGACGTAAGATTATATCGTTGTTAAAGTCTTTTTGCTCCGCGATTTCGGATAGAAAATCTTTGCTGGATGCCTCAGAATTGACTGAAATACGATCTGAAAGCGTAATTGCTTCTCTTAACAAATATTGACTTACACCTGGTAAACATTTAAAATGAACATATCCTTGGAAATGATATTTAAATCTAAGAAGACGTATTGCTTCTAGCATTTCTTCAGTCGTTTCATCAGCACTACCACAAACACCTGATGAAATAAAGACACCTTCGACTACATTCATCGAATAAAGTTTCATAAACGTACGAGCATATTCTTCTGGAGTAAAACTCATTTTTCGCTTACATGTATGAGAAAAACAGTATTTACAATTATAAATGCATTTGTTAGTATAGAGAGTTTTGAAGAGACTCATACAACGACCATCAGGTGTATAAGAGTGGCAAACCCCGGCACTAGCTGCAGCTCCCACCCAATTTTTCGAATTTCCGAATAATTTTGGATATTTATCGGTACGACTGGAAGCAGTGCTAGCGCATATATCATATTTTGAATTTTCTCCTAAAACTCGTATCTTTTCTAAGGTAGATGGCATTTATCCTTCAGCTAAGTAGAATTGAAAAACTTCTATTAAAGTATGTATCTATCTCTTGATGTTTACTTATAATAAGAGGGGGCACATCGAATTTTTGTATATTCATCAATTTATCAAGCAAAAGTTAATTTTCAGCGACAATTAAATTATTAGTTCACATTAATTTATTAACTCAAATTATTCACGTGATAATGATTTAGGATGCCAAATTATACTGGAGGAGAAATAATCTCCAAATACCTAATAAAAGAAGGGGTAAAATATGTTGCAGGAATTCCTGGTCATGGAAATTTACCTTTAGTAGACGCTCTTTTTAGAAATAAAGAAAAAATCAAATTTATTCAACCAAAACAAGAAATGAGTGGAGTACATCTCGCAATTGGATATTATAGAATTACTGGAAAACCTTTAGCTGTTGTCACGTCGATTGGACCCGGTGCAATTAATACAGCAATTGGCTTAGCAGATGCTTTTGTAGATGGATTTCCTGTCCTATGTCTAACTGGTGATACTCATACTCATATGCGTGGAAAAGGAGTTCTCCAAGAAATTGAGCGAAAAAGGGATTCTGATTTTCCAAGAATTTTAGAACCTATAACTAAACGTTCTTGGCAAATAAGCCAAGTTTCTCAGCTTCCTACTGTAATGCAACGCGCATTTAATCAGATGATGACTGGACGGAGAGGACCCGTCCATATCGATCTTCCCATGAATGTGCAAGCAGATGCGATTGAGTGTGAAATTCCAGAACCATTGAAAAGAAGATCAATGTCACGCGTACAAGGTGATCCAATAGAGATCAAGAACTCAGTTAAATTACTAAAAGAAGCAAAACGTCCAGTTCTATTGTTAGGTGGTGGAATTGTATCTTCAAATGCTTATGATGAAATAAATGAATTAGCAGAAAAAATTGGTGCTGCAGTTGTAGTTACTATGATGGGAAAGGATGCCTTTCCTAATGATCATCCTCTTTTTTGTTGGTCTACTGGCTCGAAAGGAACAAAAATAGGTCTTTCGATGACTTCTAAAGCAGATGTGTTAATAGCAATAGGTTGTAGATTTGCTGACGAAACTGCTAGTTCTTACAAGGAGGGGGTGAGTTTTTCTATACCTCCTACAAAATTAATCCAAATTGATATAGATCCTCACGAAATAGGTAAAAATTATCCTGTTGCAGTGGGAATTATCGGAGATGCCAAAGCATGTTTACAACAGTTAATAGATGAATTAAATTTACAAGGATTCACAAAAGATTTTAAAAAATCAGAATATTTCAAGGAAATTCAGCTGGAAAGGAAGAAATGGTTTGAGTTCATTAATCAGAGTAAGGATGATTCAAAAATACCCGTAATGATCTCAACAGTGCTTCAAGAAATAAGGAAATTTTTCAATAGAGACGCAGTTATTGTAACAAGTTCGGGAAATGTTCAAGCTCAAATTTTACAAGAATTAGAGTTTTATGAACCTAGAACATGTTTAACTGCGGGAGGATTTTCAACAATGGGTTATAGTGTCCCTGCTGCAATTGGAGCAAAATTGGGAGTCATGGATAAGGGAAATCCTAATTGTCAAGTTGCAGCTCTCGTTGGAGATGGAGATTTTATGATGACAATTTCTGAGCTTTCAATGGCAGTACAACTTGGATTAGATAATATATTCTTTATCGTTCTTAATAATCATGGATGGATAGCAATAAAAGATTTACAACAAGCAGCTTTTGGTGAAGATCGAGGTTACGGGACCTCATTTGAAGATAAATATGGAAATACCTATTCTCCCGATTTTGCTAAGATTGGTGAAGCATTCGGATGCTATGCTGAACAAATATCAAAGAAAGAAGAAATACTACCCACACTAGAACGTGCTAGTAAGTCGGGGAAACCAGCAGTAATAGAAATAAAAGTACAGAGAGAATATCCATTTACTGGTAGCCCCGCAGTTGGTTGGTGGGACGTACCAAAACCAGCTTACTTAACTGAAAAAAGAAAGGATTATGAACAAGAATTAAAGGGAGAAAAATTATGATGGATATCCCAAAAAAACTAAAAGAAGATAGGGTTGATTATGTACAATTTCAATTTACCACGATTTTAGGGGAATTTAAGTGTGTTGAATTTCCAGCAAAAATCTGGGAAGATATGAAGGAAGGAGCGGGAATAGATGGTTCAAGCTTGGGTTTTTTGAATACAGAACAGAGCGATATCAAGATTTTGCCTGACTTAAGTACTTATAGAGTTTTACCTTATAATAAGAGAATAGCAAGTTTTATATGTGACATCTATAATAATGATGGTAAGCCTTATAATGCATGTCCTCGTCACATATTAAAACGACAAATTGAAAAAATTAAATCTCAAGGTTATCTTTTTTTAGTTCGACCAGAATTAGAGTGGTACTTTATGACGAAGGATTTGAATCCAGCAGATAAAGGAACTTACATGGATATGCCACCTAAAGATGAATTTCATGAGTTAAGGCGAATTATTTGCGATGATTTGATTGAAGCGAAAATCCCTCTCAAAACAATTCATCACGAAGTAGGACCATCTCAGCAAGAAGTTGAATTCATTGAGAAGCCTGCTTTATTTCAAGCAGATAATGTTCAAACAGCAAAAACATTAATTAAAATAAGAGCTCATGAAAATGACATGATAGCAAGTTTTATGCCTAAACCATTCATCGAAGAAGCTGGAAGTGGTTTACACATTCATCAATATTTAATGAAAGATGGAAAAAATATATTTGCGGGAGAAGGAAAACAAATTAGTGAAAGTCTTCGTTATTATATAGGAGGGATACAAAAACATGTAACTGCTATTTCAGCGATCCTAAATCCGTTAATTAATTCTTATCATAGGCTAAAACCTAATCATGAAGCTCCAGTTTTTACCTCTTGGGGCATCGGGAATAGAACAGCACTAATAAGGGTTCCAGGATATGAAAAGTCTGCGAGAATTGAATATCGAGCTGGTGATTCGGGCATGAATATTTATTTAGGAATTGCAGTTTTACTCGCCGCAGGAATGGATGGCATTAAGCATAAAATTGAACCGAATATTCCTACGTCAAAAAATACAGATAATCTTACTACAACAGAACGAGAAGAACTAGGAATAAAGCAATTACCAAGGAACCTCAAAGAATCTCTTGAAGCTTGTGAGAAAAATAAAATAATCCTGAAAGTTTTAGGTGAAAAATGTATTAAAAAATATCTTTCATTAAAATATGAGGAGTTGTCTGAATACGAAAAAGCTAAAACATCTGGAAACATGCGAAAATGGGAATTAACAAGATATCTTAACTGTTAATTGCACGATCTTATAAATTTAAAAATTCCAATAATAAATCTGTTAAATCTTTAAGGATAAAGACTTTAAACATATCATTCTCTTTAGCCTCGACTTTAATCTTCCCTTTCATAAACGCATTTATTGGATCTGTCTCAAAAATGACTTCTGCCGAAGTTTTAAATCCCATTTCAAACCTAAGATTTGGATTGCGAGCTTCCCCAATGGCCCAACCGAACTTTTTATCCACAATCCGTATGAAATATTTACCCACATTTACAATATTCATTTGAATAATAAGATCTTCTTCAAATATCAATTTTTTAGCTTTAGCATTGTTATTCGAAAAAGCAGTTAATATTTCAAAAAATAACGGTATATGAATTGGTTCTAAAACGGAAATTCCTCTTGCATATATATCAAAAAGCTTTTTTAAGGAGCTAGAATCAATTATCAATCTTACCTTACTATCCTTATCTTTAAGATAATTAATAATTATGAATTCCATGATTTGAAAAAACTCGATCATGTAGTATAAATCTCCTTTAATAAGAAATAATTCAGAAAAAAAGGCTTCAATAGGATCCAACCCACCTGCTAATAATTTGAACATAACATCCGTGTTAGAAGTTAGTGAAAAATCAAAATTGATAATCGTACCAATTCCATATTCAGCATACCCTTCTTGAATTGTCAGAAAAAATGGTCCTACTTCTTTTAAATGTATTAATATTGAAAGATCTTTTCCTTTAATGTATTCTTGAATATTCTTTTTCTCATTGATTAGACTGCAAATTAATGTGAATGCCTTTTTTACTTCTTCAATCGTAATTGAATTCTTATCTAAGGTTTCCAACTCTTTAAGCTTAGCTATAATGTCCATCTAATCACATTATTGAGTAAATTGAATATTTTTTATCAAGCTTTTCTTTAAGTTTTGATGGAAAGTTAAATTGACTCGAATAAAAATCGAACACGAGGTCATCAATATTTTTTTGTTCTTGAACATAATTGTATTCTTGATTTTTCTTTTTTTCTCTAATAATATGCCTTACTATATTCTCGATTTTAGATTTAATCTTTGGAGTTGGAACTAAAAAAGGTAAAGCGTGAATCCCCGTGATCTGCATGCTATTAGTATTATTTATAATTCCCTTAGCTAAATAATTATATAAAGAACTATTTAAAATTCCTAACATGTACTCAATTGAAATCGAATTTTCCTTAACTAAGAATCCTATCGCTTTATTCGAGTCCCAATAACATCTCTTAGGCATGTATCGAGCAGCGAGTCGAGAACTTATGCCACTTATCACAATCCCTTCCTCTAAGAATGGAACATTATTAGGAATATCATATATTTTTATCGATTCCTCTTCCCAATTCAATGCTTCGATTATAGGGCGATAATATTGATCCCCTCCCCCACGTTTTAAATATGGACACCATTTATTAGAATTAAGAGTCTCTTCTGAAATTATTTTATATTTTTTATCCTCTTCATGAATTTTTTCGTTCTTATTGATAAAAATCTTTGCTAAATCACTTCCTTTGATTGCAGCAATATATTTCCTGTTATTATGAGTATGCATTCCTATATATCCTTGTAAATAATGCTCCAATTTAGGAGCTTTTTCGAATAGTTTTATGATTTGTTCTTCAACTTCAATATGAAATATAAAAAAAGGTAAACTATAGTATTTTTTTTGATTAATTTGGTATTCAATGGGTGGATAAATGTAATCTCTTTCATTTTCCACTCGAGGAATAACTCTCACCATATTATTATCTCTTTCTTCTTTATTTTCTGGGCCTGTCCATTTTGTTAAAATTAAAATAACTGGATTGGTATTCACATTTTGATTATCAAATAATTTAGCGGGAGCTAACATAATTTCATTAATTTTACAATTTTCAAGAATAAATTTTCTTAGCTTTTTATGCGTACTTAATGTTAAAAATGAATCACTTGTGATAAATCCCAGTTTTCCTCCTTCTTTTAAACACCAAATGGCATTTACAATAAACATTGAATATGTTTCGTGAGCGTTTATCTTTCCATAAATTTTTTTTAGTTCATTTCTGTTTTTCCTCACGTAATTACTTGCTTTATTTAAATAAGGAGGATTTCCAACAATAAAATCATACTCATTATAACACTCTGAATTAAACGAGAGTAAATTATCTACAGTTTTAAAGCTTACGCCTAAATCTTCAATAAATTCTTTATAACTTGAATTTATGTCATGGCAAAAAATTTGGGATTTGTTAACACCTGACTTTATTAAAGATTTAACAAAAATTCCAGGACCTACACACGGATCTAACACCTTTTGATTTTCTTTTATTTTTCCTAACTTGGATATAATATATTCTGCAGTTTTTGGGGGAGTTAAGACAACTCCTAATTCCTTTTCCATCTAAACCAATCGTTAAATGTTTTTAAAATTACTATCTAAATTAAATTTGGTTGTCAAATACTATTAAGTTATCGATGATCGTTTCACACAATCTCTTTAGCAAAGAACTATCTATTTTATCTACCGTATCATTAATCGAATGAATATATTCATACGATTCCAAATCGCCAAATCCAATTCCATGAAAGTCTTTCTTTTTTAAATAGTATCCATCAGAATGAGAACCAAAATATATTTTTTTGGGATTTCTTTTTATTATTAAACCTTTATTATTCTTCAAAAACATATTAAAAATAATATTGATATGATCCGATATCTTTTTACCAGGAAATAGGTAAGTATTTTTGGCAATCGCATCAAAATTAAAAATTATAGATTTTTCTTTATTTACATGAGTCAATTTATAATAAAAATTCCTGATTCCCATAGTTCCACATTCTTCTGCTCCCGTAAATACAAAACATAAATTATAATGTTTTAATCTAGACTCTGGATTTGAAAAATATGCAAGTAATTCTAATATGCACGCAATACCTGAAGCATTATCAATTGCTCCATTAGATTCGTTATTCGTTGTATTTAAGAGGAATAATATAGTAGAAATGAAGTTAACAGTTATGGGGAAGAATCCTATAATATAAAACAATAAGGAAAATGGAGTAAAAATATAATTCTTAAAGATAATAATAATAAATAATATTAATCCTGAGAACACCCAAGTTCTTATAATTCTTATACGACCAAGAATCGAAAATCTTTGTCCTTTTGAGTCTAAATGGCACAAGAACAAAACACTTCTTTGTTGGTCATTTAATTTGTTTTTATTAAGGTCTAGATTAACGTAAAGGTTACTAGAGTTTAATTTCTTAGGTAACCTTATGGATTCCGGTTTTCTCGTAAGAATGAATAAAACTCCCAAAATTACAAAAATTATCATACCAAGAAAAGATATAAAGAATGCTACAAAATTTAGATAGAATAAAAAGAGAAGCGTGAATCCTAATGAAAAAGCTAGCTTTGGGTAAGTTCTTCCAAAGAACGTACTAAAAACGAAATCTTGGGTTAATGGTTTAAGATTCAATTCCTCAACTTTTTGAGTAGCTATTTGCAGAGCTTTTTTTTCTCCAGTCGATCCTGATAATCTAGGAAAGGAAAATAATTCTAAGTTCTTTCTAATACGATATTCGTCAATCATTTTAATCACGTTATGCTATTTTAATCTAAATAAGCTCCGAATTTGGCTGAGCTCACAATTTTTCTATATATGTGTAAATAACCAGATAAATCTTCTTGGTTAGGTCTTTTCCATTTTTTAAATCTACTTTTTATTTCATTTTCATCGATTAGGATATTTAACTTACGTCTATTAATATCTATTTCTATAATATCTCCATCTTTAATAATTGCTATTGGTCCTCCTTCATAGGCTTCCGGGCAAACATGTCCAATACAAGGACCTCTAGTAGCACCTGAATATCTTCCATCAGTTATCATTGCAACGCTATTACCTAACCCCATACCAATCAAAATGGCAGCAGGAATAGATAATTCTCGCATACCGGGAGATCCTTTGGGACCTTCGTATCTTATTACTAAAACATCTCCTTCCCTGACTCTTCCAGAAAATAAAGCTTCCTTAACATCTTCTTCACAATCAAAAACCTTCGCAGGTCCTTTATGTGATCTCATCTCATTATTTACTGCACTTTGTTTTATTATAGCTCCTTCTGGTGCTAAATTACCTTTTAGTACCGCAATGCCCCCCTCTTTATTTAAGGGATCATCTAAATCTCGAATTATCTGATGATCCTCGATCTTTACTAAGTCTAAATAATCTTTGAGGGTTAATCCTAAAACGGAATACGTTGTTAAATCCAATAATTTTGACATTTTTTTCATCAAGACTTTTATACCTCCAGCTTCATAAAAATCTGAAATGTTATAATCAGATGCAGGTTTAAATTTTGCCAATAAGGGCGTTGCTTTACTTAATTCATCAAAATCAAAATGATTTAAATTCCTCCCTATTTCATGAGATAAAGCGCTCATATGAAGTATCATATTGCTGGAACCTCCAATAGCTAATGCTACTTTAATGGCATTCTCTATAGATTT
>DAOUVJ010000163.1 GCA_030667705.1 Promethearchaeota archaeon | reverse complement strand
TTTTTAAATAAAATCAACTAATTGAAGAATGATAATCATGATGTTTAATTGGCTTTTTGCTGAAAGTCTTGCTGAAGTGGGTGTTTCTTGGTTTGATTTTTATTCAATCGGTCATATTTGCTTTGGCATTGGTGCCTTTACAATATTGAGCTTATTTTATACCATTCCCAAAAAAAGAGGTAAAACTCCATTAATTTCTCTCCTATTCGTGTTTATTTTATCGTTTTTATTATTTATTGGATGGGAACTTCTAGAAAATATCCTCTTCATTGAGATTGGTTGGAAATTCGAGGGACGACTAGATAGTTGGGCAAATATAATCACCGATATAATAATGGGGATATTAGGTGCGTTAGGTTCTTGGGCGTTTTGTAATTGGTTATTTAATAAGAATACCTTTTGGGCATATTACCTCTTCGGTATCTGCGGTTTTAGTTTATGGCTAGGAGTATTTATGATCATGCGCGCTTACTACTATATTTAAATCCATATATTTATTTTTTTTTCCTTATTTTTCTAATTTGTTGATTAAAATATCATGAGAGAATTTGCGAAATATGTTAAATATTATCAAGGAAATTTACCATTAATTATATCAGTTTCTCATGGGGGGGCATTAAAAATTGAAGAAATACCAGAACGAAAAAGTGGGATTCGTGGTATAGATAAAAACACAATAGAAATCGCTGTAGAGCTAATTGAACAAATTAAAAAAAAAAAAATCTAAAAAAAAATGGTCCAAAAATACCGAGTTTTGTTTTTTCCCTAGTAAGTAGAAGTAAAATCGACTTAAATAGAGAAAAATCAACAGCTTTTGTGAGTTCTTCTAAACTTGCTAATGAGATTTATCAATTTTATCATTCCAAATTAAAAGAATATACTTATCAAAATTTAGAAAAATTTCATAGATCTTTATTAATAGATATTCATGGTTTCGAATCAAATAAACGACCTTCTGGATTTAGAGATGTCGAGTTGATATTGGGCACAAATAATTTAAAGACATTATTTCAAGAACCTATACCTAAAAAGGAACATGGTAAGAATGTGCGTGGAAAAATAGTAAAACGATTTAATAAGATTGGCATCCAAATTGCCCCGGGTCATCATTTAAGAAGAGAATATGTTCTAACAGGTGGATACATTACGAAAACATATGGTGCAACTAATATTAAAAACAGTCAATCCATTCAAATTGAATTTTCTGATAAAATTAGAATTCATGACAAAGATTTAAGAAGTAGAGTCTTGTTTAATCTCGCTGAAATTATTATCCATGAACTTGAAAAAGATTTTTCATGATTACTCTGTCCAAGTATTAATTAGAATAATAAAAGATTAAAAAATAAAAAAGTTATATAGGATATAATAACATTTAGTAGGTTCTACGAAGATAAATGAATGATGAGAAAATTGATATTAGAGATTTAGAAGCTTTTATAGATGGTCTCAAGTCAACAATGGACACTCTCGATGGTGTAGATCCTTCAAAATCTAAAGGCTTTCAAGCTCAATTAGCTAAAGCTATATCAAACCTACGAGAAAAGAGAACTCAAAAATTCGAACCCCTTCCAAAACTATTAGGAAATGTAACTAAAGAAGATATAAAGAAATATTTAATAAAAGAATTAGATCAATTAAATCAATATCTTGAGACTCAAGATTTTCCTCGTGGAAAATTTAATCTTGTTATGAAAATTGTAAAATTAAGAGCAGAAATAAATCAACTATGAAGATTTGCTCTTTTTCCATCTTTTGAAAAATTTAGGGTGTTTTAATGCCTTTAAAAAAGAAAATGAAGAATTAGAAGGTTTATAAGTCTTCATGTTTCTTTATTAACTCTAAAACTTCATCCGGAAATTCTTCTCCTTTATTGATCATTCGTTTGAGCATGTCTTTTAATTCTAATATTGTATTACCATATATATGTAGAGAGTTACTAAAATCTACGTAATGTCCGACCTCAACACCAAGTTCTTCGGCTACATATTTTTGGATCCTGATCATTCCATTAACATTTGCTTCCCATGCGCGGAATAAATCACTACTTCTCCATGTAGTTTGCATCAATAATTTTCCATCCTTAATTCTCATGAAAATTCTTTGGAGACAGGGTGGATCAAAGTGAAATGGATCAACTAAAGGACGCCATGTTATTGCTTGAGCTCTACGAGAAAAAGGGGTTTCTTTCAGTTTTCTTATTATGTATTCAATCTGATTAATTCGTGGAAAATTAATAATTCCTATAGGAATTTTGTTTACTCCTGCTTGATCAGAGATCTTATTATTCAAATCATACTCTACAAGATTCTTCAATTTCCATATTTCTGAATCTTTTGAGGATTTGATTTTTCCTGCTCTTTTTAGCTTTTCATGATCCTTTACAAATTGATTATTAACAAGTTCTAAATCATAATTTACATAAATTGAATCTTCAAGAGAATAAGGAGCATAATTATATACCCGATCATGGTATGAATAAGGAAAACTCGTTCCAGAATCCCAGATATAATGATCATTGACGCCCTCAAGTATTTCTTCTATGTATCCACTTTGAATTGAACCAATTAAATAGGTATCTGCCATGCATCCATAAACTTCATAAGAATTATCATATTTGGACTTAATTTTCATTACTTTATCTTTTCTCATGATGGGGTTACTTAGGGGTTCTTCTATTTCAATCATGACTGTTGCATCTTTTGATGGGGGGTCATCCGGTTTATCATATTCTGTTTTGATATCATCTCCATCATATAACACCTGGATTACTGCCGATAACCATGCATCCCTTACATTTTGTTTTGAAATATGTATAACTTTAGCCATTATAATTACCTCAATAAATTCACTAGTCTTTGTATCATTTCTGATATTATAAACTTCTTGTTAAATCTTTAATATAATTGTATACTATAATCAACAAAATTTTAAATTCAGAATGATATATGCATTTAAATGCATTTAAATAATAAAGAGTGAATTACACGATTGATTTCTCTAAAACTAAGATGGGAACCACCTTTTAATGAAATAACTAATACTACAAATGAAATTATCAAGTTAGACAACGAATTAACTTTGGAAGAATTATTTATCTTCTTTTATGAGAAATATGGTACCAAATTTAAGGATCTCTTATGGGATAAGAAAACCAAGGGGGAATTTAGTTCTTTTCTTTCTATAATAATAAATGGGAGGAGTTATCGAGATGAGAACTTTTTAAAAACCTTAATAAGGGATGGAGATGATATTGCGTTTCTCTATCTCTATTTTGGGGGATAATCTCTTCTTATTTTAAATAAGCACGTATATTAACCACATTCCAAAACCAGTAAAAATAGGATTCAAAATATTATCTGAAATTCGACTTATAAACATGTCAATTATCATGAAGAGAATCATTGCTACGAGCGCCATTAGTAAAATCTTTATAAAGCTCAATGGCATCCATGTTTGATATAGAATCATTATCACTACTACAATTAGAAATGTCGAAGAAGCCCCAGCAATGAAACCCTCGATAGTTTTTTCAGAATTCTTTCTTAATGGATGTTTTCCATATTTTTTTCCAATTATACACGCCAAACCATCTGCTGCAGTCGTGATAAGAGCCACGGCACCTAATATTGGGAAAGGGGTAAAAATGAATGGTACCAATGCTAAAACTAATGGAGTGGATGCTATAAACGTATCTAATTCTTCCGGTCTCATTGATAAATACCAGTTTCTTGCCCAATTTGGTAACATGTATGATTTATTTAGTCTAACAAGGTCAGCAATTGCGAACATTATGACAAACGCTAAACCAACGGTTATTATCCACCAAAATGAAAAACTATAATTATCTAATCCAACAGAATCTAAAAATCCAATTGAATCAAGAATTGTACCAATTGTCCAAAAAACAAAGATTACAGCTACCGTAAAGAGGTGCAGGATTTTTCTTCCAAATTCGCCTTTTAGATCATCTAGCCACCTATTATTCACTTCTTTACAATAAATATTATAATCTCTTGCTGCCATTAGTTTAGGATCTTTTTTTGAAATTACTGCATTATAAACAAATATTGCTGTCCATACTATCAATTCTAAAACAAATATGATTGAAGTTAAAGCCCATAAAGTATTTAACGTACTCAAAGACAATCCGGGTGAATTTATTTGATACAGAAAGGGGAAGAATATACCAGTATTAAAAAATAGAATTCCTAATAACAGTTCATTAATTAATATTTTCTTTTCTATTTTTTCCCTTCTATTAGTCACCGCATAGATGAATGTTGCTACTGAGAATCCAATAAAAATTAGGCTAGTTGGTATATAAGAGACCATGAGAATATTTAAGACAAATTTTTTAAATTCTAATTTCTATATTTTTGAATTTATTTATTTATTTTGATATATAGCATAATTTTAGGTTATTACATCCAACTCAAAAATATTGTGATATAATTTAAATCAAAGAAATATCGAATTAATACATATATAAGCGCGCAACATATGGGAATCAATAAATTATCTGAAACGTTGATGGGCTTTTTTGTGAGTACGTCAATGATAAAAAACACCGCTGTAAAAATCAATGCCCATAACATTCCTATAAAGAAAAAGCAAATAATAAAACATATGATACATCCTGCTAGTGTCCCTTCCCATGTTTTACTATCATTGATCTTAATTTTTCTCTTTCCATATCGTATACCAATTTGACTCGTCATTAAATCGGCTATTGAGCTCATTCCTAGTATGGCAAAATAAACCATTGGAGGACAGAGGAATGAAGCAAACATTTGTCCCAAAGTAAAATAAAGGTATGCCCCATATCCTACTTCTTCTTCATCACAAAGATAAATAGAACAGATAAAATTGAAAGGGAATGTTAAATATCTTGTTTTTCGGGTGTATTCCATCGCCAGCATAAATAATGTAAAGGAGTAGAAGAAAAAGAAGAGTAAGTAATAGAACCAACCAAGAGCAAATAATACATCACTCATGCTATTTGGTTCGGTAAAAAGTCTCAGATATAGATAGAGCATGTTATTCTCATAAGGAATCATGCCTTGAGTTGAACCACTGAAATCTTTAACAAAAATAATGCCTATATACCATAAGAGGAATAAGGCGATAAAGATTAATACATGAGCTAATTTTCTGTAGATATCATTTCTAATTTTACTCCTTTTAAGGAATTTTTTAGTCATATTTTCTTTATACCTTGCAAAAACTTCAGATTTAAACCAAAACTTAATGATTACATAAACTGATGACGAAAATAATATGATAATCGAAATTATAATAATTGGTAAACCTAATGTTGCCAGCCATAAAGGTAAAATCGTTGGATGTAATGTTATATCTTGGAACATTAATAATAGGAACAAAAGAATGTGAATTGACACTATAAAAAGAGCTCCAAAACCTATGATATTTTCAAATAAAGCCTTCTTATCAGAGAAATGTAAATATAGGAATGAAATCAAGAAATAAGATGTGAATAAAACCAGAAACCATCCGAAAAAAATTATCATGGAATTGAAACCATCATTTAATTTACTATAATCATAATTAATTAATTGAAGAATATTAAATCCTCCGAAAATTAATATTATCCTATAGATAAATAGTGAGAGGTATCGATTTATAGTTTTAAATTGAAGATCAACTCAATTTAAAGCCTCTTATTGATAAATAGAAAAATTTTAATGCAATTTTTCGTTAATTTCTCATATACAGACTGAATAAAACTTTTTAAATTTTAGGTAATCAAAATGACTGAAGAAAAAGAAAAAAAGGAAGACGAGATAGAGGTTTTCCCTTTCATTGAGGGAGAAACTATTGATTTAGTTGCTGGTAATTCTAAATGGGTGCAGTTATCATGCAAGTGGCAAAATGATCCAAAAGTTCGTCATTACGCTCGAAATGTATGGCCCCATACTATTGAAGATGTAAAAAAATGGTTCGAACCCTCTCCAGACAGACATACGAGAGAATTTGTTGTTTTTACAATTTACCATAAACGCGACAAGCGCCCAATAGGTATAGTTGGATTTGGAAACATAAATTGGGTTAGTAGAAATGCCAATATTTTCGCAAAAATTGGAGAGCCGGAGTATTGGGGGAAAGGCATCGCCGTTGAAGCAAATAAATTATTGATTAAATACGGTTTTGCTGAGTTAAATTTCCATAAAATATATGCCGGAGTATTTACGCCGAACAAAAGATCGCTTCGAGCAGCAGAGAAATTGGGTTTTGAAAAGGAAGCTGTATTAAAAGAAGAGGCGTATGTTGACGGGACGTATCATGATGTTCATAAATTCGCGCTTTTCAAGAGAGATTGGATTAAATCAAATGAAGCATAATATAACATTCATTAATTAAGTTTTAGAATGAAACTCAACTTAATATTAGATATTTTAAAAATAAATTGATTGATACATCTTCCATGAAAAAAATCATATTAGCATCAAAATCTTTTGATAGGAAGGAGATTTTTGAAAGAGCAGGAATTTCGTTCGAAATTTTAAATATAGATGTAAATGAGAATGAGTATAAAAAAAAGATATCAGATCCTATACTCTTAGTAAAAGAATTAGCAAAAGCTAAAGCGATTGAAGCTAAAAAACTATTACTCGATTGTAAGAAAGATTATATCATAATTTCAGCAGATACAATTGTTGAATTTCAAGGGCAGATAATAGGGAAGGCAAATAATGAAGAAGATGCGTTTAAAATGATAAAATCTCTTAAAAATCAAACCCATAATCTTATAACAGGTTTAGCAATAACCGAAATTGGTAGTGAAAAACTAATTATCGATTATGAAACTTCTAAGGTATGTTTTTCTGATCTTTCTGATGAAGAAATCCATTCTTACATTAAAACTGGAGAATGGAAAGGAAGAGCTGGGAGTTATTCAATAAGAGATAAAGCTAGTCTATTTATAAAGCATATTAATGG
>DAOUVJ010000148.1 GCA_030667705.1 Promethearchaeota archaeon | reverse complement strand
TTTTCCTTGAATTGTTTCTGGACTTCGAATTCTTCATTTTTTCTTAGAACACCATTATTAACAAAGATACAATGCAATCTATCACCAATAGCTTTATGAAGTAAAACGGCGCATACAGATGAATCAACTCCCCCACTTAAACCAAGTATTATCCTATTATTTGGCCCTACTTCTTCCTTTATGAATTCAATATTAGTTTCAATCCAATTTTCTAATTTCCATTCTTTTTTCGCACCTACGATTTTATGAACGAAATTATTGAGCATGATGGTACCCTTTGCAGTGTTAACGACTTCGGGATGAAATTGAACACCATAAATGCCAAGTTTTTCATTTCCAAATGCAGCTATGGGACAAGTATTAGTTTTTGCCAAGGATTTAAATCCATCAGGCATCTGTGTGATTTGATCGCCGTGAGACATCCAAACAATCTCTTTTTTATTTAGGGAGTAAAATAATGAATCGAAATCGAGAATTTCTAATTCAGTTTTTCCATACTCTTTTTTTTCATTTGGTTCAATTTTTCCTCCTAATTGATGAATTATCAAATGCAGACCATAACAAATACCCAAAACTGGAATTCCTTCAGTCTTAATATATTCATAAAAACCCTCTTCGAGCTTTGGACTATCCTCTTCATAAACACTGCTGGGACCTCCTGAGAGTATGATTCCTTTAGGAGATAAGACCATTAAATCTGATATTGATATGGTATGAGGAATAATTTCTGAATACACACCTAATTCTCTTATACGTCTAGCGATTAAGTGCGTATATTGGGACCCCAAATCAATGATAAGAACCCGATCTGCTCTCATATATAAAAATATACCTTTCTTTTTCTTATTTTATCCATAGATTTTTAACTAAAATATTGATATAATATTGTTAAATTAAGTTTTAACGCTAATTAACCTTTATTATATATAATATATATCCTTGCTGAGTATCATATAAGTATAGCATTTATAGTTCAAAAAAGTAATAATTAAATGCTTATTCATAAAGCAGTACTTATACTAATGACATTATTTTAATTGTTTTTTAAAAAAAATTATGAAAGAAAATCTAGATCCGTTTCAGATCTCTCAAATACAACTTTATAATGCTTGTAAGATTCGAGCTTGTGATAGAGAAATTTATAAAGCTTTAAGTGAACCTGAAAGATTCATTGAAATAAAGCTTACAATGAGGATGGATGACAATTCTCTTAAAACATTTAAGGGTTTTCGTTCTCAATACAATTCTGCCAGGGGTCCAATGAAAGGAGGTATAAGGTGGCATCCTGATGAAACTGGTGCCCTTGTAAAAGCATTAAGCGCTTGGATGACATGGAAATGCGCATGTGTAGATATTCCATTGGGGGGAGCTAAAGGTGGTATCATTTGTAATCCAAGAGAAATGAGTAATAGAGAACTAGAAACGCTTGCAAGAAGTTATATTAGGAAAATAGCAGATTTTATAGGACCAAGCATAGATGTTCCTGCGCCTGATGTCTATACTAACCCCCAAATTATGGCCTGGATGATGGATGAATATGAAATAATTGTACGTAAACATGCACCATCTGTAATAACTGGAAAACCATTACCCTTAGGAGGTAGTGCTGGGCGTTCAATTGCAACGGCTAAAGGTGGATCTTTTTGCATCAGAGAAGCGGCAAAAGATATTGGTCTAGATTTAAATGGAGCAAGAGTTGTAATACAGGGATATGGAAATGCTGGCTCTTGGGGTGCTAAAATCCTGCAAGATGATTTTAATTGTAAGATAATTGCTGTTTCCGATTCAAAAGGGGGCATTTATAACAAAAATGGAATTGATGCTTATGCTGCTTCGGAACAAAAAGAAAGAGCTTCCACGGTAGTAGGGTTGAAAGGAACGCAAGAAATAACAAATGAAGAATTAATAGAATTAGAATGTGATGTTTTAGTTCCTTCTGCGCTTGAAAATGTAATTACACGTAAAAATTCACAAAATGTAAATTGTAAGATTATAGCAGAACTCGCAAATGGGCCAACAACACCTGCAGGAGATAAAATTTTATTTAAAAATGATATTATTGTTATTCCTGATTTTTTATGTAATGCTGGAGGAGTTACTGTTTCATACTTCGAAATGGTGCAAGGATATTATCAATATTTCTGGACTGAGGCAGAAGTATTTACTGCCTTGGATAAAATAATAACTAAAGCATATCGTTCTGTTGTCCATAAATCAAAAGAATATAATTCTAATTATAGAATGGGTGCATACTTAATAGCCATTGACCGGGTGATAAATGCCATGAAATTACGTGGTTGGTTATAAATATAGTAATGTAATTTTTCCTTGTTTTTGAAAAACGATGCATAACTCCATAATTCATAACATTAAATGAAAAAATATTCTTCTTTTTTGTTTTTAGTGAACAAAAACACAATCTTATTATGCTATCGAATAGTTTTATTAAAAATAATTTAATTTTAAATACTATATTAAATTTTAAATAATCAAAATAAAAATAATTTAGAGTTTAGAACTATGATAATAAACCCATATGAGAGTGCTAAAAAAAAAATTGATATTGCCGCAGAATTAATTAATTTACACCCGAATACTTTGGAATATCTAAAAAAGACAGAAAGAGCGCTCATTGTTTCTGTCCCAATAATGATGGATGATGGTTCTCTCGAAATTTTTGAAGGATACAGAGTTCATCATTCTACTTTAAGAGGTCCAGGAAAAGGAGGTGTAAGATATTCCCCATTCGTGACTCTTGACGAAATGAAAGCTTTAGCCCTCTTGATGACATTTAAGACTGCTTTGTTAGGGTTACCTCTTGGTGGTTCTAAAGGTGGTATAAGAGTCGATACTAAAAAGTTATCTGATAGAGAATTAGAAACTTTAACAAGAAGATATACCATGGAAATTATAAATATGATTGGACCAGAAAAAGATATTGCTGCACCAGATATGTATACAGACTCGCGTATAATGGCTTGGATGATGGATACATATAGCATGCAAAAAGGTCGAACTATTCCGGGCGTAGTAACTGGTAAACCAGTTGATATTGGTGGCTCTATAGGAAGAGATGAAGCTCCTGGTACGGGAATGATTTATTTACTACAGCATTTATGTCAAAAAATAAATTTTGATTTACACAAAATGAGCGTTGTAATTCAAGGTTTTGGAAAAGTGGGATCTGTTGTTGCCAAGCAATTATGTAACAACTCTTGCAATGTTATAGCAATCTCTGAAGAAGAAGGAG
This sequence comes from Promethearchaeota archaeon, assembly GCA_030667705.1. Lineage (GTDB taxonomy): Archaea > Asgardarchaeota > Lokiarchaeia > Sigyniarchaeales > SOKP01 > SOKP01. The sequence continues at coordinate 4,503 of DAOUVJ010000148.1, read as the reverse complement.
GGTTATATTCACCAAACGGTTTAGATATAGACGCTTTAATTAAATGGAAACAACAAGGTAATTTATTAAAAGAATATGAGGATAAAAACACAACCCCAATAACTAATGATGAATTATTAAGCACTGAATGTGATGTTTTGATTCCTGCTGCTGTTGAAAATCAGATTTATAGTGGAAATGCTGATAAGATAGATTGCAAAATAATATTAGAAGGTGCAAATAGTCCAACGACTTCCCAAGCAGATGAAATCTTGGAGGAAAAAGATATAATAGTTGTTCCAGATATTCTTGCAAATAGTGGGGGTGTATGTGTATCTTATTTTGAATATATTCAAGATATGCATAGTTATTTCTGGAAGTTAGATCGTGTTAATAGAGAAATGAAATCTATTCTTATAGACACGTTTGAGGATGTATCTAAATTTTCAAAAAAAACAGATTCTTCACTCAGAACGGCAGCCTATGCTATTAGCACAAATCGATTAGCAAAAGCACATGAATTGAGAGGTTTATTTCCATAGATGTGAGCATTTTAGTTTATGTGGAATAATTAATAATTAGATTTAGCAGAAAAAATTATAAAATAAAAAATAAAAAAAAGTGTGATATAATGGCCGTTAATCCATTTGAAATGGCAAAAAAGCAGATTGAAATTGTAGCAGAAGAGATGAATTTAAATCCAAATATTCGTCAGTTTTTAAAAAGAATAGAACGTTCTTTAATAGTTTCTATTCCAATTATGATGGATGATGGTACTGTAAAAATTTTTGAAGGTTATAGGGTTCATCATTCAACAATCAGAGGACCTGGGAAAGGAGGTTTACGATACTCTCTAGGTGTTAATCTTGATGAAGTAAAAGCTCTAGCAACATGGATGACATGGAAAACTAGTCTTTTAAACTTGCCTTTAGGGGGCGCTAAAGGTGGTATATGCGTTGATCCTTTTAAATTGTCTAAAAAAGAGCTAGAAAAACTTACAAGAAGGTTTACTGCTGAAATTATCAACATCATAGGACCAGATATTGATATTCCTGCTCCGGATATTAATACTAACGCACAAATTATGGCATGGATCATGGATACCTACAGTATGCAAAAAGGACGATCAATCCCGGGTGTTGTCACGGGAAAACCAATCGAGATTGGTGGCTCTGTAGGCAGAGAAACTGCTACTGGAATGGGTCTATATTTTGTACTTCAAGCTTTAATTGATAAACTTAGCTTAGATTTAAAATCTTTAAAGATTGTTGTTCAAGGATTTGGTAATGTGGGAGGAACTATTGCTGACCTACTTTATAAACAGGGGTGCAAAGTTATAGCCGTCTCAGATATCTCAACAGGTATATACTACGAAGATGGTTTAGACATAAAAAAACTAATAGAATGGGCTAAACAAGGTAATCTATTAAAAGATTATAAAAATAATAAGTATAAATTTATTGGAAACGACGATTTACTTAAATCAAAATGCGATGTATTAATCCCAGCAGCTATAGAAAATCAAATAACAGAAAAAAATGCGGAAAAAATTGACTGTAAAATTGTTTTAGAAGGTGCGAATGGACCTACAACGCCAGAAGCAGACACAATTTTGTTTAAAAAAGGGATCCATGTAGTACCAGATATTCTTGCAAATAGTGGAGGCGTATGTGTATCTTATTTTGAATATCTTCAAGATATTCATTCATATTTTTGGAAACTCGAAAGAATCAATGAAGAATTAAAGGGAATAATCATCGAAGCGTTTGAAGAAACTTATAAAATATCAAAAGAGCGAAAAATTTCACTCAGAACAGCGGCATATATAATTGCTGTATCTAGGATCTCCAAAGCTATTGAATTAAGAGGAATTTTCCCTTAATCATCTTCTTTTTTTAAAAATTGGTAATAAAATCAATATTATAAGACTTATCACTAATCCAATAAATAAAATAAAGAATATCGTGTACATCAATGCTAAAAGATATATTAGAGAAAATCCAATATGAATGGCTGCAAACATGGCCCCGGTTTTTAATAATCTTTTGTAGGATAGGTTTTCTACGCCAGAATCTTGGGCGACTTTTAAAGTCATCATATCGGCCGCAGCACCTTGTGGGATAAGATTCCCTCCCAAATTAATAGCAATTATGAAAGCGAACAATAAGGGGATTTCTGGGAAATTAAAGTCATCTATTAGAGTTTGTATTATCGGAATAAAAATTAGCGCAGTCGGTGTATTGGCCACGACACCTGATATAACACTAACAAGTATTAAGAGAAGTATTCCTAGAACTGCAGGATCTAATAACTGAAATGGTATACCACTGAAAATTTCAGTAAAACCAACTTGACTCATTGACTCTACAATTACATATAGAGAGATGAAGAAGAATATAATTTCCCATTCAATATCTTTTAGAAGATCACCCATGAATTTTTTTGTATATCGCCTATTTGATAATACAAGAATTAAAGCTGCAATAATTGCTGTTAGATACAGTAAAGGTAGTAATGTAAAAAGTAGAATAGTAGCAAGAATTGCGATACTATTAAAATAAAACATTTTTTTGTTTTTTATCATTATATCTGCGTCAACTAGTTCTAGTACAAATTTTTTCTGTTGGTCATCAATTTTTGGTTCTTTTGATAATAAGAATCTATTTATCAGATATATAGTAGCAAATAATAAGAAAAACGAAAATATCCAATAAGTTTGGATAAAATATAATGTATCAAGGGTAAAAGCACTGGAAATTATAATATTTTCTCCACTAGAGAATGGAGTTATGATAGAACCAATATTTATACACACAGTCATGCCTAATAAATAAGTGCCTGATCGGATTTTTAAGAAATGACAAAGTCTAACAACAACTGGGGCTAAAATTAAAACTACAACGACATCTGTAATGACCGCAGCAAGTAAAGTTGTAATGACGCACAGTAAATATAAAAAAGTTGTTTGATTTCCTCGTGAAAGTTTAAATAACTTGACAGCAACAAATTCTAATACATTTGAATCTTGAGCAATCTTTGTTATTATACTCATGCTTAATATGATAAGGATTGCTTCCCAGTTCACAAAGCTAATAAAATCATTCAATTCAAGCCCAAGCTTCAATCCCGTAATTGTTGCCCCATAAAACATGCATAATAATGAAATTGCCACGAAATCTAAATCTTTGAATGAGTAGCTAAGAATAATAAGGAAAAACATCAAAAAGAGCAATATTAGTAAGGGAAGATCCATCGATTTTCAGCAATTTGAATGTAGAAACTTAATAATATTTTTAAGAAATAGTTTTTAATAAACCTAATTGAATTAATAATTATTACAAGATAGCAAGTGAAGGAGTGATTCTTTCCTTACTCCTGGAGTATTCTGATATATGAGAGGAAATCCTGAATAAATCCAAGATCTAATTGCGTAAAAAGACTTGCATGAGAAATTTGAATAAGTTTAATTCATTTAAGAGTGACATGTTTGATATTAAATAATCAAAAATGTTCTCTTTAAGAAAATAGTGTAAAGTTCGTTCGAATCCTTCTTCAATTTTTATTAATTTACTGATTCTGCTTATCAAATTAATGATCTGCTTTTCTACGACTATCATATCACAATTACCGGGATTTATACTAATTATATTAATCCCTGTATTGCGATCAAATGAGAATTTACTTAGTTCTTCATTTTCTTTAACATAATCATTGCTTAAATAATTTTCGAACATGTTTTCTAGATGAACATAAATTCTCTCTTTCTTTAAAGGAGAAACATGTGCTTCAACAACATTTACTAATAGATTTAGAATTTGTTGAAATACGCCCAAAATATTATAAAATTCAGCTAAATTAGATACACCTTCTGCAGTAAGCCATTGTTGGTAGTATTCATCAATAGTATCCTTAAAGGGAAGGAAAAGGTCAGTATTACCTTTCCATAAGTGCTTCCATTCTTCTCTATTTGGTATATATTTTTGAATAAAAGATTGTTTTATGACATTTAACCGGGCTTTTAACATATCTGAATTTAAAATTTTTTCTGAAGCGCCGATGAAAAGTAAGTTTAAATCCTTTTCATCCAAATAAACCCAACGTAATCCCCCCATCTCTATACTTTCAATCCCCTCGTGTAACTCAAAAACAGTAAATTGATTTAATGCTGCTAACAACCCGCTTATGAGATCTTCATCCAATGCTAAGTCTAAGTACGATTTATATAGTAAAGTTATCCCAGATTCAGAATCTAGCACCCATATATTCATCGTTGATACCTTATGCCCGTTATTTATTATATTTAATAATATAATGTTCCATGTAGAAAAAAATCTTTTGGATTAAAGAGTTCATGTATTATGTAGAAATTCATTTAAACTCCTTGTTTTGCAGAAAAGGTTGAGGTTCCTCAACATTTCAGTTACTTTTCGTTGAAAAATCATATCAGCAGTTCCACCTAACATTTTTAAAAAATCACTAGTAAAGATAATAGTATCGATAAATATACCCACTTTTGATTTGGTA
>DAOUVJ010000222.1 GCA_030667705.1 Promethearchaeota archaeon | reverse complement strand
GTTGCAAGCTCAGAAATTACTAATATTGATAGTTTAATTGATCTTGAGCAAACAATTGACATTTTCATAGAGAACATTGAAGTGGAGCTTTAAAACTTCTTTTTTTCGATATAATTTTGAATTTACCTCTTTGAAGATATTATTTATTTCACAGACACATTTTTCATATTTGCTTGATGATTAAATAAAAATGATGATTTTCCCTTACGTCTTGTGAAAATAAATCAAGAATGTTTATATAGCAGAAATTTCATGTATAGTAGGAATAAAAATGTAATGTTCGAATTTTAGCATTAAGTAAATAAATTCCGATAAGGGTTATGGGTTTATAGTATAATGGATTGCGTAGGTCAGATTTTAGATTTTTATAATAGGAATATTGCTGGTGAGGATGTTAATCCAGTTGATATGAACAAAGTTTGGCTTAGCAAGCTACTTGTTAAATTGATGACTAGTTTTAATGAGAATCGAACGGATGAGTTAAATCTAAGAAATTGTCTAATTTTATTAGTAAATTTATTTTCTAATAGTTATGGTCCAGATCATTATTGTAGGAGAGGAAAAAATGTAATAGATCTTCCTCCGGATGAAAAAAGTTGTTTTAAAGATATCCTTACTAAGGAATTCTTAAATTAACTCATTTTTAAAAAACTGTTGGTTCAACTTCTTTCCAAGTATCGTATTCATCAAAAATGTCCCCAATTTTGTTTAAAATATCAAGGAACGCACTTTTAATTTTTTCATCTTGTCCAAAAGTCTCCATAATGATTTTATTTAGATCTAAACCATATTCTAAAGTCAAGTCCGAGATTTTTATTAAATCTTGTCGCTTAATACCTTTGGCTTCAAGCTGCTGGATAAGATCTTCAAATTCAACTTTTAATTTACTTGTTGCGTTCAATGAGTTTGTACATTTTTCGAGTAATTCTTTTTCTTTTTCATATACAAATTGATCTTCTTCAGAAATCTCAAAGTTATCATTTACTGCTTCTCTTCGTTCATTTAGCAAGTTTTTTACTCTTTCGTAGATTTTTATTGCTTTATTTATCCTTTCAAGACTCTTTGTTAAGTCACTTTTTCGAAAGAGACGAGCTTCAATAATCTTTAGATAAGCATCCTCGTAATATATCTGTAATTGACCGAATGTACTTTTTTCACCTTCACTAATCATTAATTCAATCTGTCTTAAATCCTCGTTTAGGAATTCTCGTTCTTCTGGTTTAATTTCCTCGCCTTTTAGAATAGAATAAATTTGAGTCGCCATTTGATTAATAGAGGTGGCTATTATGTTCAATTCATTTGCTTTTTTTTGAATTTTAGTTATGCTCCTAGATTCTCCTGCTTTCTCGATATAGTTTAATATCTCAATTGCATCATTTATTAATTGATTGAATTTAATAGGATCATTAAATATGTAGTATTTTGAATCTTGAAATTTCTGCACAGCTCGATCCATTTGTATTTCTAATTCAAATATATAATCTATTAAACTTACTTGTTTCCTTTCTGATAAGATTCTGGTCTTATCGTTCATATCTTTTTCTACACTTTTACTGGCAAAAATCCATAAAACAGCAGCAGGTAACCAGAAGAATATCGAGAGAAATAACATGTTAAAGATACTTCCAAGTAAAGAAATCAATGGATATGATATCAATAGTGTTACGCCCTTCCCTAGTTGTTCTGACAATTTAAAAAAAGATGCGGCAGTTCCTTTATGCTCTGGCATATTTATATCGATCATTACAGCATTCCTATTAGCAACTGGTCCTGCTGCTAGCATTGAACCAATAAGGGCAAAAATAAAGAAAACAATGTAATTTGGATAAATTGAGAAAATTTTACCTATTGTTTGAAATATGAAAGAAAACATTTCTTCAGTTGGAATTGTCTCTGGCAGTACTGGATAGTTGATATCAAGAAGATTAACATCAATAGGTTGCAATGAAAGAAGCATAATGATTGCAAACGGTATAGAAAGGATTAGACATATAGTTCCCAATCTAACTCTATTTTTTTTATTTCGAAGAAAAAGAATATCTCCTAAACGTGCAAATATGCTATTACCAAGTATATAACCAATACCTACCATCCCTGCAAAGATCGTCGAAGTCTGTAATCTAATTTCAGTCGGAATTTGATAAAAATATTGAAAGGATAACATTGAAGTTGTAAAATACACCAAGATCGTACCAGGTATTATTGCAAAGAAGCCTTGTATAATTAAATAGCGGTTCGATTTTTGTTTTACAATTTTTATTAGATCTTTCTTAGAAATTCGATAACTATATTCCAAATCCAATTCTACTAATTCTAATAACTCATCCTCACTTGCTCCTCTTTGTGGGATTTTCACGAAAAAAAGAATAATTATTACGATTATACTTATACCAGAAAATAAAATGAATGGAAACCTCCATGATAAAATAGGTCCGATAAATGATGATAATCCTTGTCCTGCTCCATTTGATAAAGAACTCAAAATTGCTAAAGTACCAAACCATCCTGATCTCTCCTTTGGAGGAATGGAATCTGAGATGATAGAATAACCAACGGGTAAAACACATCCTAATCCTGCACCACTTGCAACCCTTGAAATGATCAACATGAAAAAAGAATTTGAAAATGCTGTTAGCATCATTCCAAATGTCCAAGAAAAAGCACCCGCCATGATTACCTTAGATCGATTAATTCTGTCAGTATAATATCCCCATACTAAAGCAAAAAGAGCACTTACCAAGACAAAGAAAGCATCTGGAATCGCAATTAATGACGCACTAATGTTAAACTCTTCTTGTATTGTTGCATAACTCGGAATAAGCATGTTAGCACAAGCTGTCGAAATAAAAAGCAACAACATTACTAAAATGATTGGAGCAAAGTCTTTTACTTGAGTTATCTTTAAGCGTCCAATAAGAAGTTACCATTAGATAGTTATTATGATAAAAAGCATTTGAGAATTAAAAAAGGTTACAGACTTGAATTATAAACTTGGACAAAAGGTTCTTACCCCCTTGGAGAAAACGGGTTATAATCGTGATTTATGAGATCGTTGCGTGTTGAGTATAAACTTGATTTTGCATTAATAAGGCGATTACACGTGCTGATTTCGAATGGCGGTTGATAATAGGGTTATTCCTAGTGCTTTTTTCACACTTCTTACAGAAAAATTTGTCATAAGAGATGTTCTTTGCATCAAAATAATGGTCCTTCCAAAAATCAAAGGTATTTATGCTTAGAATACTCAAGAGAACCACCCTTTCATAGGTTGTTTAAATAGTTAATAATTTATCCAAATTATTTAGTAAGATCAAGCAGTTTGTTTAATCATATTGCAATGCCTTAAGGGAACTGTCTTCTATCTTTTTCCTCTCTATCTATACGATGACAAGCTGGACAAGAGGGTTTTGACTTTACTATAACTTTAAAAGCACTTTCAAATGTAAAATCACACGTACGACATCTCCAGCTTAAAATTCTTTTTTCTGTAAATTTACGAGGATCTGACAGGAGATCTAAATTCATACTATTTTCATAATTTATTTTTCTATCTAATTCATCTACTAATTCTATATACTCTCGAACCTTCTGTGGATAGAGAATAAATCCGTCAACAGGGGCTTTATTGATTTTCTTCAGCACATTAATAGCGAATGTTGTACAATTATTCGTAATCGTGTGATAAGACGGGGGTTCTCTGCAGACGTTCTGAGCAAAATTCAAGGCAGTATTAAATTCATTTTTATTTAAATTATAATCCATAGACTTATAAATTTCTAAATTTAAAATTTGACGATTGTATCCATCCGGATGGTGAATTGAATTATCTGGGAACATCCCATAAGTATAACTTCTCCATCTATTACCATCATGACAATAAAATTCAAGCCAAACATGACCAAATCTGTCCTTTGTAAGAATACGGGAATTTGGATCCCATGTAGAATGTGTTCTTAATATCCATTTAGACTCACTTTTACTTGTACCTTGTTCATCTGGAACTATACATTGTATT
>DAOUVJ010000105.1 GCA_030667705.1 Promethearchaeota archaeon | reverse complement strand
ATGGTCTTCACCAAAAAGTACCTCCTGGAGACCGATTGCAGATATGTTCATTTCTGTGGGTGTACTACGGATACCCCGCTTCAAATTACGAAGGAATTAATGTAGAAATAGTGAGGCATAGGTGTGGATCATATTTATGCAAGAATGATGATGTAGAAATTGATTCTGTGGCGGGTATACCGGATTCTGGCACGGCACATGGAATAGGATATGCAAATGAAGCGAACATTCCATTCTCTCGTCCATTTGTTAAATATACACCTACTTGGCCTAGGAGTTTTATGCCTCAAGATCAAGAAGTTAGGGACCTTGTTGCTAACATGAAACTCATTCCAATCAAAGAATTCATAAATGATAAGCGAATTCTCTTTTGTGAAGATTCAATTGTGAGAGGGACCCAATTAAGAAAAGCAATTCAACGTTTATTTGAATCTGGAGCAAAAGAAATTCACATGCGCCCAGCCTGTCCTCCTCTTGTTTATGGTTGTAAATTTCTTAACTTTTCACGGTCTAAATCCGAAAGTGATTTAGCAGGACGTTGGGCAATAAAAGACCTAATCGGAAAAGATGTTGATGATCCTTCAGAATATACTAATCCAAACTCAGAAAACTATAAAGCAATGGTCGAAATAATTCGTGAAAGATTACAATTAACGTCATTAAAATACCAAAAACTCGAAGATTTAGTAAAAGCTATTGGATTACCCAAGGAAAAACTATGCACGTATTGTTTTGATGGTGTTGAGTAAAACTTTATGATTTTCGATCAGAACTGATTGACTGTTCTAATTCAATAATTTTATTAACCGATTTTAATGGATATTCTCCAGTGAGACAAGCCATGCAAAGTTGATTTTTATTCTTCTTGAGCCCATTAACTAAATTTTCTATAGTTTGATATCGTAAAGAATCAGCACCTATCTTTTTTCTTATTTCTTCTGTGAAATTATCTCCATGCAATCTTTTATATCGTCCTGCAATAAGTTCATCGGTAGTTGGAAAATCTATACCCATGTAACAAGGTCTTATGACGGGAGGACAACTAATTCTTACATTTACAGATTTAGCTCCAGCTTCTCTAATTAAGTTTATGATTTGTGCTGTTGTAGTACCTCGAACGATTGAATCATCCAAAAGTACGACATGCTTACCATCAATCACGCTTCTTATCGGATTTAACTTTTCTTTCACCGCAGATTCTCTTTTTTTTTGACCAGGCATGATAAAAGTTCTCCAAACATAGCGATTTTTCATCAAACCCTCAACATATGGGATTTTTGATTCTATAGCATAACCTACAGCTGCACTTCTTCCCGAATCTGGGACGGGTACTACAATAGCATTCTCTCGAAATTCCGGGTTTTTTAATAGAGGATCGCTCTTAGCTAAATTAATGCCTAATCGCACCCTCGCTTCACCCACAGACACTCCATCTATGATTGAATCTGGACGCGAAAAATATACATACTCAAATTGACATAATGCGGTCCTATCAGCTTTTATAATCATTTCAGAATGAATAGCTTTTTGATGACTTAAATGAACGATTTCTCCCGGCTCAACGTCTCGAATGAACTTAGCCCCTACTGCATCTAAACCACAAGATTCCGAGGAGACAAAATAAATGTTTCTTTTATCAGTTTTCAATTCACCAATGCATAACGGTTTAAAGCCTAAAGGATCACGTATCGCATAGATATCCGCTTCTGAGGTAAGAATTACTAGAGAATAAGAACCATCCAAGAATTTGCTCGCCATTCTTAAGATCTCAGACCAATCATCAGTCCCAATTGCTAAAGAAGCAATGAATTGGGCAATTACCTCTGTGTCTGTATTTGTAATGAATACTCTTCCCATATCCTCAAGCCTTTGTTTTAAATCGGCATAATTTGGAATCGTTCCATTAAACGCGAGAGAGAATTCAATTTCATTATTTTTTAAGTGAAATGGTTGCATGTAATCTTTTGAACTGAATTCTTGAGATCCAGTAGTAGCATAGCGGTTATGACCAATACCCACATTCCCCCAGAATTTAGATAACATTTTGTTATTTAAAACTTTAGATACAAGCCCTTTTCTTTTATAGGTAAAAATGTGGCCGCCAGTATTCACAATGGATATTCCTGTCGATTCTTGCCCACGATGTTGTAGAGCAATAAGTCCAGAATATAAATATCTAGAAATAGAATATCCAATATCATCACAAGCAACTCCAAAAACAGCACAATGTTCTAAAGGTTTATCTTCCTTTATCGATACTTTTGTATTTAATCTCATTTTAGTTTCTAATAAGATAGAATCGTTATCTACATTAAGTACAATTAATTAATATCATTCAAGGTTTTTATAAATTAGTTTAATATCTTATTAGCAATTAATCAGAAAAGTGACTCACGTATAAGCCAAAATATTAAAGAGTTTGCATTCGTAATTTTAATAGGGGGAAGGAGTAAACGATTTGGAAGTGATAAGGGACTTTATATGCATGATGGAAAGCCCCTTATAACACATCAGATTGAAAAGTTATCAGAATTTAAATATCCGATCTTTTTAGTAGCTAATACTAGTGAGCAAGTTCAAAATTATATACATGACGTGGATATTAGTAAAATAACTGCTTTCATTATCGATGATTATGGTATCATTGAAAATAAGAATATAAGATCCCCTCTAATTGGTTTATATACCGCATTCAAAGAATTATACCATTTAAATTATCAATTTGCTTTTATTATCTCTTGTGATAACCCATTTCTTAATATAGATGTAATAAATTTCATGATGAAACAGTTCGCATTTAATGATGCATGTATGCCTATATGGGATAATAATTATGTAGAACCATTATTTGCGATTTATAAAATAGCCCCATTTCTAAAAAGAGCGCAAGAAAACTTAAGCAACAAGTGCTTCAAATTATCTAAACTCTTAGATCAGGCTAAAATGAAAATTAAATATGTCTCAATCGAAAACGAAATTAAATTGCTTGATGATAAGTTAGAATCCTTCATTAATTTAAATGAAGAAGCGGATCTCTCAAATTTTAATCATATTAAAAGGATAAAATAAAAATAAAAATAAAACTTTAGTTTTAAATTAGTCTCTACTTGCGAATGTTCCAATAAATCCTAGTACAGCTCCTCCAGCTAATACATAAGCTCCTAATCCTACGAAATTTCCTAGCAGAATGTGGATTGGAAGAGGCCCTATCGCTTCACCTGCAAATAGAAGGGCATATATAGCAGTTGAGGAAATAAGAGAAAATTCAATTAGCATAAAATAAACAAATCCGCTCAGTGCTAATAATGAACCTAAGAATCCAATCCATCGAGATTTTGCGCCAATTAATTGAAATAATCCTGCGAGTAAAAATAAGATAACAACAATCTCAATCGTGATTAAAAGAAAATCTCCTGAAGTCCATATTCCAGCTTGAAAAGCTAAAACCCAAGCTCCGACTCCCCACCCATAAATGGTTCCTCCAATATAATAAAGCGATAGTACATAAGTTGCTACGATTGTTATAAGTCCAGAAACAACCATTAATATCTTTCCAGCACCCATAATTTACACTTTTTTAATTTTTTTTTTATATTTTTTTTAATTTAAGTAAAAAAAAGACTATAAGAAATTCTAGCTCCATGTATATTTAAAATTATCTTAGATCTTATACTAAAATGGAAAGAATTGGTAATTAAAACTTCTAATGATATTCTATTTCACCATTAGGCAATTTTATAATAGTAATTTTTTTCTTTTGCATTTTTGACCCAATAATTTTAGGGCTTTTTTTATTATAGCTCTAAATCTTACCAGAAAGACCACTAACGCTTAGAAAATTAAGTTAAAAAAACTCGATTTATAGTCCTCCTGAAAATATATTTATACTATTTTTTTTTTAAATCCTCCAAATCTATTTATAGAAATTTAACCCAATTATATCATCATCTAGATTATTCATAACATTAAGGATTGAAAATGTCAGAAAATAATAGTATTAGATCGAAATCGTACTTTCGCAAGCTTCTAATTGTTTTAATGTTTGTACAAATATTAGATGCTTATACAACGATTTTTCCGGGGTCCATTCCTTCTTTTATTGCAGCTGAGTTCTTAGGTACATTTTCTACGGAACAGCAAAACTCAATTATGGCTTTCGCTGGAGGTATTGTGTCGATTGGGATGTACTTCTTATTTTTTACTCAATATCTTTCAGATAAACTTGGACGAAAGAAAATGCTTGCTGTTACCGCATTCGGCATGGCTTTTGCATCCTTGGGAATGTTTTTGTCTGTAAATTATGTAATGTACCAGTCATTCGTGTTCATTTTATATTTCTTCTTTTCTTCGGATGTCTGGATTATTATCATCAATGAAGAAAGCGAGTCCAAGAAACGCGCTTATTATTCGAATATAATTCCCCTTGTAGGGTTAGCGGGACCAGTCTTGATGGTAATTTCAAGATTTATTTTTGCTACGGGAGGAAATACATTCTGGAGAGGTATCGCTATAATCCCCATGATTCTTGGATTTACTTTAACTTTAGTAGTAATGCTTACACTAAAGGAGACTTCTAAATATGAACAAATGAAAAGTACAGGCGAGTTCAGTTCCAGAACTTTTTTTGAAGATCTAAAGTCAATATTTCAAACTGAAGAAAGAAAATCATACATTTATATGCTGGTTATATCATTTCTCTTTGGATTCAGTAACTTATTCATTGGTCTTTTCGAAAAATATATTTCAGATGTGGGAGCAATCAATCAAACGCTCATTACTTATCTATTTCTATTGACTATTTTTACAGTGATGACGGCATATCTGATTAATGGCTTATTAGCAGATCGCATTGGCAGAAAACCGCTATTGTATTTATGGTCGTGTTTATTACCTTTTTCCGTGATTTTTTGGGTAATTGGAGCGTTGCAACCCAATGCCACCTTGTACGTGTTCATTGGTTATCCAATTAGCCACGTATCATTCTGGGGGCTCTGGGGCATCATTCGGTTGACAACACTAGAGTTAATCCCAACGGACCGAAGGGGTACAGGAGTTGGTTTTCGAGGACTAATTAATGCGATTGGTGGTACAATTGGTCTTTTATCAAGTAGTTTCATTATTTTACTCGTTGGATTAGGTACGACTTTCATAATCTTTGCATTATTTAACCTACTCATGATTCCAGTCAGTATATTTTTAGTTAGAGAAACCAAAGGCGTAGATTTAAAAGACATTAAGTAAAAAAAAATAACTTATTTTTTTTTTTTAATCTGAAACTTTATATGAGGAAATCTTTCAAAGTTGAAACAAATTCATCAATTTTAGTGTCTGCACCTTCAACAGGTGGTCCTTCCGGCTTTTGCATTTTGACTTCCAGAAATTCGGGACAGATTTCCGAGACACATCCAATTTTTTCAAGAGTCTTTTTCATTCCTTTTATGAAAAGTTTTTTCCAACCCAACGCATGGGTGGCAAAATAGGCGACTTTCGAAATTGGCTTAGTTATGGCTTCATCTAAATTGCTGAGAAACTTCCGGATTTCAGGATCTGACCTAAAAGCGAGAATTCGGACAGCGATGATCAAGCCATAAGGCTCATCTTTAGCAATGTCTTCAGGGCTAACATCTTTAATACTTTTTACGTTTACATCATGAACATCCTTCAAACCCTTAGCAATTTGATTTGCGATTTGCTTTGAGTTTCCATGCAGGGAGTTATGAATAATCCAAATTTTTGTCATCATTATAGCTCAAGTGTTATATAATTAGAATACAATTACAAATCTATAAGAAATTTTAATAGTCCAATTTTTTAGAATCTTATTAATTTACTATCTTTAATTGTTTTTAGTTTGAGTGAATTTAAAGGAATAATACACCATAAAAAATAGTACTTTTTTTGTATTAGATTAACATTTAAAAACTTCTATTCTCTCCCAATATACAAATCAAAATGAATCACAATTTTTAATAAAGCTACGTGATTCTAACATCTAACATCTAAGAAAAACTTCAAAAATTATAAAATTTAATTCTAATTATATTTATTAATAGGAATATATCATGCGCGATTTAATTATCAAAAATGGCTTAGTATACGACCCATTACACGATCTTGATGGTGAAAAGAAAGATATCTACATTAAAGATGGAGTCGTTGTTGAAAAAGTCAATGGGAAAGCAAAAGTAATAGATGCATCTGGTTTAATCGTCATGCCTGGTGGTGTAGATATTCACAGTCATATAGCAGGAGCAAAAGTTAATGCTGGAAGATCATTCCGACCTGAAGATAAAGTTCCTGAAAGCAACGAAAAACGCACGAAATTGACCCGTTCGGGAACAGGATTCAGCGTACCATCCACTTGGAAAACAGGATATCTCTACGCTAAAATGGGATATACTACTGTCGCAGAACCTGCAATGCCATTACTTGAAGCACGTCATACTCACGAAGAATTCAATAGTATCCCCATTCTTGACAAGTTAGCAATGCCAATAATGGGAAATAATTGGTATGTCCTCCAATACGTCCGAGATAATGACATTGAGAAACTTGCGGCTTATGTTAACTGGGTAATGGATGTAACTAAAGGTTATGCAATTAAAATCGTAAACCCCGGAGGCGTAGAAAATTGGGCTTGGGGTCGAAATTGCGAAGATGTGGATACACCTGTATTACATTGGGATGTTACACCCCGACAAATCGTCGAGGGTCTATCGAAGGCTAATGAAATGCTTGAATTACCGCATTCTATACACTTACACTGCAATAATTTGGGTCATCCTGGAAATTATGCCCACTCAATTGAAACATGGGATATTACAGAAAACATTGAACCCAAAGGAAGAGAAGATAGAAACACTCACTGCACTCACGTCCAATTTAATGCATATGCGGGTGAGAATTGGGGGAATTTTGAATCAGGAGCACCTCAAGTCGCTGAATATGTCAATTCACACAAGCATTTATCGATAGATTGTGGTCAAGTCGTTTTCACTAAATACGCAACTACTACCATGACAGGGGACGGACCTTGGGAATTTGCCCTGCATCATTTAGGTGGAATGAGTGCATGGGGAGCTAAGCCAGGAGTTAAATGGATCAATGGGGGCATAGAGGCAGAATCAGGTTCTGGAATTGTTCCATATTTCTTCGCACCAAAAAACGGCGTTAACGCTGTACAATGGGCAATCGGTCTTGAATTAATGCTCTTAGTAAAGGATCCATGGCAGATTTCTTTCACGACTGACCATCCTAATGGAGCACCGTTTACAACCTATCCAATAGCGTTCAAATGGTTAATGGATAACAAGTCCCGGAAGGAGATGCTTGAAAAAATAGTTTCAAAGAAAGCGAGTAGTGCTACAACGTTACCAAATCTGGATAGGGAATATACTTTGAATGAATTATGTATTGTAACACGCGCAGGCAATGCAAAGAACTTAGGTCTGAAGGACAGAGGTCATTTGGGTATTGGAGCTATCGGAGATGTATCGATCTATAAGCTAGATCCCGAAAACTACACTGGTTATGACGTTGAAAAAGCGTTCGCAAATGCTGCGTATACGATAAAAGAGGGACAAGTTGTTGTAAAGAATGGCGAAATCACCGCAGCACCAATGGGCACGCTCATCCAAGCGAAAGGTAAGATTAAAAAAGATATTCATGAAGCAATGTTAGAAGATGTTCAATTGCGTTGGCGAGATCATTATAGCATTAATTTTAATAATTATGCTGTCCAAGACGTTTATGCTCCCAAAGTGAAGATGGTAACAACTAACTAACTTTTTTTACTTGTATTTATTTATTATTCGAGTTTTTATATTCTTTAAATAAAGAATCGAAATAAAAAAGGTTGCTATTTCTATTTTTAAATCGATGTTATATTTAAGGATAAATACCCGAAGACGGAAAAATCACAATAAGTCCAATATTTAATTAATATTTAAAACCTACAAATTTCATTTTAAATTATCTTGACAGTGTAGATTTTTAAAGCCGTTTATCCTTAATTATAGTTAGGACATAAAAATTAATATAGTGGGGAAGTTCAATTATATGAAGCTAAAAAAGCTTAGATTAAAAAATCTTTTGATTATAATGAGTTTTATCTTATCGTTATTTATTTTAATGAATGGAAACTCTTTAGTGCCAAAACATGTTGATGATAAATTACCTATAGTCAAATCATCCCTTATATCAATGTCACCAATTTTCATCGATGATACAAATCCTGACCATAACTGGAGTAAAACAGCCTTAGAAAACGAATGGATTACTGGAACAGGTACTTGGAATGATCCTTATTTAATAGAGGGACTTAATTTCATTTCTATTTCACGCGTTAATTCCGCGATCTCCATTCAAAACTCGCAAGTGCCATTCATCATTCGAGATTGCCTCTTTTTAAATTGTCATTATCACGGAATTGATTTAGATTATGTATCTCATGGAAACATTACTGAAAATATTTTTATTAATGGAAGTTCAAGTGATCCATACAGGCACTCTGTTGATATACGCTATTGTGAGAATTTAACATTATTGAATAATGACTTCTATTATGAAGAAGATAAGAGTATTTACGTGTTCAATGGTTCAATGATGAAAATAGATTCAAACAGAGCAGTTGAATCAGACAGCGATATGAGTTTATATTACGTTGATAATAGTTCATTTACGGGAAATTCCTTCAGCATGAGATTCTGGGGTTGCCACTATAATGAAATCACGGATAACGTTATGATAAACATAAAATACACTCCAAAAGATAGCGGGTATTCATTAAATCTCATTAATAGTGATTACAATAATATAACAAGGAATACAATTTATTCGAACTATATGACACTGTACTTAGAAGGAGGATGTGATCATAATATAATATCTTTAAATAATATCTCTGGTCAAAACGGAATCAGATTTTGGGGCGGTGGAAGCTTTAACACGATAATGTATAATCGAATAGAATTCATTGATGACGATGGAGATGTAATAGGGGGACATGGTGGAATCAGCATCGCTTCTGAATCAGTTTACAATTCAATCTTGTTTAATTTCATAAGTCACTTCTCTACAGCTGTCTACCTCGCTCGTCCAAGTAATGTGGTACACGCAAAATATTGCACCGTTATGAATAATACTTTTTTTGAAGTAGGAGAGTGCATTGATTACGACGAGTCCGATGGACACGTCATAGAGAATAACACGTGTATACTTTATCAACATCCTCCAGAAACCATTTCAGGATACTCATTAATTCTATTTGCCTTTCTTCCAATGAGTATAATCGGGATAATTTTGCTACTTCGCAAGAAGATAGATTTTTAAGAAAATCCAGAACTATCACTAGTTATCTTTTTTAAATGATGAACTTTGTCACGCAAAGATTTATATACGAATCAGGAATGTTTATTACTAAAGAGTACTCTTCATTGAAGAGTTCATCTGAACAAAAGATAAAAAGGTGATAACACGTCATTGGATTCAGATTTAAAGAAGATTGAGAAAAAATATTGTAAAACATTAACTGAAAGTGGCACTCTCGAATTTTATTTAGGAGTTCTCATCCTTGGCGGGGGCATTTTAAGCTATATAGAAAAAATACTACCAAACATGGGGCTCTCATTTATTTATGTATTTATAGTAGTTGCCATGATGGTAATCTTTGATAATAAAATCATCAGACCTAGAACTGGAATCATTAAATTTAAACTTCCTCCAAAATCAAGGATCATAAAAATAGTCGCGTTTTCAATCCTCATGATCGCAGGGGGATTTCTCGGGCTTTTCATATTGCTTATAATACCTAAGAATCCATTAGTAGAATTATTGGTATTAATAGTTCTCTCACTTTGGGTCATACCAGACATTTTTTATGTCGGTTCCTATATATCTAAAAACATTCGGTTTAGTATTATTGGAGTAATATATGGATTGGAGTTTTTTTTGGAGCGATTTTTTGATGCTCTTATGGGCAATTATTTATATAGCTTAATTATCTCGTGTACCATCGGAGCGGTTCTAATCATCATTGGTGCCATTTTAATAATGCGATTTCTACGTAAGTATCCGATACCACCGAAATTTGAGGATATCAATGACAAATAATGACTCCCAAGACGAGAGCGGAACCGAATTTAACGAGCAGGATAGGTTCATTCACGTTCCTGCTAGACTAAAGATCCTCTCTCATTTATATGTGGTGAAAAGTGTCGAATACGTCGCTCTTAAGAATCAGACAGGTCTTACTTGGGGAAATATTTCAACGCACGTGAGAAAGTTAGAAGATAAAGGATATATAACAATGAAAAAGGAAATTATAATGAGAAAACCACATTCAATGCTAAGTTTAACTGGAAAAGGTCAAAAAGAGTTTGAGGAATATCGAAAAAAAGTTAAAAAAATGTTAGGATAAAATGTCCAATATGTCCTATCAAGGAGGAATGCCATTCATCTTTTTAAAACTAAAATGTTTAATGAATAAAATAAGATAATCTAAAACTCATAAAATGTTCTAATTAAAAACTATAACTTAATAAACAAGATTTTCCAACACAATTTCTTTGTTCATTTTTCGCACTCGTGCGATTTCATTGAGAACTTTCTTATCTCTACAATCCGCACAAATATTTTTTATTTTTAACCATCTTATCTGTCCACATTCGGGACAAACAAATTCTTTAACTACTAATTTCATTTTTTTTCTTCACTTTTTTTCTCTCATTTTATTATATAATAACGTCATGTACTTTTAAATAATTTCACCATACTCTATTAGAATATATATAGATGTAAAACATATTTTTTGTTGGAGAAGATGATGATTTTATCAATTCCATTTTTCATCTATATCGAGGAGAAAAATGATTACTCAAGAATTATTATTATTCTCTTATTATTCCTGTAAGAAATATTATGGCTTTTGACTTTTCATGTCTAAGAGAAGTTTCCCAGCGATACCCACGTCTTCAGGAGACTGAGCCCTAAATAAGATAATGATATGATCCTTCGGGATT